>JBKGYS010000087.1:0-11330 GCA_046545955.1 Spirochaetales bacterium | reverse complement strand
CCGGATAACGCCCGGCCGGATAACGCCCGGCCGGATAACGCCCGGCCGGATAACGCCCGGCCGGATAACGAAATAGACATTCGCAGAAAGACAATACGAAATGAAGCAACGACGAATCTACCTTGCAGCCGGGCTTCTCGGCATGATCGCGAGTTTTCCCGGCCAGACCGCCGGGGTAAGCGCGTTTATAGACGCCCTTATCGACGCGCTTCCGCTTTCCCGCGTGAATATGAGTCTCGCCTATCTTATCGGAACGATCATCAGCGCGTTCGTACTGACGCCCGCGGGCAGGGTTTACGACCGGTCCGGTTCGCGCGTTACCGGCGCAGTATCGGCGGTTGCCCTTGGGTTGAGTCTCATGCTCCTTACCCGGGCTCCCGCTCTTACGCAGCGTCTTGCTGGAGTATCGCTCGGCGGTCTTATCTCCGGAATAAGCGATAGTTTCGCCGCGCTTTTGATTATGTCGGCGGGGTTTTTTCTTATTCGGTTCTGGGGCCAGGGCATGCTTTCGCTCGTCGGCCGTACCATGATCATGAAATGGTACGACGATCGTCGAGGAGCCGCGAATGCGGTGCTGTCGGTCGGCATTCCTCTGAGCTTCTCCTACGCGCCACAGCTCGTCGATTCAATGATCGATCGATTCGGATGGCAGGGAAGCTGGAACATACTCGGCCTTGTCATCGTCGCGTTTGTCGGCGTCCTCGCGCTCGCGGTGTTCCGGGACCCGAAAGGTTCCGAAGGGATTTTTGAGGTCGATGCTTCGTCGCAGGCACCGACTGCGAACCGGTATTCTCCCTTCTCGGCGCTTGTCGACCGCGCGAAACGCGCGCTGCGTGGCGTCGGCCTGAGGCCTACGAGTGAGCCGATGCGTCCCGAGCATCAGTACACGCTCTCGGAGGCGCTCCGAACGAGGTCGTTCTGGGTGTTCAACCTCGTGGTCTCACTCTCGTCTATGCTCATTACCGGTTTCACCTTCCATATTGTCGCTGTTATGGCGGAATCGGGCGTCGGTAGAACGGCCGCACTCGCGGTGCTTTTGCCCGCCGCGGTAGTGAGCGTGAGCATTCAACCCCTCGGCAGCATTCTCAGCGACTATATGCGGCTTAAGTATTTCGCCGTCGTTCACGGTGTCGCCCTGGCGGCCTTCCTCGTGGCCCTTATTATCCTGCCCGTTACCACCGCCGGGTACCCGCTCCTGGTCGCTTCGAAGGGTGTGGCAATGGCAATGTTCGGCATTAACCACATTGTCGTATGGCCACGGTTCTATGGTACGCGCAACCTCGGAGCGATTTCAGGGTTTAATACCGCCTGGATGGTCGCCGGTAGCGCGCTCGGGCCGTACGCGTTCAGCCTCGTTCGCGATGCTTCCGGAAGCTTCTCAACTATCGCCTGGGTCTTTGCGCCATTATGCTTTCTGCTCGGCCTCGCGGGCTTCGTCGCGGATAATCCGAACCGGGTATCGGCGAAGGCATTGAATTGACAAGGTGTGTACGCCTGTTGAACAATCATAGCGTTCCCCGGGAACGGAACTGAATTATGGAACGCAACGAAAAGATTCTTATAGTGGATGACGAGCCGATTAACCTCGACTTTTTCGAAGTAATGCTTTCGAAGCTTGGGTTCGACGTGGAGCGGGCACAGGACGGCGAAGAAGGGCTCGAGCGCGCGCTCGATGTAGTCCCTGACCTCATTATCGTAGACAATATCATGCCCCGGCTTACCGGGTGGGAAATGACCCGGGCGCTGAAGAATGAGGAAACCTACGCCGCGCTCCGGGATGTACCCGTAATCATGTTTTCCGCTATGGATGACGTGAAGGACAAAATTGAAGGCTTTGAGCTGGGTGTTGAGGACTACATAACCAAGCCGTTCAACTTCTCGGAAGTGCTTGCCCGAATAAAGGCGGTGCTTCGTCACCGTGAAATGGCGGAGCAGGTAGTCCGGCGCGAGCGGCGGCTTGCCGTCGAGCAGTCCCTTAACCAGTCACTGCTGTACTTCACCGAGAAGCTTCGCGGTCCGATGGAGTCACTGCGCGAGCGTGCCGATACGGTTTCCTCGGACAATCGCGAGGAGCTGTCCCAGTTCCTCGCGGACGTGAAAGAAGAGGCGAATATTGCCATTACGGCGCTCGACGCGCTCAAGGGTGAAATCGACGATCTAAAGCGTCAGGGAAACGAAATCAAAGCCGAAGAAGTTACCGTGGATCTGCTCGATCGCAAGTATCGCGAGCGCTTCGAAACTGGTAGCGGGAAACTCTGAATGTTGACTCGGGAAAAGCGTCTCGCGTGCGAGCACTTCGCCGAAGGGAGAAAATGCTACAAGCGCATGCAGTTTCGCGATGCGCTCGAGCATTTTCGCGAGGCACTCGCGTGTGACCCCCACGATGGGCCGTCGAAAGTGTACGTCGAGCGGTGTGAACACTACCTCGCATCGCCTCCTTCGGAGGATTGGGACGGGGTGTTCGAGATGCAGAGCAAATAGCACAACCATCGCCGGTGACATAACGAATTCCCGGCCAATGGCGAACAAAACAGGTACAGGCGGAGTATGGCAAGACAACAGGCGGTAAAAGGGGCTAAAACGGCCACTCGAATCGGAGCGGGAACGTACCTCAAGGGTAAGCTTCGGTTCAGGGATTCACTTCGTGTAAGCGGAACATTCGAGGGCGAGATAGAGTCGGAAGGCCTGCTCTATATCGATGAAAACGCCGTCGTGCGAGCCGATGTGCGGGCGCGATCGGTTATCATCGGGGGTACACTGAGAGGAAATGCGCACGCAACCGAGCGAGTCGAGATGCTTCCCGCTGCGAAAATTTACGGAAATGTACGGACTTCAAAGGTATACATCGGTGAAGGTGTCGTTTTCGAAGGGAAGTGCGAGATGATAAAGAACGTAAATGCCGTGGACATCTTCGCGGTTCCGGCCAATCAGCTGCGAAAGAGCGTTCAAGGCGTTTTCAGGGCCGACGGGTAATGCAGCTGACCGACTCCGTCTTCGGGTTCGAAGGTGCCGTTGAAACAGCCGGCGAAAACGCCCATACCGTAGCGTGTATTCCCGGTATGGACGTCGACGACGTTCGCGGTGCACTCGAGCCCGAGTGTGCGACAGTCGGTCTCAGGTCGTTTTCAATGGGGACCGAGATTCGCGGGTCCCACCGCGAGCTCGAGTCCGCGATAGCACGGCTTTCGCGGTTCTCGGATAACGCGGATGTGCAGCCGGTTGCGGTGTTTTCCTCGATAGAGACCTACCTTGAAGCGGTGGTTCGACGAATGAAAAGCGCCGGCGTTTTTCTTGTGGCAGCCGAAAGCTGTACTGCGGGGCTTGTCACCGCAACCCTCACCGAGGTTCCGGGAAGCTCCTCGGTTCTATGGGGTGGATTCATCGTCTATTCGAATGAAGCAAAGATCCGAATCGGTGTTCCCCCCGAGATCATCGAGTCAACCGGCGCGGTTAGCCGGGAAACGGTCTGTAGCCTTGTCGAGGCTTCCCTCGACCGGTCCTCGGCGAATACCGCGGTAGCCGTTTCAGGAATCGCCGGGCCGGGCGGGGGAACAGAAGCGAAGCCGGTCGGGACAGTATGGGTAGCCGCCGGGACCCAGGGTCGAAGGCAACTAGCGAACGAACGGCACTTCCGGGGCGACCGCAGTAAGGTTCGCCTTCTTGCCGTCGGCGCGTGCCACGCGGCGGTATTGCGAGTCACGACGGAGTTGACAGAGCAATAGCGAGCGGGTATTCTTGTGTTTAATAGATGTAGTGCCCCGAACCGCCTTGACGGCCATGCAGAGTCCGGCAGTCAATCGTGACGGTTCGCAGTCCCGAATGTAGCTATAGATCACGAGCAAACAGGGACAATCGGAGCGCGCAAGCGGGTTGTGCGAATTAACGGTTCGCGCAGTTTTGGCCTCGACCCAATTCAAGCAAATCGCGATACAGAACATCAAAAGCAGACAGTTAAAGCAGATCAGCCAAATCACAATTCCAGAACACGTGGAGTGTTGAATGATATTCATTCGAATATTGAGCAGTGCGCAGGATGGCGGCGGGTCCGGCAGTTCCGGATCATCCTCCCAGCAGGAACTCGACATGCAGGATGAGTCCGGCTCGCTTGCGGAGTCCGACAATCATAATGCTCAGGATTCTCAGGTTTCTGAAGAGCAGGGAACGTCGAAAGGAAAGCCAACCGTTCGAAAGAAGCGGGTAAAGGTTGACAAGAGTCGTGAGGACGGGCAGCCGGAGGCCTCAACCGGCGACGGGCCGGAAGTCTCCGCGAACGATTCGGACTCGCAATCGAGCTCCGACGATTCCGACTACTCTCGCGGCAAAGCGCCCGAGAAATCGGCTAAATCAAACGGTGGCGGTTCTTCATCCGGCGGTAACGGCAGCAACGACGACTCTCGTCGTTCCGGCGGAAATCGTGGCCGCTCGTCGCGGAAACGGGGGAAAGGCTCTTCGAATAACAACGGAAACTCGAACGGAGGCAACGATCCCAACCGTCCGATGAACCCGAACACTGGTGATTACCGCACCGATAGCCCGAGCGAGTTCGACGGAAAAGCGTTGTCCATCAACGAACTTATCTGGATGAACCTTCGTGACCTGCGAACGTTCGGCACGCAGTTCGGAATTGCGCACGACACGCTCGTTTCCATGAAGAAGCAGGAGGTTGTGTTTGCCATACTCAAAGCGCATACCGAACGCAACGGCAGCGTCTACGCCTATGGGTCGCTCGAGATACTTCCTGACGGCTACGGGTTCCTTCGAAGTCCGCAGAACTCGTATCTTTCCGGCCCGGACGACATTTATATCTCGCCGTCGCAGATCCGACTGTTTAATCTGAAAACCGGTGACACGGTCTACGGACAGATCCGGCCACCTAAGGACGGTGAGCGCTTTTTCGCGATGCTTCGGGTCGAGACGGTTAATTTTGACAACCCGAGCGTTGCGCAGTCGCGTATCCCGTTCGATAATCTCACTCCGCTGTATCCGGAAACTCGACTCAACATGGAAATGGCCAGTGGTGATCCGGCTACGCGTATGATTAACCTCTTCTGCCCCATCGGAAAGGGCCAGCGAGGGCTCATCGTCAGCCCGCCTCGAACGGGTAAGACCGTTCTCCTGCAGAAGATTGCAAACGCCATCACGGAGAATCACCCGGAGGCGTATATGATCGTGTTGCTTATCGACGAGCGGCCTGAAGAGGTTACCGATATGCAGCGCAACGTGAAGGCCGAGGTTGTTGCCTCCACGTTCGACGAACAAGCTACGCGTCACGTTCAAGTAACCGAGATGGTACTGGAAAAAGCCCGCCGGCTCGTCGAGCACAAGAAAGACGTCGTAATACTGCTCGACTCGATCACGAGACTCGCCCGGGCGTACAACCAGACAGTGCCGACCAGCGGCAAAATTCTCTCCGGTGGTGTCGACTCCAACGCGCTGCATAAACCGAAGAGGTTTTTCGGGGCAGCGCGCAATATCGAAGATGGTGGCAGCCTCACCGTTGTGGCTACGGCGCTGATCGAGACCGGAAGTCGAATGGACGAGGTTATTTTCGAGGAGTTCAAGGGTACCGGAAATATGGAAATTATCCTTGATCGGAAGCTCGCGGATCGACGCCTCTTCCCGGCGATAAATATTAAACGGTCGGGCACCCGCAAGGAGGATCTTCTCCTCACCGAGGAAGAGCTCAATAAAATGTGGGTGCTCCGTAAGGTGATCAACCCCATGGAGGACGCCGAGATCATCGAACTGCTTATTGACAGGATGCGTAAGACTAAGAACAATGAGGCCTTCCTGAGGTCCATGAACACCTCAAGTGTGGCTGAGTAAAGGAGTTAGAGAATTGAAACAGGGAATCCATCCGGAATATCGCCCGGTCGTGTTCAAAGACAGCTCGACAGGAAGTATGTTCCTTACACGGTCCACCGTAGAAACGAGTGAGACCGTTACGTACGAAGACGGAAACGAATATCCATTGTTCACCGTCGAAATCTCCAGCGCGTCGCACCCGTTCTACACAGGCAAGCAGCAGCTCGTGGATACGACCGGTCGTGTCGAGCGGTTTAAGAAACGCTACAATATCAAGAATTAGAGCAGAACACGTGCTTGTCGCGTGACAGCGGCGAACGCCTCGTATTTGGTTACGCGATTGCGAACGTACCTCGTATTCGGTTAACCGATTGCGAACGTACCTCGTATCCGGTAACCCGAGTGCGAACGTACAGCGAGGATTTGCGGTGGGTATAGCCGCGGCAGTGGACCTTCCATTGTCCGCATGGGCGCCGCTCGAAGAGGTGCGATTTACGTCTTTTTTCGGTGTCGCAGACCCAAGCCTACGGTTGCGATCGAGCCTGCTGTACTCGCCAGCGCGAAATAGGCGAATAGATCCCCGACAATGTGGTATACCGTAAGGCCTCCGGACGTGTATATCGGCGCGTCGACACTGAGGAACGCAGCCTCGAACATGGGTAGCTGATCGACCATTGTGCCGTCTATATCGACGACCGTGGTGAGACCAGCGTTGGTGGAGCGTATGAGCGTTCTCCTTGACTCAATCGACCGGAAGCGCGCGGCGACAAAGTGCTGGTACTGCGCCGAATCAGTTCTCGACCACGCGTTATTCGTGAGATTTACCATGACATCTGCACCGTCCCGGGTGAACTCTCGAATGATCGGAGCAAATGCGTCTTCGAAACAAATCGGCGCCGCGCCGGCTACCGTTCCGTTCCTTGTGGGAAGCTCGAAGAGCACGCTCGCGTCGCCCGGCGACCATACCGCCTGCAAGCCCACGACGTCGCGAAAGAAGCGTCGCACAGCGCGCGTCTGCGATAGAGGAATGTGCTCGGCGAACGGGACGAGTTGCCGTTTCCCGTAGCGCTCGATTATGTCTCCGCTACCCGGTTCGAGAAGAAGCGCCGCATTCCACGCGGAACCCGTGCCATCGGAGGGCTGGTAAGGGCTTCCGGTCATAAGCGGGGTGTCGATTTGCGCTATAAACTCGGTCAGCGGCTGGCTCGACGGAGTTCGGTCGAGATATCCGGTACGGTACTGTTGATAGGGAACGGATATCGAGCTTTCGCTCCAGACGAGCAGGTCATGTTCCCTCGTTTCCAGCGCTTCGGTGGATAGACGCTGAAGCGTGGTGAGTGTATTCGAGAGATTGCCGCGCTGCCAGGAGTCGGTATTCTGCTGGATCAAGGCTACCCTCATGATGTCGTCGGGCACGGGCGGTTTGGAAAGCCGGTTCCAGCCGTATCCGAAGTTTAGAAGGAGCAGTGCCGCCGCGAGCGCTAAATGGCGTAACGGCGTCGAGGAGAACCGCCGGCGGCGCGAGCCGGCGCTCGCAATTTGCGGGAGCAGGACGACTTCGGCGATGGCAGCATTTATGTACACAACAATGAAGGTCAGCCCGTAGACGCCGGTAATGTCGGCTATCTGCATTGCCGGCACAACGTCACCGAAAGAATACGCCGCGAGGCCCCACGGGTATCCGAGATATCCCACGCTTTTGAGGAACTCGTATCCCGTCCACGCAAGCGCGAAGGACAATGGACGCACGTGCGAGGGAAGGCGCATAAGGGTGTACAAGACGGTTGCGAGAAGCATATTGTAGGCCAGATATCCAACCGTAGGACCGCCGAGCGTCCAGGCCGAAAATTCGCCGAAGTTTGCAAGCCAGTAATTTGAAAGCATAGTGGACACCGCACCGAACACCGCGCCGGCCCGTATCGCGGTGGTCATGTCGGGAGCAATTCGGAATGCCGAGTAAAGCGGAACAAGAGCTATCAGACCTAACGTAGGACTGCCGAATGCCAAAAACTCGTTCGGAATAGCCGAGGCGAAGGCGGCGGCTGAGAGTAGCGCGAGCAGGGGTGCTTTCATCGCGGGAAGGATGATATACTCCCCATCAACACTGTGCAATGCGCCGGCCTGGGGGACGGGGGACGGGTCGCGTGACAGCCTTGTAACAAGAGCGAAAGATTGTTCTTGCTCCAGCAGGTGCAGACTACTAATATAGTGATTTCAATATAATGGGGTATAAGACCTCGAGTTGAGAGATACAAGTGATAAGACATTCGGAAACGAGAGTTTTCGGAACGGGGATCGGAAGTGAGGTAGTGGATGGCAGAAACGGATATCCAGTCGTTGCATAGCGCTGAATACAAAACACGCCCCACGGTGGTGGGGTTTGCACCAGGTGTCGTGCATCTCCTAGGCGAGCACGTGGAACGAGCTGGAGTGCCAACCCTATCAATTGCGCTTCAAAGAGGCGTGTCGGTCGCAGTGAGTCCCCGGCGGGATCTGAGTCTCCGGTTCTATGCACCGGACATCGGCGAGCGCCGCCGTACCGGCGTTACCAGCATTAAGCCTCGACGCGAGGACCGGTGGGCGAATGTTCCCAAAGGGGTTATTGCCCACGTCCTCGAGCGCGGCCACAGAATGAAAGGCCTCGACGTTACGATCGCGGGTAATGTGCCGATAAGTCGTGGACTTGCCTCGAGCACTGCCGTGTGTGTCGCCTTGAGTCTTGCGCTCGAGAGGCTGCTTGACCTTCCGAGAGGGGGAATCGACCCGATACACGCGGCGTATCACGCAGAGAAGGAGTACGCCGGAATGCGCCCGAGCGAGGCGGATGCAGCGATAAGCTCATTGTGCTCGCCGGGGACAATTGTGATTTACCGGCATGGCAGCAGACGCGTCGAACCGGTGGGACCTATTCCCGGTGACACGCGGCTCATACTTATCGACTCGCAGGTCCCTCCCCAAGCCGACGATGAAGAAGACTACGACGCCCGCGAGCATGTATTGCTTGGCTGCGCGGATTTCGAGCCCGACCGGGCCGTCTCACCGCCGCCGGCGGAAAACGAGAAGAGCAGAAACAACGGCCCTGCCGCAGGAAACAACGCCCGACACGTTCGTGATGAGCTTAACGACCACCTGGAGGGGTTGTCGGCTCGCGAGCGTCGGACCTGCCTGCATGTAATGCGGGAACTCGAACGCGTTGAACTTGCCAAGGAAGCGGTGGTGAAAGGTGAGCCTGAACAAGTCGGCCGTTTATTGAGTCGTTCTCACGCGGACATTGGCGATCTGCTCGAACTTAGTTGTCCGGAACTCGATTGGCTCGCCCGACGAACACAGGACAGTGCCGGAGTGTACGGCAGCAGGCTTACAGGACCGGGGCTCGGGGGATACTTGGCGACGTTGTGCCGGCCCGATGCATTCGACGGACTGGAAGCGCAGCTGGCCGAATACGACTCGATTTTCGGGTTCAATGCGGGATGGATCGAGGTGGAAACGGGTGAGTCGGCACAGGTTCACGAAATCGGCGATTAAGGGTAGAGTGTTCGCTACTGGGTAGGGGAACATGAACATCCTGATCACAAACGACGACGGTATCGATAGTCCCGGATTGCAGGCACTCGTAGACGCGCTATCGCCAGATCACGCCGTCGAGATAATCGCACCGGACGGTCAACGCAGTGGGACATCTCACTACCTGACTATGCACGAGGCGATTCGTTGCAGGCGAGTCGGAGATCGCGCTCGGGTGATCAGCGGTTCGCCTGCCGACTGTGTTATCCTTGGCGTTCTCGGAGCGCTCGATACAAAACCCGATGTCGTACTTTCCGGTATCAATCTTGGAGCGAACCTCGGAACCGACGTCGTGTATTCCGGGACCGCCGCTGCCGCCCGTCAGGCTGCGTTTATGGGCGTTCCCGGAATCGCGTTGAGTTTGACGGAGACAAATGGCACCTTAAACTTCCGACCGCTGACCAACCTCGTGACACATCATTTGCCGGAATTAATGGATCTCTGGGATGCCGATCACTTCGTCAATGTAAACGCGCCGAATACTATGGCTTCAACACTGCCGATTGATATCGGTCGGTTGTGTCAACGAATCTACGATGACAATCTGCACGCGTACACCGCACCCGGCGGCGATGTGTATTACTTCCTCGACGGGTCGCTCGACGATTCGGCGATTGTCGAGGGGACCGATTGGGGTGTGGTCCAGTCGGGCGCGATAGCCGTTTCGCCGGTAAGTATCCATCCATGTGAGTACCCTGGTGCCGAGAAGTATCGGCAAGCAAGATTTCTTGAGTGAATTCCGCGGAGTAAACTATGGAACAAGCGATCCGTTTATACGAGCAAGGTAAGTATCAGGACGCCCTCGACCATTTGCTCGATTCGGACGTGGATTCCGAAGACTATACGGAATTCTCCTATTATCTCGGATTATGTTATACCCAACTCGAACAGTACGACGAGGCTTTGCTCTATCTCGAACAGGTGGTCACCGCCGATGTTTCCTTCGCAAAAGCCTACCAGAGTCGGATGATTCTCGGATATATCTATGCGGTCACAGGGCGCTACCGACTCGCCGAGTTTGAGTTTGCCCGCCTTCTCGAAGACGGTTACGAATCTCCGAAGGTCTATTCAGCACTCGCATACAACCAGTTCCATCAGAACAACGTTCCTTCGGCCGTCACGAATCTACAAAAGGCGCTTCAACTCGACCCCGACAATCCTACGGCGCTCAACAATCTCGGCTACGTGCTCGCCGACCGCGGCGCTAAGCCCGACCTCGCGATTAAGTACTGCAAGGAGGCGGTCAAACATAACCCTGAGAGCGCAACCTACCTCGACAGTCTCGGGTGGGCGGCGTACAAGGCTGGGCATCCGGACCACGCCCGGAAACTGCTAAAGCGCGCATTGGAGCTGCGGCCGGAGGACGATGAGATTCGTCGGCATATCGAGAAGGTACAAGGCAAGGAGGCGGTCTGATATGCGATTCCGTTTTACGCATCGCTTGTGTACCGTCTGCCTGTTCGCGTCGTTGTGTGTTTCGCCGGCGTCAGCACAAAACATCGATTTTGATAGTCTCGAAGCCGACGAGGAGTTTGGATGGGGTGTGCGAGCGTATCACCGTGGATATTTTCAGGACGCAATCAGCTCGTTCAACTCGGCGCTTTCGCTCGATTCGGAGAACGACCTGGTGCGGGAATGGCTCGGACGCGCGTATTTTCGGTCCGGGCTCGAACAGGCGGCCGCCGACGAATGGAATGGGCTCGTAGAGCGTGGAGAAGGATCGGTGTACCTCGAAGAAATGCTCGAGCACATATCAAGACGTCGATCGGTAGGTCCGGACGCGGTCGCGACCGAGCCGTATATCCACGCGCGCGAGTTCGAGGGTCTTCGCGGTGAACGAACGGTATTCAGACGACCAACGGCTGTGCATTCGAGGTCGGATGGGTCCATGCTCGTTGTGTCGTTCGGCGGCCATGAAATTGCGCTGCTCGATGTGAATGGATCGCAAATCGGTCGATGGG
>JBKGYS010000086.1:0-11464 GCA_046545955.1 Spirochaetales bacterium | reverse complement strand
CGAAAGGCTGGAAACGGCAAAGAAGGGGATTATCGATACGATGGGGCCTGGCGCTGGAGCTCGCGTCCACGCGTTTACGGTCGATGTCCGGGATTCGCGTTCTGTCGAGCGACTTTTTGAACAGATCGATGCGGAGCTCGGTGCTATAGACGTGTTGGTCAATAACGCGGCCGGTAACTTCGTCGCTCCGACCGAGAGGCTTTCGGCAAAGGCGTTCGACGTTATTCTTGCAATAGTTCTGCACGGTACAGCGTATTGTTCCCTCGAAGCCGGAAAACGCTGGATCGCCTCGCAGCGAAAGGGCGCGATCCTCAATATCGGCACCACGTACGCCGACAGTGGATCTCCGTACGTTGTGCCTTCGGCAACCGCGAAAGCGGGTGTGATCTCACTAACCCGGTCGCTGGCGGCGGAGTGGGGAAAGTATGCGATCCGGGTAAACGCAGTCGCTCCGGGCCCGTTCCCGACCGAGGGAGCCTGGTCGCGGCTTATTCCTAATGCGGAGATCGAACAGGAGCTTATCGCGCGAATTCCGCTCGGACGCACTGGTCGACATGGTGAGCTCGCCGATCTGGCTGCGTACCTTGTCAGCGACGCAGCATCGTACGTGACAGGTAGCGTATATACCATAGACGGTGGTGAAAAAGCTTTTAACAGTGGCGAGTTCAGCCTGCTCGACCGCCTCAGCGACGCCGACTGGGACGCAATGGAGAGGAAATCCCGGTGACGGTGTTCGGACCAGGAAGCGACGAGAAACGGAAGGCAGCCGCCTCACCGTGTATTATTGCAGCGCTTTGGGTGGTCCTATCGTTGGTCGCTCTTGTAACCGCTTCTCCGTTGTACGCGCAGACGAGGTCTCCACATTTCGATAATCCCGGGGAAATCGTACTGCCGGAAAATTACGAAGAAGACGGTGAACACCCGTTGCTTGTTCTGCTGCCGTATACCGGCGGTACCGCGGAAGAGCAGGCGCGGGCGTTTGGAATAGAACCCGGCGAGCAGGAGGATGTAGTACTTTTGTTGCCCGAGGGGAGTTTCGTCAGCTCCGATTACCTCCCGGACTTTCTCTCCTTCGTCGAATGGTTCGAGGAGCGATTATACAAGGATATCTCCGAGGCAGCCGAAACCTATTCGATTGATACCGGCCGTATATATCTTGCCGGCTATTCGCTCGGTGGCGATATGTCGTGGGCGCTTTCTGTACGAAATCCGGAAGATTTTTCCGGCGCATTGGTTGCGGGCAGCAGGTCGAGCCATCCGGTGCCCGATCAAGCAGTCGACGTTCTCGCCGACGAGGGCTTTCGTGCTGCATTTCTCATCGGGGATTCGGACACACAAAACCGATATGAAGGCATTCAATATGCGCACAGCCTGCTCGAGGAAGGCAACGTAGATACCTTCTACAGCGAGTATGACGGCGGGCACGAGCTACCTCCCCAAGACTTGTCTATAGACGCTCTGGAGTTTATTTCAGACCACGAGTCCGGGCGGATTTCGGCGTCGGGCACCGACTGGCCGAGCTCGCCCGGGACGACGTCTACAGCCTTGGGGGATGGATTCTTTAGTCTTTTTCGTGAGCGTTCCGAGCCTACAGGGCGGGTGCGAATCGAGACCGACATTCCGGTGGGTATCTCGCGCGTTTATGATACGGGCGTCGGCTTCGCCGGAGACGGCAGGCACGCGATAGTAGCCGAGAGCTTGCACGACAGTTGGTGGCTCTACGGTGATTTCACGTTGAAATCCGATCACACGAGCATAGGAACGTACAATCGTCGGCTGTCGAGTACACTCGGACTAGCCTACGGCGATGGGTTGCGCCTCGGAGGGGTGGCAGGGTGGGACTATGCGCGGTGGCTCAGCGCATCCGGTGGGATAGATACCGGAGCTTCTCTCGGTTCGGGAACGGTGTATCGGCGGTATTACGTAGGGGCCACTGCTCAATTTACCGGCGGCAGGCAGCATACCCCGCGCGCAGGGCTCACCTTGAAGTATCGGACTCCATCCTACATAGCGCCGTTTTCACTCGTTCACCTCGCGGACATGGAACTCGAAGCGTACGCATGGCCGGTCAACTGGTTACGGCTACAGAGTCGATTCAGCTCGGGTACTATACAGCATTCGCCCGCAGCGGAGCGCGACGATCAGCACAAACGCAGCGAGAGCGCGCTTTCTTGGGAGCTCGGCGGTGGCCTTTCGATTAGCGAGGATATACTCTTATCGCTTTCGTATCGTGGTCAATTGCTCTCGGTGCACTCTGACGAATCGGTAGTCACACGCGAGGGCTACAACGACCAATGGCGGTTGGGATTGCGATACGCGCTATACTGACCGTGCAAGTCTGTGGCCCCCGCGCGTGGGCCGGTGAGGATACTTCGCATCCACTCGCTCCTGTTCACTGACAGTGGCCCCCGCGCGTGGGCCGGTGAGGAAGCCGCCCCGCGTTCCGGTCGCGCCGCTGACCGCATTTATAACGGCAGAACGCGCACCCATTCCGTCAGGCGCTCACGGGGTATCTTCCAAAGACTTGGCGTAGGCGCGAAAGGCTTCGATGCTTTCGTGCAGCAGCGACCTGAGCTCCTCTATTTCCGCACGCGTTAGCGGTGGGTTCGTCCCGTTTTTCGCGCGATCCTCGGTGTCACGAAATCGATAGTGAAGGCGTGTCATCCCGAGGTTGGAAGTCATTCCCTTAAGCCGGTGAGCCAACCCACGAGCACTGTCAATATTGCCTTGTTCGATAGCTGTGGAAAGCGATTCGAACGAATCGACTCCGTCGCCGGATACGTGCTCGAGTAGTTCCCATGCAAGGTTTCTCCCGTCCTCGGTGACCAGATCGGAAATCATATCAATATGCTGCTGATTAAGCAGCGGAGGCTGTTCTTTCAATCGTACGTCCTCCAAACTCCGGTCGGCACAGAGGCGAGATATGCCTGTTACCGCCGCTGCGCCGTACAGCTTATCCCATAATAGGCCAATGGCACCAACAGATGAATACACGCCCCTGCAGTTCAGCGCCCACGTAGCCCTTCTCCACGACCGTACGCTGATCGGCCACTCCGTAGGCGTTCGCGACTATTTCTCGGACAATCTGAAGCCCGATCCCTGTGCCTCCGATGGTGAAGTCCGAAAGAAAAAGATCCCCGAAGTTACCGTTACAATGGCGGGAGAGTGTCACAGCCTCCTTCTCGGAAACGGAATTGGCAGTTGCGAATCTGATGTCTTCGTTTCCGCGGCTTCGTAGCTGTTTCGCGATTACGCGAACTCGACCATCAGCGGCGTGATTCGAGGCGTTGTTAATCATGTTGTATAGCACTCGATCCAGCGAAGAAAACTCGAGACAGCTACTTGAAATCGGCCCATCGTAGTCGGATTCAAAATCAATTCGGAGTCGCCCACTGCGATATCCGCTCCATTTCTGTCGTAGAAGTTCCATTGAGTGACTGTTGCTGCGGCGGTCGTGCTCACGGCGTTCAGGGTCGATATCGCGAACGCAGTTTCGCATTATTTTGAGGTGGTCCCGTACGGCATAAAAAAGGCTGTACATGTTTTCGGGAGAGGGAGCGGTATCCGCAGACATGTCCTGTACACGAAAATGCGCGAGCGTAAGCGCTCCGCCCCGCAGGTCGTGATAGATCGCTCGAGGAACACTGTCCGGTCGCCTTTGGGAACCGAACTCAGAGGAAAACGACGCGAGAAACTCGAGCCATTGAGAGATAAGACTCGGGTCAAGGGCACGGATACTTCCTGAATCTTCCCACGAGTCGAGGATTGTTTGTGTCTCGGCGTGAAGCGCACTCAGGAGTCTATAAAGTTCGTGTAGTAACTCACGGTCGCGTTCGGCAAACCCATCGAGCGAAGCCCCCTCACCGCCCGTGTATCGCTTCGCTCTATAGCTTATTATCGTGTCGGGGCCCGGAACGTTCGACAGATTGATTTCAGATAAATCCATGGTGCCTCGCGTACTATAGCGTGTTGGCGTGGCTACGGTAAAGGTTACATAAGGAAAAGGATAGTAAGTGCACTTGCTCCGCCGACAGCGAACGCGGCCACAAGGCCGACGAGGAACGGCTTAAAACCGAGCCGCATGAGTCTTCGAATATCCGTCCTTAACCCCACAGCGGCGAGTGCGATCAACAGACACGCGACCGCGACAAGAGACAGCGCGTCGCCGAGTAATACCCACGCCTGCGCGTCCAATAAAAAAAGCGCCGCTCGCGATCGCGAGAGCATTGCATCTCCGAGGCTTCGCAGAAACGAAAATCCGAGAAACCAGGCCACGAAGCCGGGAAATACCGCTGCGGCTTGCTTAAACTTCGACGAGGCTTCCCCCGAATGCCCATCGCGCGAACTCATTCTCACCCCGGCTAAGGGAATCACGACAATCATAAGCGTGTTTCGCAGAAGCTTTGTTACCACCGCGATGTCCAACGCGAGCTCCGATTCGTAGGTTTCACCGTATACGAGCGCCGCTCCAGTGACCTGCGAGGTGTCCTGAACCGCGGTACCGAGCCACAAACCGACCGACTGCTCGACGCCTGCGAAAAGGAAATGGCCGACGAACGGATACGCGAGGGTCGCTACGAGGCCAAAAAACGTAATGGTGGCGACCGCGTACCCAGTTTCCTCCTCCTGCGCGTTAATAGTCGGCGCCGTTGCGACAATCGCTGTTACTCCGCAGATTGCGGTTCCGACACCAATTAGGGTGCCGAGCTTCCCGTCGATTCCAAGCAGCTTTGACACGGCAAATACAAGGATAACCGCCGTTAGAATCGAGGCGAGCACGACGGGAATCGCCCGTAGTCCGGCCTCGGCCGCCTCGTATAGGCTCAACCGGAATCCGAGCAGAATAATACCGAACTTCAATATCCGCCTGACCGAGTAGTCCGCACCGGCCTGACACCGTGCAGGTGTGCCTACGGTATTCGCCACAACTCCACCGAGAATCAATGCGACCATTACCGATGACACGGGGCTCTGATCGAATCCGAGTATCGTGGTTCCGCTCAGCTCCGCGAGGTACTCGGCGACCACTGCGAGCAAGCCCGCAAGGAATATACCCGGCGATATCTTCTTAATTTGGTCGAGTAACATAAGCATATTGTCTCGCTTCTCCTGGTACAGTATGGGCAACTCCTCCGGTTTTACCCCTCGGTGCGTCGGACTCGGAACGTACCACGAAGTGTCCGAGCGAGGGTAGGATTACTCTGCCTGTCGAAGGAAGTCTTGCGTAATTGCTTGTCGATAATCTGGTTTTATATACCTGTTTCAGGTAGATGTCACCGCGATTATCCGCCGGCTACTCGCTCGACTATGGTCGAAATGGGTGCGCGAATGCCGTAGTTTTCGCTCCTCGATACGCGTCGCGGCAATGCGATCGGCAATGACTATTTCGGAGCCGCCGCGGCACAGCGCCTTCCTGCTTCTGTATTCGGGCGAGATCTACTGAGTCGCGGACGGTTCAACGGTCCTTTGAGCATTATCGGGTCCGAGAGGATGAAGGGTTGCTTCGTACGGTCTAAACCGTGTTAGTCTGACAGTATGACAGTGACTAAAGATACCGTAGTAACTATGGACTACCACCTCACCGACGAAGAGGGGACGGTCCTCGACAGCTCGGAAGGACGTGGTCCGTTGAGCTACGTACATGGTGCAGGAACAATTATTCCTGGGCTGGAAAACGCATTAGAAGGTCATGAACCCGGCTCCCACGTGGATGCCGTTGTCGACCCGGAGGAAGCCTACGGCCAGCGCGACGAAGAGCGTGTTGTAAACCTTCCGCGGGATCGGTTTCAGGGGGTAGATTCGGTCGAACCTGGAATGCAGTTCCAGGCTCAGGTTGACGGTCAGACGCAGATCCTGACGGTTCAGGAAGCGGGGGACGAGGAAGTTACCGTTGACGCCAATCATCCGCTTGCAGGCAAAAAGCTTACCTTTTCGGTTGATATTCGCGAGGTTCGCGAGGCAACCGACCAGGAGCGTGAGCAGGGCCAGGTAGCCGAGGGCTAAGCCCCGGCTCCACCTGATCCAATGCCCAGCTGATCCAATGCGGGTAGAACAACAGCCCGGCGTTCGTATCGTTGCGGGCGTCGGTCGTGGATGAACTTCGAGCTGATTCCGGACGTTTCGTTGCAACGTGCAACAACCTTCCGGATGGTCTTCCTACCCCTGATTGAGACGGTGTGAGGTCGCATGCGTCGAGTTCTCATAGTAGACAGTAGTGATTTCCATCGACGGTTCGTCTCCGTCGATCTGACCCCGAGTCCTATTCCTATGCTTTCCGATTTGAGCGAGAGGGTCCGGCTTGAGGCTACAACATGCGATACGGTGCTTTTTGTGGATCGTCAAGACGATCCGGTAGTTCTTAAGTCAAGCGATATTAATCTGGGTCCCTACCCGTGGAAGCGCCTCGAATCGCTGTTCGGCGGTAATCCGGGTCGGCAGATACGCGAGCGTTCCCCGAGTGGTAGGCTCGAGCGGAACACAACGCGTTAGGCGGTAACCGATCGCTATCTGCGCCTTTTACGGTTACCGCTACCCGGTATCGGCCGTGCCCGGTATAAGCCCAATGAAACTGCACGAGGAACGAACGCTCAGCCTGCCTCGCTGGAAGCGGCCCACTTATTTACACCGCTTTCGGTTGCGTACTCGTCGATGCGGCGAAGCTCCTCATCGGTAAAATCTATCCGATCAAGCGCGCGAATGTTTTCCTCGATTTGTGAAACCCGGCTTGCACCGATCAATGCGCTCGTCACGCGCGGGTCACGCAACGTCCACGATAACGCCATCTGAGGAAGGCTCTGTCCCCGGTCCGCGGCGATCTTCGCGAGTGCTTTGACCTTGGTTAATCTCGCTTCGGTGAGAAAACTCGTGTCCATATTATGCGGCGCCTTGTGTACCCGCGAGTCTTCGGGAACTGAATTGAGGTACTTTGTACTGAGCAAACCCTGGGCAAGCGGTGAAAACGCAATACATCCCATCCCCTGTTTATCGAGTTCATCGAGAAGAGTCTCCTCGATCCACCGATTCAGCATCGAATAACTCGGCTGATGAATCAGCGGTCGGACGCCCATTTCGCGCAGCAGCCTCGCCGCCTCGACCGTCTTCCGCGTCGAGTAAGAGCTTATGCCGACATAAAGCGCTTTACCCTGGTGAACCGCATGGGCGAGAGCCGACATGGTTTCCTCGAGGGGAGTATCGGGATCGAATCGGTGGGAGTAGAAAATATCGACATATTCGAGTCCCATGCGGTGAAGACTCTGGTCCAGGCTCGCAAGAAGGTACTTGCGCGACCCCCACTCTCCGTACGGTCCCGGCCACATGTCGTAGCCGGCTTTCGTGGATATCACGAGTTCGTCACGGTAGGGATAAAGATCGCGATGGAGAACTCTGCCGAAATTTTCCTCGGCGCTTCCGGCGGGCGGGCCGTAATTATTGGCAAGGTCGAAATGGGTTATGCCGAGATCAAAGGAACGAAGAAGCATTGCCCGAATAGACTCCGAGGTCGCGTCGTGGCCGAAATTGTTCCACAGTCCGAGCGAAATGAGCGGCAGCTTAAGACCGCTTGCACCGCTTCGCCTGTAGGTCATTGTGTCGTACCGGTCGCTTGCGGCGACGTGAGGTGTATACATGTGATCGCCTCCTGAAAGAATTGGCTCGCCCGACGCTCTACTCATGGAAGGCCGGCTCGCGCGCGCTGTTATACCCGAATGAGAGTAACAGGTGCCCGGTGGTGTGGTCAAAAATATTGCCGCGCTGCACGCGCAGTCCGACGTGGCTTCCTCGACGCAGGGGAAACGCATGAGAAGCGCTGGCCTTCGCGAGAATCTGTTCGGCGCTATCTCCGAGCCTCAGGTGTGCGTAATAGTGAGAGCCGTCGGGCATAACGGTAATGACGGGCAGTCGCCCGACATCTTCAGCGGGATCGAGCGCAACATCGACATCCTCGGGGCGGAAGTGAACGTACACCCTGATTCCGGCGAAGTCTGCCGTTTCCTTCGGTAGAGGAAGGAAACAGTAGGGATCCGATTCCGGTATCAGTATTGGAGAGTTCTCGCTGCGATGTATCTCACCGGCGACGATATTAGTCTTCGGGTTTCCCGTGAACTCGGCTACCTGGACGGTCGCGGGGTGATCGTAGACGTTCCGCGGGGTGTCGACCTGGGTTATCACGCCGTCCTGTAGGACGGCTATACGGTCGCCGAGGATCATCGCCTCGGTCTGATCGTGGGTCACGTACAGAGACGTAGCATGAATCTTCTTGTGCAGCGCACGGAGCTCGGCCCGAAGGCTTACGCGCAGCTTCGGATCGAGGTTGGACAGCGGTTCATCGAATAGAAGCTCGCGGGGTTCGGTAGCGAGCGTTCGCGCAACTGCCACTCGTTGCCGCTGACCGCCGCTGAGTTGTTTGGGGCTGCGCTTTTCGAACCCTACGAGATCCACCAATCTTAGGGCCTGTTCAACCCTTCGCTTGATCTCGTTTTTCCCGGCTTTACGCATCCGCAACCCGAACGCGACATTTTCGTAGACGCTCATATGCGGATAGAGCGCGTAGTTCTGAAAGACCATTCCGATCTGTCGTTCGCGCGGAGAGAGTTCGATCCCGTCCGTGCGCGAGAACACAGTCCTTCGGCCAATTTCAATTCGCCCGGAATCTGGAGATTCCAGACCGGCGATGCACCGCAGAAGCGTTGTCTTGCCGCACCCGGACGGACCGAGCAACACCATGAACTCACCTTCCTTGATTTCAAGCGATACATTCGAAAGCGGCTCTACGGTATGAAAGGCCTTGGAGATTGAATCGAGTGTAATCGAAGGCATACAGGAATCCTCCTTGATATCCTCCAATTAACATACAGCCGAAGCGGTTCTATCGACACCTATCGGTTCGCTTGAGCTTTTGCTTTGCCGTTACGCAGCCGGCGGGGTGGTGGTAGTTGAACTGTCGCTGCTTCGCCGAACCATAGAAAACGCCTTCGGCGTCGTGTGAGGATACGGAGTAAACGCAATTTTCCTGCGGTGTTCTATCGAAGGCATACGCTTGACTGCCCGGACGTTGGCACCAAGCAGGAACAGCTGTACGCCGGCTATTGTAATAAACAATCCTGGTCCACCGAAAACCGCGAGGAGCAGGCTCGCGAACAGCGGACCAACAACCGACCCGAGCGAGAAGAAGATCATAAGCCCGAACGCCCGTTGGACTAACCTGTCGGACTCGACCTGGTCGTGGAGTTGTGCGATGCAAATCGAGTACACCGGCATCGACGAAGCACCGGAAAGCGCCGCTAAAAAGATAAGTGGACCGGCGCTGAGTACCGTTCCGGCTACGAGAAACAGCGAAACAGAAACCCCGAGAAGACTTGTAAACACAACAACCGATCTCCGGTCGACGCGGTCGCTTATAAGCCCTAGCGGAATAATAGCCACTATGGCTCCGATGGAAATCGCCAGCATGAACAGACCTGTTTCCATATTGTCGAGGCCCATGAGCGTGGCGTATCGCGGACCGAGACTCCACAGTGCGGATGTCATAACACCGCTGAGCAGTACTCCGGCAGAAGCGAGCGGAGACACCTTGACGGCCGAACCCGGCAGCAGCCGTTCTATCTCTACCGAGTCGCGGTTTTCGCGACGGATATCATGAACGGCTACCGGTATTACGCTGAACGAGATAATGATGGCGATTATGAGGAACAGCTCGAAGCCGGCGGGTCCAATCCAGCCGAGGAGTGGCTGCATCGCTCCCAGCGATAGAATGTAGACAATGGCGTAGAGACCCATTATGCGCTTTCTCGCCGAGGTAGGGCTCGATGTCGCCAGCCATTCCTCACTCACCACCAGCATACAGGCGGTACACAACCCGTGAACGAGTCGGATTAGAACCCAGGCGGTCGGATGCAGGATGAGTAAATGCGCGAGCGATGCCGCCGAAGCAATGCTCGCAAACCCGGCGAGAGTTCGGACGTATCCGACTCCGCGCAGCAGACCAGGGGCCAAAACATTCCCGAGTATGAAACCCGCGTAAAACGCCGACATCATGAGTCCGATGGATACGTTGCTGAACCCTTCGATCCCCGCCCGAAGTACAACGGCCGAGTTTTGCAACGCGCTGCCGCTTGAGAGAAGAAAGACTGCGGTGAATATGGCTGCCACGGTCGTCGCCGACCGTACCGGCATTCCCTCCGACGCCGGCGTCGCGGAAATATGTGCGTTGCTCATTAATCGCGTCGTAACACGCAGGTCAGCGTCTGCACAAGTATTCGCGAACGATACCACCGAAAACTTCAGAGACTTTTTTTGCTGCGATACTTTCAGCGGATTCGGCAGCGTGGTAGGTTCGGGGATTATATGTTCTATATCGATGGTCACCAGGACCTTGCTTACGGAGCGCTTGCGTTAGGCCGCGACTTCCGGCGGACGGTCGAGGAAACAAGGCGCCGTGAAACGGGTACTCCGGTTCCGGACGTCGCCGGTACCTGTACGCTCGGATTTCCCGAAATGCGCGCGGCGGGAATAGGGATAGTATTCGCCACTGTTTTTACGCTGCCGGCCGTGCAGCAGAAAAAAGGCGAACTCGCCTATTACAGTCCTGACGGAGCGCGCGAGCAGGCGCTTGCCCAGCTGGACTTGTACGACCGGTGGATCGCCTCCGATGAGTACCTGCACGCCATTCATACCGCCGCAGACCTTCGCCGTTTGCAGGATCTCCGAGAAGATCCCTCCCGCGGCGGGAAAGACATTGGCTTGCTCCTTCTCATGGAGAATGCCGAGCCGATATCCGATCCGGCAGAGCTCGATATGTGGTGGAATCGGGGTGTGCGTATTATCGGCCCAGCGTGGGCCCGAAACCGCTACACCGGCAGTACGCTCGACGGGGAGGGGTTGACTCGCAAGGGCCATGACCTGCTCCGGGCGATGGAGGAGCATGGAATGGTGCTCGACTTGACGCACAGCTCCGACCGAGCCTGTGAACAATCGCTCGACAGATACGGTGGTCCGATCGTTATATCGCACGCGAACGCCCGTGCCCTTTGCAACACCAGCAGGATGATCCCGGATCAGATTCTCGACGCGCTATTTGCGCGTGAAGGCGTGTTCGGGCTCATGCCGGCCAATTGGGCGCTTGGTAAACCGGAAAGCAATGGAGAGCGCCGAAAAGAGCTGGGAATGGATGATGTTGTCAACGCCATATCCTATCTTCGTGACAAAGGAGGAGATCATCTCGTCGCTCTCGGCAGCGACTGGGACGGGGGATTCGGACGCGAGCAGCTTCCTGTCTGTTTCGATTCGATCGCGGATATCGGTGCTATCGACGAGGGGCTGCGGATTCGGGGGTTTTCAAAAAATTTTGCCGAGGCGTTCATGGGGAGGAACTGGTTGGACTTCCTGAAAAAGAACCTGGGGTGACGCAAGGAGTGCTTACTGTCCACCACCGTGGTGTGTTTTTTCGGTACTACCCGCCAATCACCCC
>JBKGYS010000085.1:0-11631 GCA_046545955.1 Spirochaetales bacterium | reverse complement strand
ACCTCCGGGAGCCGGTCTATCTTCCCGCGGTTCCAGCTACGAAAGTAACTCAGGTAGATGGTTGCGACCTCGACCATAATAAGCGCAGCGGGGACGCCCTTTCCGGCGATGTCGCATTTCATGAACACCCAGTGCCGATCGTCGAGCCTGAGATAGTTGAAATAGTCCCCACTGACACCCTTCGCTCCCTCGTAATAGCCGAACAGCTCGATACTCTCGTTATCTTCACGGGCGGTGGTGAACTTCCGCCCACGACTATCGGTTCGAAGCGGAATGAACATTTTCTGTACTTCTTTTCCGACGACCAGGTCCTTGTTGGCCACTGCCGCACGGACAAGGCCTTGAGTCATCTCGTTAATTGACTCCGCAAGTGTACGCAACTCATCGCGAGACCGAAGCGAAATGCTGTGATCGGCGAGTCTCGTCTTGTCTTCGGTATCCCGGATGACTTCGACGCCTCGAACGAGACGCGTAATCGGTATAACGATAATCGAGGAGAGCACGAGGGCTCCAACGATTCCAACGAGAACAGCTATAACCGTGATGATGGCTGTCGTAGTTACAAGGTTGCGTTGTGCGTTGTTAATCTCGCGAATAATCCGTTCGCTCGAGATCATAACCCGAACAACTCCGTGGAAGTATACGTCGCTGTCAATTTCCCGGTAGACGATAGGCTTGTAGAAAAGATAATTGGTGGTGTCCGCGTTCAATACTGCATCCGAACGCAGCTCAGGACTCGAGACGATAATGTCACCGATCTCGTTGAGAATCTCGGTCTGCTCGGTTTCGAGCTCGGTAATCGTATCGTCTATCTCACCCACGCGCTCTTCGGCGTCGGAGCCTCCTTCCGTAGCCAGGTTGATGCGCTCCCGGTTTAATTCGTCGATTTGGTCGGGTATGTCGCCAAGGCGTTCCCGCGCGAGTTCTTCAATTTCTTCGGCGAGCTCGGGGATGTCCTCGCTCACCTTATCGTTGTAGCGTGTTTCCCCGCGCAGCAGGGAGTCGGTATCGGTTATCCGCTGCTCATCTTCAAGCTCACCCGCTCTTGTAACCCGCGGGTCGTTCGAAGCCCATACAATCTCGTCTCCGTCCTGGCCCGGCGTGAACTCGGTTATCGTTGCGTGGAGCGCCTCGGAAATCTGATCGGTCTGAAGCGTGAGCGTATTGAGCTCGAAAAGGTTATCTTCGGCATCCGGCAGGAGCTGGACGCTACCACCGACAAGACTGTTAAGCAGAATGGTCGTGCGCTCTCGCAGACCGTCGGTCAGGCTCTGCTGTTGCGACTCGATAATGAAGTTCCCAAGAGGAAGCGCCACCAGTGACACAACGGATACGACGAGTGCGACAAAGAACGCGGCGAACTTCAGACGCAGTCCCACTCCTTTCTTCTTCATGCGGGAAATCCTCCTGCTTCGCTCCCGGTCCGGAAGCGGGCGACCGTGGACAATGGCCAATACGTCCTGTTGAATGCTGCTGATTTCTCGGGTAATCGCGACTATACGGGTACCGGAAAACACACCGAGCGCCGCTAACAGGGCGGCGGTGAACCACACGACGAGCATCGGTACCGGCAGCGAATGCCCCTCGGTCGCCGGTGGATACGAGGGAGCAAAGTCGACGCTGAAGTCGCCGAACTTCACCGTCCCCTGTGCATCGAGTGCAACCGGCTCATCGGTGAAATACAGCCCACGATCCGGATGTACGAGGCCGACGCGGTATTCCCCGGTTCGAATCGCGTCGAGAGTCGGCCCGGTAATAAGACGATCGTTCTCCACCTCGTATTCGTCGTCGTCGACAGTGAACTCGTAGTCGTAGGGTTCTTCTGCGTCAGAGTCAAGAATTACTCGTTCGACCTCACCGCCTTCAGCGAAACCACGCCCCCGAATGTCGAGCGTTGTTCGCCCGAGAATATCGACATCGGAAGAGATACTGTTGATATATGTTACTGGAACGTACTTATTCAGACGAAACACCAGTGTCTCGACTTCCCCGATGTTGCCGATATCGTCGATCGGCGCTACCTGCAGTACCCATGTTCCGTTGTCGGCATTTGAGCGCGAAATTGATGTGTCCGTGGTGACAATACGGTCCGGCGGTGAAGAGAGCGAGTCTTGCGGTACAGACGCCGCGGTTTCATCACCGACACGCGTCAACGAATACGTGTAACCCTCGATATACTCCGCATCCTGCGGCTCCCAGCTGATCTCGAACGTATTCGATTCCAGGAATCCATCGTCGTCGGTTTCCGGTTCCTCGATCGCGACCGGGTCCGGCGGCGTAAGATCGCGAAGAAACGTTATAGTGCGGGTATCCGACCAGTTGCCCGCGCCGTCCTGCGCCCGGGCGCGAAGAAACCATTCGCCGTCTTCGTCGGTATCGAGGCGCAGCGTACGCTGCTCACCTTCTACCCTCGTTTCCCGCGGCACGGTTTCTTCGGGATCTCGCGTCCAAACGTAGCTGTATCCCTCAATACCCGACGGATCTTCGGGAGGCTCGAGCCGGATCTCGGCCGTCTCCCGAGGGGCGCGGCTGCCGGCGGTAAAGTTGTTTCCGACGAGCTCGGGCGGGTCAACCGACTGATCCGGCTCGAGGTACGCCACTGCACGATTACCGTCCCTCTCGTTGTGCCAGAATACGTGTAGCCGGTCACGATGTTCGACCGGCAGAGGGATCGTGGAATCTCCTGCGATATCACTTATGACGCGGGTCGAGAACTCAAGCCGTTCGGGCTCGGCGAGAACAATCTCGCGACTGCCGGAACGCTCTTCAAACCACAGGTAGAGAAGCTCGTTATTGAACTCTATGATTTTCGGTGATCTCGCGGATCGTAACCCGGGGCTCACCTGACGGACATCTCTGACCTCCATTGATGAATCGATCCGACCCGAAAAAGCCCGCGCGGATTGTCTTTGATACCGGCGCTCCCACGTCACATAGAGCCCCTCATCGGTCGAGACCAGATAAGGGCGCTGATTGTCATACTCTTCGGGATTGTCGCCTGTTCCAGGATTGGAGAAATCTGTCAGCCTGCGAGCCGGTTCCCAGGTCTCCCCTCCATCGAGACTCTCCGCCGCGTACAACTGGTACCCCGTGGCCTCTCCACCCGTTTCCAGCCCCTGGAATACGACCAAGTCGCGCTCGCCATCCGAGGCATAATGCGGTGCAAATGCGAGCGTAAGATCATCCTCGGACTCGATAAGCTCGAAATCAGTCCAGTCGCGCCCACGTTCGCTTCTCGCAGCAAAAAGACGCTGGCGAGCTCCGTCGTCCTGATTGATAAAAAGCACGATACCACCGTCGTCGCGGGCTGAAACAACCGGAGCGACGCTCGTTTCGGCAGTATCAACTTCAGAGATCTCCGAGAAGGATTCCCCGCGGTCCGAGCTTTCGTAGATAACTGTTCGTGTCTCGCTCTCGCCGACTGCTACGATAATTCGGTCGTCCGAAGTCACCGTTGCGCTGAAGATATTCGGTTCGGTTCCCCCAAAGTCGACCGGTCCTCCAAAGGCACCCTGATCTACCCACTCGCGTCCTTCTTCGCTCGTGTATACGCGAAGATGCAGCTCGTTCTCGTCCGACTCTGCAGGTTCCTGGAAAATAAGCACGAGCCGGCCGTCGACACTGCCGGCAAACGGAAAGCGCGAGCGATCTTCCTGAAGTACCCGAGGCTCATCGAAAAGAACGGACTGCCCGTAGACATTTCCCGAC
This sequence comes from Spirochaetales bacterium, assembly GCA_046545955.1. Lineage (GTDB taxonomy): Bacteria > Spirochaetota > Spirochaetia > DSM-27196 > SKKC01 > SLAN01. The sequence continues at coordinate 7,923 of JBKGYS010000085.1, read as the reverse complement.
GAGGCAATCGCAAAAGAAACGAGAAGGGTTATTTGTAATAGGGGTGCCCAGTATCGCAACTAGTTAACCATCCGGTTTCGCAGACTGACCAGCGGCTCATAATCCCGGTTGTCTTCATCCTGCCACAACCGCTCGACAATAAGGAGCGCGCGACCGATCTGACCATCTATAAAATGATTCTCGGCCCGTCGCAACTGCTGTAGCTCCGAAGATGACAGTGTCGGCGCCGCACTCGACCCGATCTCAAGGCGAACCTCGTCGAGTAGATCGCGCGCGGCGTCGTTATCCGGGTCCAACTCAATCGATTCCTCGAGCAGATCCCTCGCCTGTTCGTTATTGCCCTGGTCGAACTGGGTTTGAGCCTGCGCCAACAGCTCCTCAGCCTCCTGCACCGAGGTGTCTTCCCGCGGGGGTTCGCGTACTCCGGCGAGAATCTCTACATCGATAATAGCATCTTCCAGTCCCGGCCAGTCGGAGTCCACTTCACGGAGATCGTACAGATCATTCAGCGCCTCTTGCGGATTCTCCTGCGCTGCCTGGCGGGCCTGCTCGAGGCGTTGTTCAAAAATCTCCTCGAACTCGTCGGTATCCCTCATTTCCTCAATTCTAAGGCTCAATACTCGCGCGTCGCTATTAAACGGACGTGCTACGGTAACACTTTGAGTGTTGCGTTCAGCGCGGGTAAGCTGCCTTTCCATTTCCTCGGTATCGCCCTCCTGCTCTGCCTGGCGGGCTTGCTCGAATGCGCTGTAGGCAAGACTCAAATAGCTTCCAAGCGCGCGATACAGCGGGTCGGTATCCGTAAGCTCCCTGTCGTCTTGAAGTGTCAACGCGCTCTGTGTCAACCGAAGCCAGTACTCGATCTCGCTGTTATCGCTGTTCTCTACACTGGCCCACAATTCGCGTGCCTCCAGTAATACCTCTTCGGCTTCGCCGAAATTATCCTGCCGATACAGGCTTCGACCCTCGTTAATCATGTCACGCACCTCGGAAACAGCGATCCGGTACCGCTCGTCCCTGATCCGTGATCCGAGAGTCACCAGACGTTCGTCTATGCGATCTCGAAACTCCGGATCCTGTTGCAGCTCCAGAGCCTCGACCAGCGCATCCTCAGCCTGCGAAAACAGTCTCTCGGCCTCGTCCGGATCGTCCTCAACAGTCTCTTCGGACTCCACAAGAAGATCCTCAACCTGCTGTCGCAGTTCGTTGCTGTCTTCGATCTGTTCGTCCAGCTCAGCGAGCGTACTCTCATGCTCGTCGACTTCTCCGGCACCATCCTCCTGAAGCCGGTCGATGCGGTCGAGCAATTCCACGATCCGCTCCCGATCGAGTAGATGATCGTTCGGTTCCTCGATTCGCTCGGCGAACTCCCCGAGTTCCTCCAGAATCTGCTGAAGTTCCGATTCGGAGTCGCCGAGACGATCGCGGGCTATCGACGGATAACGGTATGTAAGATCAGCGTCGTCCTCTTCCGGCTGCTCTGGATTGTCGGGAACGTCCTCCGGACGTTCGTATTCGACACCGTCAAGGCCGACGAGCACCGCATCCTCGCGGCGGGAGGTCGCATCGGCGATTTGCTCTGAAAAGCGGTCGGTGAGCTCGGAGAGATAACGCTCGGCAAGTGCCGCCTCGCGGTCGGCTATTTGCCCGAAAAGGTCGTTTTGATACGGCTCGAGCGAACGAATAATCGACGCCGCCGGCGGACTATCAGCCTCCACCCGATCGCTGAGCTCTCCGAATGACCGTCTATACTCGACCGCCTCCCCCACCTCCGAGGCCCAGTCAAACCACGCTGATTCGAGTGACTCAAGCGATGCATCCGCCGAAGGTCTCGAGGGCAGCCTGCTTCGCAGACCCGACAATCCCGCTATTGCGCTCGCACCGTCGGAAGCAATACCGAAGGAACGACGCGCATCTTCTCGACTCGGAATCTCAGCACGCGAGACCGAGGGAGCGAGCGCCTCGCGGTACTCGCTGCGAATACGGTTGAGCTCGAAGCTCTGCTCGACCACGGCCATGTCTCGCGAGAGGCGGCCGGCGCGGTCATCGGCTTCCCCGTAGCGCTCCTCGTCGAGTAAGTCTGTGAGCATCCCTCGCGCCTGCTGCTCATTTTCAGACCCGTGCTCGACGATGGTGTCGATTTGCTGTTCTATGAATGTCCGAACAGCGGCAAACATGCCCTCGCGCCCGGCCTGCGCCGACCTTCCATACGCAAACCATCTCAAAAAGGTCAAATAGGGATCGGGGTCGCCGAGTTCGCGCCTCTCCTGCACTTCGCGGTCCAGGCCGGCAAGGAACCCTCCTACTCCCGCGATACGCGATTCGAGCTCGGCTATTTCTTCGGTCGCGTCAAGCAGCTCTTGCAACGCGTCTTCGGTTTCTTCTTCCGTTAATTCGTCGGTTGCCTCATCGCTTGTTTCGCCGGTTTCGAGCGTGTCAGTGAGTGTTCCGACAGCCGCTTCGAACCGCCTGAACGATTCCGCGCTTTCGAGCCCGACCTCTCTCAGGATCTCTTGACTCTCGAGTGCCTCCTCGGTGAGTTCGTCGTCGTAGTCCATCTCGACAAACTCTTCCTGAAAAATGCCGAGTCCGTCCGCGTATACCTCGAGTGCCTCCTGATATTCCTCTGCATCGATGAGCTCGATGGCTCTTGTGGATATCTCTTCGAACCGGTTGAGATTGAACCGAAGCCGAACGATGTTTCGCCACTGATCGAACTCTTCCTCCGCCTGCTGCGTCGGTGCATCGTCTATCTCCTCCATTTCCTCGATTATACGATTAGCCTCGGCGACATTATCGGGTTCGTTTTCGAGGATTTCGATAAGCTGATCCCACAGCTCGTTGTAACGGGTCTGCGTACGGCGAATCTCTCTGAGTAACTGTTCGGCCTCGTCGAAGCGATCCCGATCGGTTCTACCGACCTCCTGGAGAATCTCGATTGCCTCGTTGTACCGTCCTTCGGAGATAAGCTGCTCCGCCTCCTCGATCGGATCTTCACGCTGCCCCGAGGGGAAACCCGCCGCCGCTACAACGAGGAGTATTGCGGACGATGTAAGGAGCTGACGGATACTTGGCATGCTATTCTCGTTACTTTTTTGTATCTTCTCAGATTACAATACTATATACATCGGAGCGAACTCAACGAATATCCATCCGTCTGTGCATCCGGGGATACAAGTTCTTCGCTTCTAACTGGAAAGTTCACCGATATTAGGGGTAAGCTGTCTATAAGGTTGCGTGTCGAATGAGCTCAGGCCCAAGCCGGATTACTCGTTATATTTTCCCGTTGGTCATGATGGTGCAAGCGTGTGCCATATGGAATCCCGCGTTCGGCGACGATTGGAGCGATTTCTACGGAGAGCGCTCGGCCGACCTCGCCGACAGCCGGGTATGGAGAGAATGGTTCACCTACGGTGGCGAGCGGCAGACGGGTCTGACCGTGTTCCCGCTTCTCGAGCTCTCGATTGGAGGCGAACGGCAGGCGATGGGAAACGCGTATACCGCTGTTGCCGGAGATTTGAGCGGTATCGAAGCCAACCCCGCCGCGACGGCGACGCTTCCGTATACCGAAGCCGGTGTGTTCCACCGGAACTACATCGCCGACACCTCCGTTGAAGCTGCCGCCGGAACCATTCGATTCGGCGACCTCGGCATCGGGGCAAACGCGCGTTATCTGCATGTCCCCTTTACCGGACGAGACGATCGGGGCCGTCAAACCCTATCCGCACGGTACACCGAGATGACCGCCGCAGCCAATGTTTCGTACAATTTCTTTCGTAGCTACCGATTTCACGGACTCAGTCTCGGCATGAATACAAAGGTTGCGCACCGCTCTGTCCCGGAAACTATAGCATCTGGACAGAGTGCTACCTCAGTGTTGGTCGATATCGGAGCGCTTACCCGGTTCAATTTCCTCAAACCCTTCCCGAGCCGGGACCGTAATACCTCGGTTGGCGTTGCGGCGCGGAATTTCGGCACATTTGCACTCGACGAGTCTCCCCCTTCACTGATCGCTGCCGGGTTCTCTTATGGCCCGTTACGCCCGATTACATTGGCCTTTGACACCGAAGTTCCCGTTAATCTCGCACCCGACGCGCCGTCCGCACCGCTTGCGGTTGCAGCCGGAGCCCGGGTAGACGTTACCGGGTTTTTTACGGCGAGAGGCGGTGTGCAGCTCAAGGGTGGGAATCCAAGGATGAGTCTTGGTGGAAGCGTCGATTTCGACGAGGTTTCAATTGGCGCAACATACACCCTCGACCTCGTCTCACAACTCGCGGGACCCGATAATTTTACGATCGAAGCCCGGTTCAATTTCGGCGACCGCGGCCGCCAGGCCGCCCGCAACGAGCTCGAAGATCTCTATTTAGAAGGAGTGGCGGCGCTGTCCGCTGGTGACCCCGCTCGGGCGGTTTCCCTGCTCGAACAGGCACTCGACATAGACCCGCGCTTCGAGCCGGCCGCCGAAACGCTTCGTAACGCCCGACGCGCGCGGGAACTCGAGCAGGCGATGCAAGCACTCGGAGACCTTGAAGAACTCGATCAGGATCCCGGAGACCTGCTTCGCGACAATATTATCGAGGACATGGACGTTCCCGATACCGCCGCACCTGACGACACAGAATCAGACCCGGAAGATGAAATAGAGCTCGACGAACTCGACCCTGACACGGAAATCGAGCCGGAGGAATGAACCGCGATTACATCAGCTCAAACCGCCTGAGCGCTTCGCACGGCTCGATGTTTCAATTGCCAATACAGTGCGAGTAGCGGCAAATCGACTTGTCGTCGGGAAAGGCGATCGGAGGTTTGTTCGAGCGCGCGCTTCCCGCCCGACTCAATCCATCGGGCGAGGTGTCGGCGAACGCTCATTGCCCCGGACTCACGAAGCCGTTTCTCGAGCGACGTCACAAGGTCGTACTCGAGTCCACTCATCGGCCGTTCCATTCGCGATGAACCGGATTTCGCGCGTTCGCGATGCTGTCGCCTGAGAAAGTGCAGTATTTCTTCCTGCGTCGCCTGCTCCATCTCATGCAGGAGCTGTTCAATATCGGAGACAAGGTCGCTGTAATCGAAACGAATCTCGTCGATCTGCCGTCGCAGCGCGGTGCAGCGCGACAACGCAATCGAGCTGCGCGAGGCACGACGATATCCAATCGCGTATGTCGAAAGAGCTGCCGCAAACGCGAGCGATGTCGCAATGATCCCGGGAATAACAACCATGGGCAGCGCAGCAGCGGCGGAATACGCTACAAGAAACACCACACTACTCGCAAGGAACCGAGAGAGGAAACTTCGGTCGAGCGCGTACGCCTTTGCGTCATGATCCGCTATCGAGTGCAGATGCGTTCGAAACATACGTATGCGCTCTATCGGAGGCTCGTGTCCGAAAAGACCTTGCGGGATTCCTTCGGAGAATACGTCGATCATGCTTACCTGTTCGGTAAACGGATGAAGAAAGAGTGAGCTGCCGTCAAGACGAATAAGGTGCATCAGGTACCGCCGATTCGACTGCTCGCCCATGCCTGTAGAGTAGTGACCCGAAAGCACCGCTGTCAAGATTGGCCTGGTAGCTTATTGATCTCTTCGACTACACGCGCATACCCGTAGAGTTCGGCGTATTTCCTCGCACTCATTCCGAGCTTGTCCTTAATGTGCGGATCGGCTCCGTTTCGCAGGAGAAGCAATGCGGTATCCTCGAACCCCTCCGCGACGGCGAGCATGAGCGCCGTTTGTCCGTTGTCGCTTTGAAGATTCACCTCGGCGTTCCGATTGAGCAGAAGCTCTACAAGCGTGTTCATTCCTCTACCTGCCGCTTCCATTAACGGTGTGTTATTACGATCCGCGCTGGTAACATTTACATCGGCTCCGCGTTCCACGAGCATGTTCGCCGCCGCCTCCCGGTGATTTCTCACGGCCGTGGTCAGGACCGGAAGCCCCTCAGAGTTTACCGAATCCGGACTCATTCCGGTACGTAGAAACAGGTCAACTGCTTCAAGATTTCCTTCGGCGACCGCTGCGGTAAACGCATTCTCGTTCAGGCTATAGCCGATCGAAACGAGTTGTTCGCGTGCCTCGGAGACCTGCCTTTGAAGCACCTGATAGGTGTGTACCGAACACAGCGCGTCAGTGAGTTCCCGGCTCGATCGCGCGTGGTGAGCGCCGGAAAGGTAGTGGGGATATTCCGGGCTGCGGGGGATGTTTCCCTCGTATAGGTGAAGCTCCCGGTCGCTTCCGAGGCGTACACCGGCGAGCAGAGCGAACCACTGTTCGGAAAGCGTCCGAGAACCGATAAGAACGACGATTTGCCCAATTTCTTCGAACGCCGCCTTGTACTCGGTGCCATCGAGCGAATCCCAGTGCTCACCCACTTCATACGCACGCACCGGCAGATCGGCTGCTATGAGCTCCTTGAGAAGACGTCGCCCCGCGGTTCTTTCGGCGATTTCGAAAAACAATCCTATCGTCACAAGCGGTGATTCCTCGCCAATGTATAGAATTACGGCCGAATCGACGAAGGACTTGAATAAACTATGGCGCGGCAATTGTTCCCTACGCGGGGGCAGTCGTCGGCGTAGTGCGCGTCAATCGAGCATGTATCGACGTGTGAGATCGTCGATATCCCGACCGATCATATCTTTCAGCTCGGCGGCGTAGCGCGCGAGCGAATCGTGCCGCTCTCGCAATTCCCATCGGTCCGCTTCGTAGAAGAGCTCCGCCGGCCGCATGCCAAGCACCCGTGCAATCCTGCTGAGGTTCTTTGCAGACGGAAATTTCACTCCCTTTTCGATGTCGCTTATATGCGCATTCGAGATACCGCACTCACCTGCGACTCGAGCCTGGGAGAAACCAAGCCGCTCCCTGCCTCGCCGCATATTACTCGAGAGAAGCGCTTGAACATCGGTCATTTCAGATCCCGATAAGTCCGACACAAAGACGACTATGAGGCCGAGCGCACATTTTGGACAACGCACTGAGAGCGGTTTTTCGCATTCGCTTTGAGCGAATTCACGGCCTACATAACTTTGTTCCCGCGAGGAACGCTCGGCGAGCTTGAGTTCGTCCCCCCAAGGCAGATACCCTTCTTACAGTCTATGAAACCCATTTTTTCCACACAGCTTTCACTCCACCGCGTGCCGCCTGAAACCTCGACCGATCCTGTCGCCTTACCCCGCACCTTACACGGCGCCGGCGACCGCGCCGCGCTGCTTATTCACGGATTTACCGGAAGTCCTCACGATATGTTGTTCCTCGGCCGACGACTTAACGAGCTCGGCTGGACCGTCAGCATACCGAGGCTTCCCGGGCACGGAACCTCAGGTCGTGATTTTCTGTATACCACACGACTCGACTGGCTTCGGCGTGTAATCGACGCGTATGCCGATCTACGCAGTTCTTTCTCGGGTGTCGATGTCTGCGGACTCAGCATGGGTGGCGTCCTTGCCGTCCTTCTGGCCTCCCATTTTCCGGTTCGAAGTCTCGCCCTCGCCGCACCTGCTCTGGATGTGACTTCCAAACTCATGTGGACGGCGCCATGGATCGGGCCGTTTGTTCCCCGGCTCGGAAAGGAGCCCAACCCGAGGGATCTCGCCGATCCGGCGCTTTCACGTCTCACGCGGGAGTACTGGTCCTGGCAATGGAACAGACCTGCAGCCGAGCTTTATCGGCTTATGAAGCAGGCGCGCCGGCGACTTTCGAAGGTAACGGCTCCGACACACACCATTGTCTCGAAACTGGATGCCGCGGTTCCGCTGAAGGCGGCCGCCCGCATCGAGCGATCGATCGGTTCAACGACGGTACGAACCACCGTCCTCGAGAAGAGCTCGCACGTTGTTACGAACGACTCGCAACGCGATGAGGTAGCTCAGCTTGTGCACGAGTGGTTTTCCAACGACTGGTGATCTGCAGGCGACGCGTAGCGAAGAC
>JBKGYS010000084.1:0-11634 GCA_046545955.1 Spirochaetales bacterium | reverse complement strand
GAGCCTGCGCCTCGAGCGCAGGCGCACACCGCGGGGGCCGCCACAGGTCTCACCTGAAGCAGACACGCGAGTGCTCCGGGGTGATTGCCGGGTAGTACCGAAAAAATACACCACAGTGGTGGACAGTAAGCATGCTTTGAATGAGCCCGTTGCTCTCGCGCAGGACAATCCGCGTGATGTCGAGCACTCGCTGAAGATCACCGGCGGTTGTCACCGTGTTCACCAGCAATACCAGACTGAGTCATACGCCGAATAGCAGTGAAAAAACCGAAATAATAACTTCCGTGACCAGCTTCCTATAGTTGAGAAATCACAGGCTATTCGCACACCTTCGTCCACCGTTTGGATCCCAAAAACTCGGGGTCCAAAATTGTTTACGGGGTAAAGAACTGTCGCCCGTATCACGATTGACAGCTGCCCGCGAGGGCAGTACGTTCAAACAGTCGCCGGAGGCGTCGAATGGGCATCATACCGCTTTATTGGATAATTCTTGGTCTGCTTCTGATCGGATCGGAGTTCCTCATTCCCGGATTCGTCATCTTCTTTTTCGGGGCCGGAGCGATTTTCACCGGCGCGCTCTCCTGGCTTATCCCCGGCATAGAGAGCAGCTTCACCGCGCAGGCGCTTATCTGGATCACATCTTCAAGTATCAGTCTTGCCGCGCTCAGGCGATACTTCAAGCCCATTTTTTCGGGATCGCTCCTTTCTCGCAGCGCCGAGGACCGTGCACCCATCGGCGAACACTGCACGGTTCTCGAACGCATTGACCCCGAGCACTCCGGTCGCGTGCGTTATCACGGCACCAGCTGGAGCGCCATAAGCTACGACGAGACCCTTGAACCCGGCGAATCAGTCGAGATTATGCGGAAAGAGGGTATGACGTTTGTCGTGACCCGGTCGATTATGGAAGAGATGGAAGAACTCGACACATCCAACGGAACAAGGTCGGGCAAAAGCGGCGCCACTGGATCCGAAAGTGAAGGTGACGAAGATGCCGCGATCAGGTGATTACCCAACACGGTAAAGGAGTGTAGATATGGGAATCTTCAGCGCCTACGGGCTGACGCTCGGCGCGGTAGCGCTGGCGTTTATACTGTTTTTTAAGCTCATACGGATTGTCCCGGAGCAGGAGGCCTGGATTGTCGAAGAGTTCGGCAAGTTCAAGCGCGCGCTCGGGCCGGGTTTCCATCTGGTGATTCCCTTCGTACAACGAGTGGCATACCGGCACCACCTCAAAGAGGAAGCGGTCGATGTCGAGCCGCAGGTCTGTATTACCAAGGATAACGTACAGGTGCACGTAGACGGCGTTCTCTATCTCATGGTCGTAGACGCGGAGCGAGCATCATACGGAATCGACAATTATCGTTTTGCCACCGCGCAGCTTGCCCAGACCACTATGAGAAGCGAAATCGGCAAAATAGACCTCGACAACTCATTCAGCGAGCGCGACCGGATTAACGACGCGGTGGTCAAGGCGGTCGACGAGGCGAGTGACCCTTGGGGTATCAAGGTAACCCGCTACGAGATCAAGGATATCACCCCGACCGACACGGTAATGCGCGCTATGGAACAGCAGGTAAAAGCCGAACGAGAGAAGCGCGCGGAAATACTCAAGAGCGAGGGACAACGCGAAAGCAAAGTAAATGAATCGCAGGGTGACCGCCAGCACGCGATTAATCTCAGCGAAGGCGAACGGCAGAAACGCATCAATGAATCCGACGGCCGAGCCGAGGCGATCGAAATTGTAGCCAATGCGACCGCCGATGGCATCGGAGAAGTCGCCAGAGCGATACAGCATCCCAAGGGCCGACAGGCGATTACCATGCGAATTGCCGAGCAGTTCATAAGCCAGCTCGGCGATATCCTCGAACACTCGCACACGCAGGTTCTTCCGTACGACATCGCCCAGATTAAAGGGGTACTCGACGGCGTCCTTGGAAATCGCGGTGACGCGTCCTCGTACGGGCAAGACAGCGGCGCGGTTGCGCGGCCGGCCGGCTCCGGTCGCCCTCGCGCGGCCGATCGACCGGGAGGACTCGGGTCCACGAGCTCGAATCAGGGCGGTAGCCACGGCGGCCGCGCCGGCGGCGGCCAGGGGCCGCGCCAATTCTTCCCTGACACGCGATCACGCGAAGGAGGTTTGCTTTGAACTGGGCAATGCTACCGCTGAACTTGCTGTGGCTTATCGTCGCGGGGCTGTTTCTCACGGCAATTATCCGAAGCATCAAGATAATTCCAAATCAGACGGCAAAAGTCGTAGAACGGCTCGGAAAGTACAATAAAACGCTTGGAGCGGGGATACATTTTCTTATTCCGTTTATCGATAAGGTACGCTATTCACACAACTTGAAAGAGCAGGCGATCGACGTACCGACACAGCCGTGTTTCACGCAGGACAACGTACGCATAGAGGTGGACGGGGTGCTGTACTTTCGGGTTATGGACCCGAAAAAGGCGAGCTACGGAATCACCGACTACCGGTATGGAACCATTCAGCTCGCCCAGACTACCATGCGAAGCGTCATTGGAAAGCTCGAGCTCGACAAGACGTTCGAGGAGCGACAGAACATTAACGGCGCCATCCTCAAGAGCATAGACGAAGCAACCGATCCGTGGGGGGTACGTATTACCCGCTACGAGATTCAGAACATTAAGGTTCCCGACGAGATTCTCAACGCGATGGAAGTTCAAATGCGAAGCGAGCGCGACAAGCGCGCGCTCGTCTCGCGAAGCCTCGGTACGAAAGAGTCGCTTATAAACGCCTCCGCCGGTGAACGCGATCAGGTTATAAACCACAGTGAAGGCGAGAAACAGCGCCGTGTTAACGAGGCTGAAGGCCGCGCCTCGGAGATCCGCGCGCTCGCCCGCGCCACTGCCACAAGCATAACAAAGATCGCTCACGCTATTGAGCAGGAAGGTGGAGAGGAGGCGCTGGTGCTTCGCATAAGCGAAGGCTATATCGAGGAACTTCACAAGCTCGCGCGCGAGGATACAAGCCTTATACTCCCGATGGACATGACCAATATAAACTCGGTTATGGAAACGGTGAACAACATGGTGCAGCGCAACAAAAACCTCGGCGAAGAGAACCTGTAAGTCCTCCCTCGCCCGTAGCGGCGCGTCGCGCGCTCACGTTCGGGACGTGCCGCTCGGTTCCGCTCGATAGCTGTCGTGGGCGCGTCGCCGGCTCTCGCGCGCGGGGTAGGCCCTAACCGAGCGCCTGCGCGAGATCGTCGATAAGGTCCTGGGCGTCCTCTATTCCCACCGACATGCGAATTGTCGTCTCGCTAATGCCGGAGGCGGCGAGTCCTTTCTCACCCATCGATGCGTGACTCATGGTCCAGGGGTGTTCGACGAGCGATTCGACTCCCCCGAGTGACTCGGCGAGGGTAATAAGAGTAAGTTTCGAGCAGAACTCGGCAACGGAGATTGCCCGACCGTCGAGGTTAAATGAGAGCATGCCTCCGTGACCGCTCATCTGCCTGTCGGCGAGCTGGCGCTGGGGATGATCGGGCAGACCGGTATAGTAGACTCGCGTCACTCGAGGATGCGATGAGAGGTACTCGGCGATCCGAGTGGCGTTCTGCTCGTGCCGACGCATGCGCACGCCGAGCGTTTTTACTCCCCGCAAGACAAGCCAGGTGTCAAACGGCGCCTGAGGAAGTCCCAGCGCATTCACAAGATACGCTATGTGCTCGGCCTGCTCCTGCAGCCTCGAAACGACAGCGCCTCCGACCACGTCGCTGTGGCCGTTGAGGTACTTCGTGGTCGAGTGGACTACATAGTCCACGCCGAAATCGAGCGGCCGCTGAAACCACGGCGATAAAAAGGTGTTATCGGCAACGGTGAGAACGCCGTGTTCGGATGCAACCGCTACTACCGCTTCAATATCGGTGAGATTCAACAGCGGATTCGAAGGCGTCTCGATCCAGATCATTTTCGTGTTCGAGCCGACCGCAGCGCGAACCTCGTCCGGATTACCCATATTCACGAAGCTGAACGATATTCCCCGCGACCCGAAAATCGACGAGAAGAGTCTATAGGTACCGCCGTAAATGTCGTTTCCTGTAATGACGTGGTCGCCCGGTCGAAGCAGAAACAGCAGCGCGGTCACGGCGGCCATACCACTTGCCGTGGCGGTACACCCGGCTCCGCCCTCGAGCGCGGCCAGGTTTTCCTCAAGCGCGTTGCGCGTCGGATTTCCGCTTCTTCCGTAATCGTAGCGTCGTTGCTTTCCTATCGCGTCGAAGCGATAGGTGCTCGAGGTATAGACCGGTGTGGTTACCGACCCGTACTGCGAATCCGCGTAAACACCGGTGTGAACCGCTTTGGTCGTCGGTCGTCGTTCATCAGCCATATAGGTACGCAGAGACCTTATTTGGCCGCGGACGCGGTTGTCAACGCTGACTCGCGGGTATACCCGTTCGTACGGGCCTCGGTTCGAAGCGTGCGTATCAGGCCCGCTCCCAACGCTGTTGCGAAGAGTGCCGCGAGCAGATCGGCTACCCCCTGGCTGGCGAGAATACCCGGCAAACCGAACGCCGACGAAAGAATGAACACCGTGGGCACAAGAAATATGCCCTGCCGCGAGAGGCCGATAAGCAGCGCCGGCAACGGTTTACCGAGCGACTGAAAGCTTACCAGCGGGATCACCTGAAAGCCAAACAGGGGAAACACCGCGTACACCATACGAAGTCCCTGCGACCCTATAGACACAACCTCCGGGTCGCTGGAAAAGAGCGAAATTATCTGTGGCGCAAATACCATCGCAACCGCTGCAAGCGCCGTGGTATAGAGTGTCGTCCAGGTCAGACTTAAACGCATGGCCTCGAAAAGCCTGTCGAACTCGCCCCGTCCGTAATTGTAGCCGGCCACCGGCTGATATCCCTGACCGAACCCGTATACCGGCATCATGCCGAACACAAGCACCCGAAGCACTACGCCGGTTGCTCCGACCGCTGCGTCCCCGTAGGGTGCCGCCGAGTTGTTCAGGAGTGCTATCGCGAAGCTTCCCATCGCCTGCCTGAAGAACATGGGAGCGCCGGTACCGAGCATGTCCTGGTACGCCGCAGCGCCGACTCGAAGGTCCCACGGACGAAATCGCACGAACGAATGCCGCTTCACGAAATACCCGGCAAGAAGGGTAAGGCCCACGCCCTGACTGATCACCGTTGCAATCGCTGCCCCCTGGATACCCATGTCGAAACCGAAAATGAGGATGGGGTCCAGAATGATGTTCAGGAACGCCCCGCTCATCATTCCGACCATGCTCCACCGGGTGTTTCCCTCGGCCCGAACGAGGTTGTTAAAATAGATCTTGAGCATTGTAATGGTACTTCCCGAAATCATTACAACGCTATACGCACGCGCTTGCGGCAAAATGGTATCGGTGGCGCCGAAAAGCCTCAGTACCGGGTCGAGAAACGCGAGACCGAATGCGGTCAGGCTCAACCCCGCGACGACAACCGAGAGAAAACCGGCGGCCGTGGCACGATCGGCCTGCTGCTTATTGCCTTTGCCGAGAGCACGACTTATGAAGCTCCCGGTCCCCACGCCGAAGCTTATGCCGACAGCTCCGATGAGCGCGAAGATTGGAAACGCAACCGCGATCGCACCGATCGACTGTGTACCGAGGCGGCCTATGTAGATTGAGTCAACAACGTGATAGAGGGCGTTCGAGAGCATGCCGAGAATGGCCGGCACGCTGAGGCTGAACATAACCCGGCGAAGCGCACCTTCACCCAGGGCTCTGGTTCTCCTTTCTGCGCGACTCGCTTGCTGATTGTTATCCATATATCTCCGAAAGCTAATATAAAACGATGCCGAGCGGCCACAGTCATCCTAACGACTTGAGACACTACACACCCTGCCCACATTTCGCCTACACTTTCATCCGCTGTGAGAGAACACGTTGAAACTCTTCTTCGCTCCGGCCGGGTGCGGCAAGCGCGGGAAAAAATCCGCCAGATGCGCTCAGAGGCGGAACAAGCCGGCTCCAACGAGGATCTCGCCTGGTCGTTCCGAAAGGAAGCCCAATGCGCTTTCCTGGAGAATCACCTGGAGTCCGCTCGCGAAAACGCCTTTAGCGCGGCGAAATACGCGCGACTCTCGAAGAACGCGAAGGAAGAGGCCGAGGCCTACAACTCGCTTGGAATAATCTTCGGGCAGAAAGGGGCGCTGAAGCAGGCCGTCGAGTATTTCAAAAAAAGCTATGCGCTTCATGAGTCATCGGGTACAGAGAACGGCGCGACAGTGCTAAACAACATAGGCCGGATCTACGAGCTCATGGCTGAGTACGATCGGGCGCTGGAATACTTTCAGGCGGCGCTTTCAGATCTCCGGGAGCATCGGGCGGAGCCGAATCTCGAGGGAACTATGCTCGGAAACATTGGCCGCGCGCTGAGTGACCTCGGACGGCGTGACGAAGCGGTCTCGGTTCTTCGTGAAAGCATTTCGGTATTCGAGCGGAACGAACTCGAGGTCCCCCGTGTGCACGCGCTGGCGAAGCTCGCGGATGCGATCAGCGCTCCGCCGTTCGAGTCGTCGCAGGAGGAGAAGGACCAGGCCGAGGCGCTCTATCGAGAGGCAATCGAAACCAATACCGCGAGAAGCGAGCAGAGCTGGACTCATGAACTGTACGGGAAGCTCGGAAGCCTGCTTGCTGTCGAAGGCAGGTATGAAGAGGCAAAACCACTTCTCGAAGCGGCAATCGAAGGAATTCTTGAAGAGCATACGAGCGTTGAAGTGGAAGGCGAATGGAGAAGCCGATACAGCGAGGTGCTCGAACACAGCGGCGATCTCCGCGGCGCCCTCCGGGAGAAACGACTCGCTTACGCGGCCCTGGACCGCAATTACCGGAGTAAGCTCGAAAACAGGCTTCATGAAGCGCTCTCAGTCGTAGAACTGCGAAGACTGGAGAGCGAATACGTGGATCTCGCGTTCAAGGCACGGCACGATCCTTTGACCGCGCTTCTTAATCGCGGAGCGTTTACCGCGCGACTGCACGAGGAAATGCTGCGAGCACGGCGCTACAACCGGAATCTCGCGCTGGTTATGCTCGATATCGACCACTTTAAAGCCGTTAACGATACAATCGGGCATATCGGGGCGGACCAGGTACTCATCGGAACCGCGCAGTTGCTGGTAACCCAGACTCGTTCAAGCGATACGGTCGCGAGGTATGGCGGGGAGGAAATCGCTATTATATTGCCCGAGACCGCGCCGGAACAGGCCTATGCATTCTGTGAGAAACTTCGCGTGCGCATCCAGACAATGGACTGGTCGTCGCTCGGGATTACTACGCCGGTTACTTCGAGTATGGGAATAAGCAACCTGCAGCCGGATGACACAATGGAGGAGATGCTCGAACGCGCCGACGCCATGCTGTACCGCGCGAAAGCGGCGGGACGCAACACAGTGGTACTCGAAGACCCGGCCTAGCGCATAATACGCTCGTAGAGCCGGCTGGTGGTCTCGGCGATTCTCGCCCAACTGAAGTGTTCCTCCACCCGAACACGGCCGGCCGCACCCATCTGCTTCGCTTTCGACGGATCGGCGGCAACCGAATTGAGCGCGTTTGCAAGCCGCCTGGAGAATCCCTCCGGGTCGGCCGGGTCGTGCGGTGGTATCTGCGATAACCCGGGATCCACAAGGACACCTGTTTCTCCGTCTACCACAACTTCCGGGATACCGCCGACGGCGCTTGCGACGACCGCTGTCGCGCACGACATAGCTTCCAGGTTTATGATTCCGAAGGGTTCGTAGATACTCGGACAACAGAATACGGTCGCCCCGGCGAACAGATTTATCGTCTCGCCTCTCGGCAGCATTTCCGGAATCCAGACGATACCATCCCGTCGACTGCTCAGGTCGGTCACCATGCCTTCGAGTTCGGCCTGCATTCGCGGCGTATCGGCGCCGCCGGCACATAGGACAAGCTGAATGCCTGCGTCGAGCCATTCGGCGGCGCGGAGGAGGTAATATAGCCCTTTCTGCCGCGTCATGCGGCCAACGAACAGCACGTACGGTCGGGAGGGGTCTATGCCCCGGGCTTCGAGGCGGGATGTGTCGACATCCGGCGTGTACTCGGAAATATCGATCCCGTTGTGAATCACCGGAACGCGGTGCGGGTCGATATCCGGGAATACTCTCAGTACATCCTCGCGGGTGCTTTCGGACACCGCTACAACGGCGTCCGCTTCCAGTATAGCGCGTCGCTCCACCCAGCTCGACAGATCGTAGCCGCGTCCGAGCTGCTCCCGCTTCCACGGACGCAGCGGTTCGAGCGAGTGTACGGTGAGCACAAACGGAGTGCCATACAGGTGCTTCGCCAATATACCGCCGAAGTGCGTATACCAGGTATGACAGTGAACGACATCGGCCCCGATCTCCTCGGAGTTGAACGCCAGACACGTGGCCAGCGCCGAGAGGGGCCCCTGAAGCTGATCGGGTGCATTCTGCACGAACTGCGGTTTAGCCCCCATTCCCCGGACCCGCAATCGCCCGTCGGCGGTATCCTGCTCGTGGAACGTTCGCACCTCCACATCGGCGAACCGGGTCATCTCCTTCGACAGATACTCGATATGCACCCCGGCCCCGCCGTAGACATTGGGGGGATACTCGTTGGTAAGGTACAGTATTTTCATGCAACGCTCCGTTAGACGAGTATTGTACCCCAGGTGTCCAGTTCCGTTCAGCCCTCCTGCCCATTCGGTCGAAACCCCTTGCCGACCGCCTACCGACACGAGTATCTTGAACTTCCTATGAGTTCAACCCCGCACAACACAAAGTCCACTACGGTCCCGGGCCGCTACGGGCCGGGTATCTGGAGCAGCTGGAACGGGAACCTGACGCACAGCTACGACAGACTTTTTGTCCCCGAAAGCGAAGAACAGCTTGTAGAGGCGGTTCGGTACGGGGATCGGGTTCGCGTCACCGGAAACAACCAGTCCTCGGCGGACATCGCGGCCGGAACCGACACGCTCATCGATATCAAACGCTATAACCGGGTGGTATCCGAGGAGAGTGAGCGCCGTCGAATAACGGTACAAAGCGGTATGTCGCTGAAGCAGCTTATGCAGGAGCTGGAAGCGCGAGGACTTACGCTTCCGTGTCTTCCGGATATAGACACGATTACCGTCGGCGGTGCGCTGGCCACCGGAACCCACGGGACATCCGGCGACGGCCACATCCTCGCCGAGTACATGGTAGCCTGCCGGCTTGTCACCGCCGATGGATCGGTGAAACAGTATGACTCCGAGTCCACCCCGCAGATGATGCAGGCGCTGCGCTGCTCGCTCGGTCTGTTCGGTGTGTTCTCCACTATCACCTTCGAGGCGCATCCGATCTATCGACTCAAGATTGTCGAGAAACCGATGAAAGATAAGGTCTGGACCGCGAATTTCCGGCAATGGCTGGAAGACTACGAGTTCGTGCGGGTACTCTGGCTGCCACACACCAACTATGGCTACGTTATCCTCGGCGAGCGCATCGGTGATACCGAGCAGGTCGAAGAGCAGACGGCACCGAAGTACCATAGACATCGCAGGGAGGTGTCGAAGTTTCTCTACGCGAGAACGGTGCGACACCCTCGGTTCACGCGTATTGCAAACAAGATTCTGCGGAGGTTGTTTTTCAACAAGACAATCGTAACGAGCGGCTCGCTCTACGGAGCCACCGTCACGAAAAAGCGAGGGTCGACGCTCGAGCTCGGCGAGTGGAGCGTTGCGATGGACCGGTTCGACGCGCTGTTCACCGAATTGAAGACAAAGCTCGAAAGCCGCCACAACAACGCGTACGCGCATATACCCATGGATGTCCGCTTCCTGCGCGGCGATAGCACTTGGCTGAGTCAGGCCGAAGGGCAGGATACGGTGACGGTGGGAATCGTCACGCGGAATGCGGAGTTCGCCGACGAGTATAAAGCATTCGATCTTGTAGAGGACGTTTTCCTCCGCTACGACGGACGTCCGCATTGGGCGAAACGCTTCAAAGCGGGACCGGATGAGCTCTCACGGGTGTGGCCGCGCTTCAATGACTTTGTGAAGCTTCGCAGAAACATGGACCCGGAAGGGCGCTTTCTCAATCCCTACCTCGCGCGGATGTTCGGATGAGCGAAGACGTGCTCCTTTCGGACCCGGAGGCCGGCGATCTCGTCGACACAGCGGCTGTGGTCTTCGACTTCGACGGTGTGCTCGTCGATAGTATCGCAGTGCACCGGCAGAGCTGGATGCTCGCTTTTCGGGAGGTGCTCGGCCGAGAGCTTCCGCAGGTCCCGAAACACGAAGTGGCGGGAAAATCGACCTACGAGATAGGCGCGGTATTCGCCCGCTACGCGGGAGCTTCGGAGCACAGCGCGAGTGTTGCCGAGGCCAAAATACGTATTCTCGAATCGAACGGGCTTTTGCCCGAGGCGCTTCCCGGAGCGCGCGAAGTGACTCGGGCACTTCGCGCGCGGGGTATACCCTACGGAATAGCCAGTAACGCCCCGGGAAGCTACGTGCGAAGAGTCGCCGAAACGCTCGGATTCCATCCGCAGGCAGCTCTCGGATTCGAGGATGTGGAGCGGCCGAAGCCCGATCCGGGCGCGTACATCGCTTGTGCACATCAGCTTGGGATTCAACCTCGCGAGCGGCGGCGCGTCCTCGTCTGCGAGGATAGTGTTCCGGGGCTAACCGCAGCGCTGAATGCCGGAATGCGTACCCTCGCGGTGACCACGACAGCCGACGAACACACGCTTCGCGCGTGCGGAGCCGAAATAATCGCCGACGATCTTCTCGACGCAGCCGAGCGCGTATCCATATTCACCATGCCCTGATCGAGGCGCCTCGTGCTTTGAGTACTGTTCACCACTCTGGTGTTTTTCGTAAGCGTGCATTATAAAGAAGCGATCGTTGCATTGGCAGCGAAATCGGCACATCGTGTTACCGGACGCGTAAGTTTCCCCTGGGCAAAGGCTTAGGCGTCACTTAACACCAGAGTGGTGAACACTAAGGGAGGGTTGCCAGCGTCTCCTCGAGCGAGGCATCGATTCGAACCGCGGCAAATCGGTCACCGCGCGTTTTGCCGCGGTTTACGATCGCCACCGGCTGGCCGCGGGCGTGCGCCTCGAGAACGAAACGGAATCCTGAAAACACCGCAAGCGATGAGCCGAGGACGAGGAGCGAATCGACCTCGTGCTGAAGGGCGAACGCCTCATCGACGCGGGAGCGCGGAACGTTCTCGCCGAAAAACACCACGTCGGGCTTCATCACCCCGCCGCAACGCGTGCACCCCGGTACCTCAAACCGACCGATCGTCGCCTCTTCCAGGTCGGCGTCTCCGTCAGGCGCCATTTCAGCGACTATAGCATCCCAGCCGGGGTTGCGCCTCAGCATCCGCTCCTGAAGCGCATCCCGGTCCTCGACCGCGCCACAGTCAAGACAAATCGCCCGCGCGAGCCGGCCGTGGAGGTCTATAACCCGGCGGGAGCCGGATGCCTGGTGCAGACCGTCGACGTTCTGCGTCACAACCCCGGCGACAATGCCCCGGCGCTCGAGCTCGGCCACCGCGTAATGGGCCGCGTTCGGCTCGCGGCGCTTAAGCCAGGCCCAACCGACGACGCTTCGCGCCCAGTAGCGGCGGCGGACTGCCTCA
>JBKGYS010000083.1:0-11727 GCA_046545955.1 Spirochaetales bacterium | reverse complement strand
GCCCTTTCCGGCGGCATGCTGTTCGCCTCGGGCGAAGGCGAGGGGGGAGAAGACGAGCTCGGCACCGAGGAGAATCCTGTTATCTGGTCGCTGGTTCCCTCCGGAGATACCCAGGAGATCGTTGCCGGCGGCCAGGAACTGGCTGATATGGTGTACGACCGAACCGATATCGTCATAGAGGCGAACGTAGCCACGGAGTACGCGGGTGTTATCGAAGCGTTGGGCACCGACCCGCCTTCCGCGCATATGACCTCGCTTGCGACGTTTGCCTACGTTATGGCTGCCGACCGTGATCTCGCAGAGTCGGAGCTCGTGTCCGTGCGGTACGGGCGACCATTCTACGATGGCCAGATTATCGCCGGAGCCGATACAGGTATCGAAAGTGTGGAGGACCTCGAAGGTGCCAGCTTCGCGCGTCCCGACCCCGCATCGACTTCCGGGTGGATCATTCCGATGCTTACGATGCGCGCGGAGGGAATCGATACTGATTCCGATCTTGGCGAAGTCGTAGATGTCGGCGGACATACATCGGTTGTAACAGCGGTGTACTCAGGCGACGCGGAGGCCGGCGCCACGTACGTGGATGCCCGCGAGGATGTCGAAGAGCAGGAGTCGGATGTAATGGATCGGGTGAACGTCATAGAGGTATCCGAGCCTATACCCAACGACGGCGTCCAGTTCCATCCGAGTGTTCCCGACGATATCCGTGAGCCGATCGTCGAAGCGCTTCTCGAGATCGCCGAGACCGAAGAAGGGCAGGAAGCGATGGACGAACTGTACAGCTGGGAAGGATTCGAGGAACTCGGCGACGATTTCTACGATCCCTTCCGGCAGGTGCTGCAGGCGTCCGGCATGGAGGCGGAAGAACTCGTCGAAGACTGACGCCTTTACCGCGTACCGCTCGAAACTATAATCTCGGAAAACGCCTCGTGGTCGCTCTGCCGGCCGGGAGGCGTCTCTATATATGTAACACTGTAATCATGGTACAAATAAGAAACTTGAGTAAAACCTACGACGACGGAACCGAGGCGTTGAAAGACGTGAGTTTTGACGTCGACGACGGCGAGTTCCTGATAGTGATCGGATTGTCCGGATCGGGTAAATCTACCCTCCTTCGGTGTATAAACCGGCTCGTCGACCCCACGGAGGGACAGGTTGTCGTCGACGGTGTCGATATTACCGAAGCCACGGGGGATGAGCTTCGCCACGCCCGCCGCCGCATCGGCATGATATTCCAGCAGTTCAATCTCGTAAAACGTTCCACCGTGCTCAGCAATGTGCTTGCCGGTCGTCTTGGCTACGTCAATCAGTGGAAGAGTCTGCTGTTTCGATTCAGCAAGGAGGACCGCGACCGCGCGTATCAGGCGCTCGATCGTGTCGATATTCGGCAGCAGGCGAAGAAACTTGCGCGCGAGTTGTCCGGTGGACAACAGCAGCGAGTCGGTATAGCCCGTGCGCTTATGCAGGAGCCGGCTCTCCTGCTCGCCGACGAACCGGTCGCAAGTCTCGACCCGGTACTCGCGCACGGGATTCTTTCGCATCTCGAAACCCTCAACAAGGAAGACGGTATCACCGTCATCTGCAGCCTGCACTATCTTGACCTGGTGCAGCGCTACGCGACGCGGGTTATCGGGCTACGCGACGGACGCGTGGTGTACCGCGGAAGCGGCGACGATATTCGAAAGATGACCGACGAGCAGTTCCAGGAAATATACGGTGAAGAAGCCGCCCGGATCGGAGTCGGATCGGTGACTGGAGGCGAGTCATGAGCGAACCGGTAGATGACACACAGCCGCTGAAAAAACGTCGCTCCCGTCGGCAAAGCAGGCAGGCGACGACTCGTCAGAGCGTGGACCGTGAACCGCTAGTACCGCCGATCGCAGCGGCTATAGCTTCGCTTCTTCTCCCCGGCGTCGGGCAGGTTCTGGTGCGTCGAGCAAACCGCGGTATTCTCCTTATCGCGTCGTGGTTCACGCTTCTCGCGTTATCCTGGTGGCGAATTGCCGAACTGGCGCGCCGGGGTGATCCAGGATTCGTCGAGGAGTTTGTCTACGCGTACGCCCGTCGACCTCAGTTCGTCACGCTATTGATCGTCTCGCTGGTGCTCGTCTGGTTGTTTTCGGCCATCGACGCGTGGCGCAGCGGGACATCGAAGCGCAAGGGCGGGGTCGCGGTCCTTCTGCTTGTACTCGCCAGTTTCTTCATTCTTGGGTGGCAGATTTCACGGATCGATGTTGTCCGTCTCGTACGCGATTTTCCCGAGGCGATGCAGCCGCTCGGTCGCGTCATGTGGCCATGGGATGCCGCCTTTACCTTCGATACCTATGATATCTCTGCGTTCGCTCCGGTACGCGCAATACCGGCCGACTCCGACCCGTCGGATGTAGAGCCGCCGGAGGCACCCGAGCCCTCTGATGAGGAACCCTGGATTTCGGTGGAACCACGAGTTGGGTCGCTTGCGTACCAGGACGAGAACTACCAGGCCCAGCCGGGGACTGAAGTGACCGTCCGCGGTGAGAATTTCGAACCGGAGGTCGTCACGCAAATATGGTGGACCGATCCGACGGGAAATGAATTCCGGCCGCGTCAGGGAGACGATTACATATCCACTGAAACCGACGACGAGGGAACCTTCGAGCTGAGCTTCAATATGCCCTTTCGCATCAGCCCCGAGGGCGAGAGTGACGACAGTATTCACGAAATCGAAGCGCGCCAGCGTTTTCAAACCGGCGCACCGCGTCCGAGTGAAGCGCTTATCGTGGTTACGCAGCGGATGATCGAAACAATCTTCATGGGGATGATGGCTACCCTGTTCGGCATTATTTTCGCGGTTCCCGTAAGTTTTCTCGCCGCACGCAACATTATGTCGAGCTCTCGCATGACCCTGTTTGTGTACTACGTGGTTCGAGGCGTGCTTAACATTGTGCGGTCGATCGAAGCGCTCATATGGGCGCTTATCGCCGTCGTCTGGGTTGGCCTCGGACCCTTCGCGGGCATCGTCGCTCTGACGCTCCACTCTGTAGCGGCGCTCGGTAAGCTCTATTCGGAGTCGATCGAAGGCATTGACGGAGGACCTATCGAGGCCATTCAGTCGACCGGTGCGACAAGGCTACAGACCATCATGCACGCGGTTATTCCTCAAATGATATCGCCGTTCATTTCGTTTTCCATTTATCGCTGGGATATCAACGTGCGGATGTCGACCGTGATCGGCCTGGTCGGCGGGGGAGGAATCGGCTTTATTCTCGTGCAGTATATTCGCCTGCTCGACTACCGCAGCGCCGGCATTGCGGTCTGGTTTATCGCTATTACCGTTGCCGCACTCGACTACGTGAGCGCGGAGATACGGGCGCGTATGCTGTAGCCTGCATCGTTTTTTGCACGTCGTCTGCCCGCGCGAGCGGGCGGCGGTGCGGCCTAAGGCGGTGCGCGAGACGATGGCATCGGAGGCGCAGGCCTTGCACGATGGATTTAACCATATTCTCATTGCCGCATAACAATAGGCTAACGTAGGCGTGCGATAAAGCCACCTGTATGCGGAGATACATCAGAGGTTCGGCAACCGAGTCGCAGGTTTCCGGGGCAGGTGTTCCGTCGAAGGGTGGAATCTTAAAGCGCACATTTGACAAACGATCCGGTGGGTTTCGCGCGAATGCGGAGGGGTATGCGTTTCTTGCGCCGGCGCTGCTTCTCATTGGCGTATTCGGTATCTGGCCTGTTATATATACCATCTACATAAGCTTCCACCGTTGGCGCATCAATCGCGGTCCGTCAGTCGGGTTTGACAACTATCTCACCATTTTCGGTTCGTACCCACTGATAGTAGCGCTTGCAGCGGCGGTTGTCATGATGATTGTTGGCATAGTGCTCATCCACCATCGGCGAGACCGTAGTTACGTTCGGGTTCTTACGGTTCCTCGGCGGGTGCGTCTCCTTCACTGGGGCGGGCGAGTTCTGTTCTGGGGGGCGCTGACCGCATTCGTCTTTCTGCTGCCGCGTCTGTGGAACGAAGGCGATGACCGGTTCTGGCAATCGTTACGCGTAACTGTCTTTTATTCGCTCGGAACGGTACCGATTCAGATCGTGCTGGGAATGTTGGTCGCGGTCATGTTCGACCAGAGGGTTCGCGGAAAACAGGCGTTCCGGGTGATCTATCTACTCCCGTATATCGCACCGAACGTCGCCGCGGCGAGCATTTTTCAGACCCTCTTCAGTCTTCGCCCGGAGAGCTTCGCAAATCAGCTCTTCGCGATGACGGGTAACGAACCGCTTCGCTGGGTGCGCGAGGTCAGGGGAGTGTTTGAACTGGCGTTCGGATGGGGCTCGGGTTCGGCAGAGACGGTATTCGCCGAGTACTGGCAGGGATGGATTCAGGGACCGGGGTTGAGTCTCGTTACAGTCATGATTCTCAGCGTCTGGATTTACACCGGCTACTACGCGCTTATATACGCGAATGGGCTTTCGAATATTCCGCGACAGCTCTATGAAGCCGCCGAAGTCGATGGGGCGGGGCGCTGGACCAAACTGCGCGACATCACCATTCCGCTGCTTTCTCCGACAACCTTGTTTCTGACGATGCTCGGCGTTATTGGAACGTTCAAGAGCTTTAACACGATCTACGTGATGCGCCTTCCCGCGGCCGCGGAGGCTGTGGATACGCTGAGCATTTACCTGTTTTTTACCTTCTATCGGCGACAGCGGTACGGCTATGCAGGGGCTATGGCGCTGGTGCTGTTCCTTATCATCCTCGGGCTGACCGTCTACCAGCGCAAGGTAATGGAACGAAGGGTACACTATGGCGATTAATCGAAGCGCGGACGAGGTCCTATGGCGCGTACTCCTGTATACCGTCCTGCTGTCTGGTGCGTTCATTTCGCTTATGCCGTTCCTGTATATGGTGGGAACAAGTCTGAAAACATTCGGTCAGACCCTCACACGCGTAGCGCCCTTTCCCTGGATGGCGAACTTCTGGCCGGAGCTCGACCGGATTCAATGGGTTAACTATGTCGAAGCATGGGTCACCGCTTCGTTCGCCCAATATTTTTTTAACAGTCTGGCAATCGCCACCGTCAACGTAACCGGTACCTTTCTCTCGACCGTCCTTGCGGCGTTCGCGTTTGCAAAGCTGAATTTTGTCGGGCGCGACGTTGTCTTTTCCGTCGTACTGGCCACGCTCATGATCCCCGACGACGTAAAGCTCATTCCCAATTTTCTTACCATCAGCAACCTTGGACTTATAGATACTATTTGGGCACTGACCATTCCGTTTATGGGAAGCGCGTTCTTTATTTTCCTCATCCGTCAATTCTTTCGGCAGGTTCCGAATGATTTGCTCGAGTCGGCTCGTATCGACGGAGCAACACATTTCGGGATGCTGTGGAGGATCGTGGTGCCCCTATCGAAGGCGCCGCTTTTTACGATGGTGTTCCTCGCGTTCACGCAGGCGTGGAACGACCTCCAGTGGGCGCTTATTGTCAGCCGAAGCGAACGGTGGCGACCAATTACCGTCGGGCTAACACGCTTCATAAACGAAGCGGCTGCCGAAACTCACCTTCGAATGGCCGGTACCTTGATCGCCATGGTTCCGATTCTGCTCGTCTACTTTGCAGCGCAACGACAGATTACCGATGCCATAACCCGCACCGGTTTGAAAGGATGAGTGCGGCACGAGCCGTGCTCTGAACACTACACGCATTATCTGCAGGGAGGTCCCAAGATGATTAGGATAAGGAAAGTCACGCTTCTCGCGCTGACTCTATTGCTCTCCGGAGCCGCGTTGATGTTCGCCGCGGGCGCCGACGAAGCTACGGGCGAAGACTCGGGAGATCTCGATGACATTGACCCGAGTGGCGAGACGGTTACGTTCTGGCACCAGCATTCGGATGAGCGCGAAGAGGAACTCGAAGCGCTCATCGAAGACTTCAATAGCACCAATGAGTGGGACATTGAAGTCGAGGCGAGCTACGAAGGTGGATACGACGAAATCTATAACAAAATGACCACCGGTATCGCCGCCGGCGACGTGCCGAGTCTGGTTGTCGCCTATCAGAATCAGTCCGCGGGGTACCAGGTTGCCGACGGACTCGTCGATCTGACCCCGTACGTTGAGCACGATGAATACGGAATAAGCGACCCGGACGATTTCTACGAAGGAATCTGGGAAGCGGACGTAAACGCGCAGTTCGATGATCAGCGGCTCGGATTTCCTCCGAACCGATCGATTGAGGCCATGTATTACAATGAGACGTGGCTCGAGGAACTCGGGTACGACGGACCGCCGAGCGACTGGGATGAGTTCGCCGAAATGGTTGAAGCGGCTACCGACGAAGAGGAAGATACCTACGGCTACGCGGTGAGCACGAGCCCTTCGAACTTGTACGCCATGGCTATTGCCAACGGCGGAGAAATCGCTCGCGAGGACGGGTCGGGATACACCTTTGACACACCGGAGGTTGCCGAAGGCTTAGAACTTATGCGGGACCTGCTCGACGAAGGTTACGCACGACTGATTCCGGAGGACTACGCCGACCAGGCCGACTTCGCCAACCAGCGCGTACTTTTCACAATGGGCTCGACAAGCGGCATCCCGTTCTACGCTTCAGCGATCGAAGAGGGCGAAGAGGGAACATTTGACTGGGGTATAGCACCGATTCCTCATACAACATCGGAGCCTCAGGCCAATCTCTACGGTGCAAGCGTGAGCATTCCACGCACTACGCCTGAGGAACAGCTGGCGGCCTGGCTTTTTCTGCGGTGGTACACCGAGAAGCCTCAGCAGGAGCGTTGGGCGAAGGCATCGAACTACTTCTCTCCTCGCAAAAGCGTCACCGAGGGCGAAGGGCTCGACGATTACATCGAGGAGAACCCTGTGTACGCGGACGCACTCGAGCTCCTCGATACCGCCGAAACAAACGCCGAACCTCCGTATGCGGGCTACGACGAAGTGCGTGACCTGATGGAGCAGGCTTTCAATTCCATACTCGACGGAGCCGATGTAGACGAGACGCTCGCTGAGCTCGAAGACGAGGCGAACGAAGTGTACGAAATGTCCTCACCTTGAGGCGAAAAGAGCACAAAGCGTTTTCAGATGTCTACCATGAACAGTAGTGAAACCACGGTGGAGCAGGGCCTCTCGGACGGCGCCCTGCTTCACCCGACCGAGGACGCGCTACCGAGCTTCCTCGACGTGGTGCGTTATGTCGCCCGGCTCGGCGGAGCAAACCCGCCGGGCGAGCGACGCGCCGAGGAGTCGATCGTCGCCGGGCATATCGGAACTCCCGAGCATACCGTTTTCATTCTCGCCGACGGCCTTGGTCTGAACAACAGCATGCACTTCCCCGCCGGAGGTGCGCTTGAGAGAGGTCTCGCCTGCGAGGTGCGAGCGTTATTTCCCTCGACGACGACCGTAGTTCTCACCGCGTTGGCTACCGGTCGCTGGCCCGCCGAAAACGGGGTCACCGGTTGGTGGACGCGCGCCACACCAGCGAACCGTACTATCTCCCCGCTTCGCTGGATCGAACAGTTCAGCGAACGCCCCGCAAGCGAAATCGGGCTCACCGTATCGGATATCGTCGAGCACGAGCCGCTTCTCAGCGAGTTTTCAGTAGATAGCGCGAGCTTTCTGCATACGGATATTGCCGGTGGGACGTATGCTGAGTGGTCGCGCGGAGGAACTGCGATGATCGGTTATCGCGATTACAGCGATGTACTCGAAAAGATCGTCGCGCGAATCCGCGACGCGGGGCAGCCGACCTATTCGTACGTGTATCTGACCGAAGTTGATCACGCCGGACACAAGCACGGATACGACAGTCCCGAATGCGCGGGCGCGGTTGCCGCGATCGATGTTCTCCTGCGGCGTCTCGAGGAGCGCCTTGTCCGACAGAGCGGGCAAACGCGAATCATCGTCATAGGCGATCACGGCCAGATCATTGTTCCACCGGAGAGAAGCTACCGAGTCTTCGAGGGTGATCCGCTCGAGGAGTTTCTCGTCTGTCCTCCCACCGGCGAAGGCACGACTCCTGTCTTTCACGTTCGCCCCGGGATGGAATCGGCATTCCGTCGCTCTTTTTCGCAACGCGACTTCGGTTCGGTGTTCACGCTCGTCGAACCGGAAGCACTATCCGAACTCGGCTTTTACGGAGACGCGCCCCTCTCGCCGAGTATGCGGGAGCGACTCGGTACCTACGTAGGTATCTCCTCGGAGTCGGCCATGTTCGAGTACGTTTCCCGGGAAGGCCACCCGCTCGGCCATCGGGGAGCTCACGGAGGGCTTCGCCCGGAAGAGATGCGGCTCGGCCTGTTCGTACTGTAGCGCTCTAAAGGGGAAGTGCCTCATACGCCGCTCGCGCGGCGTCGAAGTCCGCCGGCCTGCCTGCCCCGAGCCTGCCCTGGGGCGAGCCTCCTACTCCGCGCGCGCGAGCCTGGCACGCGAGAGGCGTTTCGAGCAGTCCGGAGCCGGATCGACCCGCCATCGACCTACGAAAAAAAAGATACTCCGGCCCGCAGAAGGGCGTAGGTGGCTATAATCCGGGGAACGCGGAATAATGCCCCGATGACAAAGTGGGCAACGTTCATCTGCAAGGCCCCGGCGATCCAGGAAATCGTTGAGAACGGAAGAGGCAGCAGCGCCGCAACAATAACCGCCCAGATTCCATAGCGCTTTATCAGATACTCACCGCGGCTTCGGTAGCGCTCTGTATGCCGGCGCACAAACGCAAAATGGTTAAGGAAGCGCCCAATCAGATAGCCGCATATCCCTCCCATGACCGACGCGGTACCCATTACCGCAAGCACCGGAACCGCCGCCCAGGTAATGACGAGAGGGAAAATAATGTCGAGCGTGGCCGGCACAATGAATGTATCGACAATAAAGACGTAGGCGAATACACCCGCAAGCCCGCCGTTTCGGGTCAGAAACGCTCCGGCGCGCTCAAACTCTCCCGAAAGCGGAATAAGCGCGATGTAAAGAAAAGCGATGACTGCGAGGATGCCTATCGCTTTCAGTGCGACTGGTTTCCAGTTACGGGTGCTCACGGTGCCGCCTAATCTCTCCGGGGATTATCTTCAGCATCTTGGCGACAATAATACAAAAAAAAACCGCTGCAATCATCCCTTACTGTTCACCACCCTGGTGTTAAGAGCCGCCTGAGTATTCGCCAACGCGAAACGCTTCGGTACGTGGATTTCACCGCGATAGCAATCTGCGATACGGTGTACTCATGCAGCCGGCACCTGGTTTTATGGGCGCGAAGGTGTGGCACGATTTTTTCGTGACCTATTCTCCCCGCACTCTGTTGCGGAATACGAAGATCGACCGAAGAGCGCGTCGGCTATTTGAATCCGGAGCGGTCGAAATCTACGTATGCTCCGACAAGGAGCTTTCCGCGACGGTCTTCGGCAACGGGGGCGCGTACGACGTGACACTTCTTCGCGACGGCGGGAAGCTTCGCGCCGGCTGCACCTGTCCGTCTTACATCCAGCCGTGCAAGCACATCGGCGCGCTCGCCTACGCAGGGCTCGAGGAATTGGGAGACAAGGTTGATGTTACCCCTCGCGAGGCGCGAGATCCGGATGTCGCCGCGGGTCTTACGCTCGACGACGGGAAAGTCCGTCCCGGCGTCGAGCTCGCCCGAAACACCGTCGACGGGGAAGCGTTGCATTCTCACGGCGAGCGGGAAGGCGGCGCGTTCATCGACTCACTTACGAGACTTGACCCGCTTCCGGACGGGGGGATTGTCGTAGATTCCCAAGGCTCGCTTCACTATACAGGCTCCGGTCCGTCGCGTAGCGAGCGCGGTAAGCGCTACCGCCCGGTATTCGAGTTGCTGTTCACCACGCCGACTGATCCGTTCGGTTCCCGGTTTCGTTCGCGCGTCTATCTTCGGGCGGCACTCATTTATATTCGGCAGGACGGCAGCGACGGTGCGCTCGGCGCGTACGGCAGAGGAAAGCCCCGGCTGCAGGCGGCGGGCTCGACCGAACGGCTCTATCGCTATCTTACGCAACAGTCCGGGCAATTGGCCCCGGCAGTCGACGCGCTTGTCGGCGAGCTGGGGCTCAACTCAAACCGTTTTACCCGCCGCCCCGGCGAACCGACCGCTCGGGAGGAGCTCGAACTCTACTTCGAGCGTGAACCGGGAAGCGACCCGCGGCGCGCGCACCCGACAGCGATCGAAGGGCTCGATCTGAGGTGGTGCGTGACCGGTCTCGACGGCGAGCAGCCGCGGCTAAGCCTCCGTTTCGCGGTGCAATCGGAGTCGGAGGTGCTCTTGCCAGAGCACACCGCGGACTTAGTCGACTCGGAGGGCGGTTTGTTGCTCATACCGGTAGAGGAGCGGGGAATGCTGTTCTATCTTGCCGCCGACCGTCCCGTCGTATACGCCTTGCGGCGGCTTATCGCCGAGGCGCCGAGCTTTTCGATCTCCGAAGCCCGTGAGTTTGCGCGAATGTGCCGCACCCGGCTTGGAGACTGGGTTTCGGTGGCGGAGCCTCCTTCGCAGCTAACGGTTCTGACGGTGGTTCCGCAGCCCGTTGTTGAAATCCGCTCGGTACCGTACGAGGGCACGCTTGCACAGCTGCGCTTTCGCTACGGAGACGCCGCGAACGGATCCGAGATAGACATTACCGCCCCCGCGACGCTCATAGACCCGCTCGACGGTTCGTGGAATGTGCTTCGCCGAGTCCGCAGCATCGAGCGCCTGTATCTCGCTCGTTCGCAGGATGTATTCAACCAGGTTCTCGAGCCGGAGGAACGCTCCGCGCCGGAGACGCACCTGGTATTCGGAATTACGCTCTACCGCGCAGCCTACGATCTGCTTCGGGCGACCGCTGAGACGCTTCTCGACGCTGGGTTCGAGGTCCGCTACCACGAAAAGCCGGTTCGGGTGCTCGGAGCATCGCCCTCGTACCGTGTTGTAGAGTCGAAGGAGGGATGGTTCGACGCCGAGCTCGGAGTGCATACCGACGAAGGGTTTGTGCCGCTCGAAAATCCATCGCACCGTGGCGCCGGGCCGAAGGCCGGCGCCACGGTCTACGTGTTCAGCCGGAGCGCAGACCTTGAACGGTATTTCGATCGCGGGACAAAGCTCAGCTTCCCGGCCGACGACATTGCGAGCGCAGCGCTTATCGAGGAGTTCGCCGAAGACCCTCAGCACGCGGCGTTCGAACGTCTGCGAACGCTCAGACAGCGCCTGGCGAACTTCGAGAATGTCGAGGACATGGAAGCTCCCGAGGGTCTGGAGTGCACGCTTCGCCCCTATCAGCGCCACGGACTGAGCTGGCTCTGGTTTCTACACGAGTACGGTCTCGGCGGCTGCCTTGCCGATGATATGGGACTCGGAAAGACAATTCAGACGCTTGCGTGTCTTTTGACCGCGCGCCGGCGTGAGCGGATGAGGCGCGCACTCGTTGTCGCTCCGGTCACGACGCTTTCGAACTGGAGCCACGAAATCGAGCGATTCACGCCCGAGTTCTCAGCGTGTATCCACGCGGGCGCGGGCCGGGCGAAACAAAGCGAGAAGCTTATCGGCTACGACACGGTGATTGTCAGCTACGCAACGCTTCGGATGGACATCGACCTGTTCCTCGCTCTTCCGTTCGACTACCTTGTACTCGATGAGGCGCAGACCGTCAAAAACCCCTCGTCGAAAACGCGTAGCGCCTTGCGCCGGCTCGATATCCCGCATCGCCTCGCGCTTTCGGGAACCCCGATCGAGAACAATACGA
>JBKGYS010000082.1:0-11735 GCA_046545955.1 Spirochaetales bacterium | reverse complement strand
CAATGGAAGCACAGGAGCCGGCCACTACTCGCAGCCATCGCGCCGGGAGGGTGTGCCGTGGGAAAAGAAGTCAACGAGCGCCGGTATGTCGCTTTCCATCGCTTCGCCGAGCGGCCCCTCGAAGCGTGCGTAACCATTTTCTATAAAAAGCATACGGTCGGAAATGCGGCGAATGCTCGTAAGTTCGTGGGTAACCACAACGACCGTAATACCCAGCTTTCGGCTGAGTTCGAGAATGAGCCCGTCGAGTGACGCTGCGGTCACGGGGTCGAGCCCGGCGCTTGGTTCATCGAAAAACACGATTTCCGGGTCGAGTGCAAGCGTGCGTGCAAGCGCCGCGCGTTTTTTCATGCCCCCTGAGAGTTCCGAGGGCATCATCCGCTCGCTTCCGCCGAGATCTACGAGCTGAAGCTTGCGGAGTACGATCCGCTCGATTATGTCCGATGAAAGCCGCGTATGCTGCTCGAGCGGAACCGCCACATTCGCGCCGATAGTTGCGCTTTGCAGGAGTGCTCCGTTCTGAAAAAGGACGCCGAGCCGAGGGCGAATGGTCATAAGCTCGTCTTCCCGAAGCGACGTGATCTCATCACCGAATACTTCGATCCTTCCGGAGCTCGGCTCGACCAGTCGCAGTATATTTCGCAGCAGCGTTGTCTTACCGCATCCGCTTCGACCGGCGATAACCGTTATCGAACCCGCCGGAAAGGTGGCGTCTATGTCAAAGAGCACTTGCGTTCCGCCGTAATGACAGTTAAGTCCGCGAATCCGGACCGCTGGAACGGTCTCCTCGGGTAGACCGGAGGCATCGCTTCGGTTTCGGTCGGGCATGGTCTCCTGCGATCGGTGTTCCATATTCATCCCCCCGGGGTTTCACACCAGATACCAGATACTGAATACAACATTCAGAACCACGGTCGTAAAGATCGATGCTACAACCGCTTGTGTAGTCGCGCGTCCCACCTCAATAGCGCCGCCCTGGACCTCGAATCCGCAGTAGCAGCTGACCATGACGATCGCCCAGCCGAATAGCAGACCCTTCAGGAGAAGAAAAAATCCGTCTTCCGGCCTCAGAATTGCAATAACCCGGTTGAGAAAGAACGTCGCCGGCTGCCCTGCAAACGTTACGCTGACAAGCAGACCTCCGAGAATGCCCACCGCCGCGCTGAATACCGCAAGAAGCGGAGCGACGATCGTAAAGGCGATAAATTTCGGAGCGACCACGTATTCGATCGGCCGAATGCCCATAGCTCGCAGCGCGTCGATTTCATCGGTAACCTTCATCGTCCCCAGCTCCGAGGCGATTGCCGAGCCGGTTCTCCCGGTGAGAATAATCGCCATGAGAAGCGGCCCCATTTCGCGCACCATTGCAAGCCCCATTAAGTTGGCAAGAAACGGTCCGCCTCCGAACCGTTCCAATTGTACAGCGCCCTGGAGGGCAAGGATAAGGCCGATAATGAACGACAGCGTTGCGGTAATCGGAAGCGCGTTCAGGCCGATTGTATTGATCTGCTCGACGACTTCTCCCTTCTTGTGTCCGGCCGGCCGGAAAACATTAATCACCGACCAGTAAAAGATCTCACCGCTGAGCGATATCACATCGGCAAAAATTCGCCCGATATAGACGAACACATGAAAGACGTCGAGAAGGCGGAAGCGATAACGAACGGACGTCGGGGAGGGAATTTCTTCACCGGCGAACACCTCGAGCATTCCTTGCACGTGCTCGTTAGCACCCTGGAGTTCCAACGGCGCACCGAAGACTCCGTCGCGCAACGCCTCGAGAAGCCCCAGGCCCGAACTGTCGATCCGCGAGACGCCGGAAAGATCTACCACCGACAGACGGGAAACATCGACCCTGGAAATCTTCTTTGAAAACTCCGGTACGTGGCCGCGCACAAGCTCGCCCGTAAGAAAAAGCCGGGTTCCCTCGATCCTGACCTTCGCGGTGTCGCTACGATGACCGTTCATGAATTGTTCGGGGACGCTGCGAGGTTCTCACGAATCTCGGTATCAAACGCCGAAATCGAGTCGAGCATTATCCGGTTGACATCGGCGACGAACTGCTCAAGACCGCCGTTGGATCCGGTCGGCTCGTTGTAATCGGTGGTGTGGCGGGCAAGCGTTGTTCCGTCATCACCCGATTCACGAAGCTCGTAGAGCAGCTCAACACGCGTGCGCGGGGGGTCGCCCTGCACATATTCGACGCGCCGAACCGCCATATGAATTTCGTACTGCGCATCAGCGGTGTCGAACTCGCCGCGAACCGCAGTGAACGTCGGCACATCCTCATAAAAGCGCTCGAATAGCAACTGCAGCGCGGCTCCGAGCTCTACACCCCACATGTCGTCTGAAAGATACTGATATCGAGCCGAATCGCCTCGAAGTACTATCTGGCGTCGGTCGTAGGCGGGACTTACCTGTGGTTCGAGAATGCGAGCGGTATCAATCTCGGCGGGCTCGGGAACATCGGAGGGCGGCTCGTACTCGATTGCGTAATAGTATGCCTCGCGCGCTTCGGGAAGGATATTGCAGCCGGCTACGAAGACCACCGCGGCGAGAATAATCAAGCGTTTCATCGCAGGGTGCTTCCTCCGCTTCTCCCCCGCAGCAGCAGCGAGGGGTCATCGTTGACCTGCGACGTGAGGTCGCTGAACGAACTCATCGCCCGCTGCAGCGATCGCATACTTGTTGTAATCGTTCGACGATTCTGTTCGACCAGAAGGTCGAGTGTTCGAACCGTGTCGTCGGTACGGCGGACGACCGCATCGACCGACTCGGCGGTGTTTTCCGCCTGCGCCACGATCGACTCCACGCCTTCGGCCGAAGCTCGCAGCGAACGGGAGACCTCGGCAACCTCCTCACCGGAAACTTCCTGTTCGACCTGCGCGCTCAC
Organism: Spirochaetales bacterium; assembly: GCA_046545955.1. Taxonomy (GTDB): domain Bacteria; phylum Spirochaetota; class Spirochaetia; order DSM-27196; family SKKC01; genus SLAN01. Next base: position 8,842 of record JBKGYS010000082.1, on the reverse strand, counting down.
GCGGTCGATGCGCTCGAGCGAGGACTCGGCCGACCTGGCCGACGCCTCGATACTATCGACTGCGGCAATAATACCGGGACGCGACTCCTCGATTGTGGCATTCAAGCTGGTTATAAGGCGGGAGAACTCCTCTCTGTTCTGCTCTGATAGAAGTTCGTTCAGCGAGCCGATAAGTTCATCGATGCCACCGGCAGCGCTTTCGGCCACACCGAAGATTGTTGAAACAAACGACGTATCCGCCACAATACTCGAACCGGGTTCGAGATAATCGGCTGCCTGGGAACCACCACCGAGCGAAAGCTGGGTAATACCGGAGATTCCAACCGGTTCGGCTGAGGCGGTAACGTCCGAGCGAATCGGAACGTCCGAACGGGCGGAAATCTCCACGACGATGATATCGTTGTCGTCGTCGCTGAAATAGATATCCCGCACTTCGCCCACGGTAATACCGCGGTACTGCACACCCGCACCGATTTCGAGACCCTCGACAGACTGGTCTTCAAACTCGACGTAGTACGTGTCGTACGGGTGTAACCACTGGTCACCAACTACCGAGACGAAAAAAACTACGAGCAGACCGACACAAACTCCGATAAAGACCAATGATTTTGCAAGTTTTCCTGGTGCTCTCACCCTGATGATGCTCCCAAACGCGATGGTATCGTTTGAATGTACCACATTTGTCCTGTTACGACAGCGGTAATCGATAATCGCGGGTCGCGTCAAACGATTCCTCACAGAAGACGAACTCGAGCGCCGCCTTGAGCAGGCGAATAGAGCAACCGACCTGCGCCGGCTACGTCGGCTTGTCGCCGATCTTCCCGAGACAGTGAACAGGAGCGGGTTGGCGGTCACAGCTGCATCGGGCGGCTGCGAGGTTCACGAGCCGGGCGCCTGCTATTCGCGTGCAGGGGATCGCGATATTCGGCGGGGTGGGCGTTACGGTGAAGGACTGACCGGTCCGACGCGCGTCCGTCCGGTAATCTTGGCAACCGCGCGGGTAACTGAGCGGCGCAGCCTGTCGGTCATTGGTTTCTGATTCCGATAGTCGAATCGATCGGCGAACTCCGCGAGGCTCTCATGAATATCGTGTAGATCGTTGTCGGCAAGGTCGAAAAGCGTGGCGATCAGACGCTCGCGTTCGCCCGGCTTGAGCGCGTCCTGCGCAACATCGAGTACAAACGGCAGATGATCGAGACATACCCCTGACGAATCGGAAAAGGATTTGAAAAACGGCTGGTCATCCGAGAGCAGTCGCGCGAGCGTGTAAGCGTAGTTGCGCATCGTGTGATCCATTCGATCGCACACAAGGCAGGCATCGCGGCGCTGCTTCATGCGCTCGATCCGGTCGCGATACGCCTTACGCCGCCCCGGGGAGCGCGCCGCGGCATGCTTTGCGAGTACCCGCCTGTCGTCGGCGAGCTTCTCGCGTACCGACTCGATGTGTGTTGCGGCCATCAGCGACAACCCGAGCCTGTTTCCCCCGTCGACCATTTGCTGGAAGTGCCGTGGGCAGAAGCCGATATCGTTGACCTGCACGCGAATCTCGGGCGTCATAACCGAGTCGCCGAGATAGAACGATACGTACTGGCGCTCGAGGCTGTCCGCGAGAAAGCACAGCGGACATTGCGCTCCGTTCTCGACCGCGTTCCAGACCGGAATTGTTTCAAGTCGATATTTCATTGGCGACGGCGGTGCATGTCCGGCGTGCGACCGGTAGGACGCACGCCGGCGCGGCCGGGCCTCTTACAGAGGGGCCCGGCAGGATTTCAGCGACCTCGAGCGCTCAGCTCTGTTCCTCTTCGAGCATGAAAAAGGGCGCCTGGTTGGAAAGCGTAAATGTGCGAACAAGGTTAAACGCCTGGTCGGTCGCCGCTTCAAGCGCATTCTCGCTGACGCCGTTATCCTCGAGATAACCCTGGACTGCGTCCCTGACGCCTTCCTCTTCGTCTTCGAGCGAATCAAACTCGCCGGAAAACGGAACCACTCGACCGGTCACCTCCCGCGAATCCCCGCGGTCGGGAGCCTCTGTCGAGAGAACGGCTACCGTCTGTTCGTCGCCGGCGAACTGATAGACGGTGAAATCGGTACCTGACACCGGCACTCCCCGACCGACCTCGCCTGCGGTCGTGATTTCGGTACCCTCATAGTCGCCGAGGCTATCACCGACCTCGGTCAGCGCGAGTCCATCGGTCGCGCATCCGGCCAGCGCAAGCACCAGTGCCGCCCCTAATCCCATAACAGTCGTGCGTACGTTCATACGTTCCTCCTTCGTTTTAGTCGAAACAGACCCTACCATAGCTCGGGTTTCGGCGTCTAATGCGGCATTCCGCCGCTCAGCCCAGACTCGACCAAACTTCGAGTTTTCCCTTTACCCTGCGAATTACTTCGTTGGTAAACTCGTCGGTATGCGCCGATCCGCCGAGATCGGAGGTCCGCATTCCGTCGAACACCGTCTCGAGCGTCGCCTCGCGAATCGCCCGGCTCGCCGCGGCAGCCTTCGTATCGTCGACATAGCCGATGAGCGCCGCGGCGGCCAGGATCATAGCCATGGGGTTGGCCACGTTTCGGCCCTCGAGCGCCGGCGCCGTGCCGTGGGGCGCTTCCGCCATGACGCGTGAAACCGACCCATCGTCGGCGACCGAGATCACAAGGCTTTCGCTTCCGGCGAGGGAGCCGAACATCTGCAGCACCAGGTCGCTCAACAGGTCGCCGTCGCGGTTAAGACTCGGAATCACAAGCGGCTCGCCGGTGGTGGCCAGAAGCAACGCGAATGTTGCGTCGATCAGTTGCGGCTCGTAGGTCACGTCCGAGTACTTGCTCGCCGCCGCATCCATCTCTTCCTTGAACATCGCCTCGTAGATCGGGCTGACGGTGTATTTCGGCCCGCCGAAGACCTTGCTTCCGCTTCGCCGCGCGTGCAGAAAAGAGTAGTCGGCAACCGCCCGACAGACTCTTCGGCTGATCCGTTCGGTTCGAAACGCCGCCTCCTCGTCGCTTCCTTCCCGACCTTCGCGCCACTCCTTGGCTCCATAGGCGCCGTCACGCGCCATGCGCACCACCGATATTGGCGAATACACACCCGCGATCGGGCGTACGCCGGGGATGCGGCGGCCGGTGCGAAGGATCACGTGAGCGTCCATTTCCTCGCGGAGGATGCGGTTCGGGCTTCCCACGCCCTGCTTGCCCCCGCTGCCTTTCTCCGGCGTAATCGTCGCGGCTTTGAGCGCAAGCGCGTGATCCCGCATCGCCTTTGCCGCCTCGTAGACAACACCGTTTTCGGTACGCTCGCGATTGGCAAGGCTCAAATCAAATGTCCTGAGCGAAAACTCGACCCCGATTACCTCGGGGTGCAGCACGCGCAGCGCCTCTTGCAGTAATTCTTCTCCGGTCTGATCCCCCTGGAGAACGACAATCGTGTGAGAACTCGTAAGCTGCCTCCTTGCCCCTGTGCATACCAGACACTCGCGCGCTGCGCAAGCAGATTGTGCGTTACCGAATCGGTCGATCGAGGGAAAAGATCTCTCCGAGGCGGCAGTACTGATTGCCGGCCAGCCGCCCTACCGGCGCGAGGCGCTCAACATCGATATATAAATTCTCATCGATAAGCGCGTCGTCCACGTGCACATGGCGTACCGTAGCGAGCACGAGCGTCGCGCTACCGGGCCCGGCGCCGACGGCGACCTCGCGGTCGAACGCGCACTCGAAACACACCGGCGCGCCGGCGATTCGTGGAGTAGAGCCCGTTTGGGGCGATGTCGGATCGAGGCCCGCCTCGGACAGCTCGCTTTCGCCGCGGGGAAGCCGCGCCGAGGTTGCATTCATTGCCACGGCATGGGGTTCGCTTACTATATTGATGACGAGCTCCCGCGTTGCGCGAATATTATGAAGCGTATCTTTCGCGTGGTCGGAGGTATCGGGAGTCCAGCTGAAACTCAAGCTTACGGTAGGAGGACTCGAGCACACACCGTTGAAGAAACTGAATGGAGCAAGATTGACCGTGCCCGACTGGTCGCAGGTCGTTACCCAGGCGATCGGACGCGGAACGATCGTCCCGATCATAAGTTTATACATCTCGCGCGCCGACCGATCGTCGGGTCGAATTTCCATTGCGTGCTCCTTTGGTGGTGACCACTACCCATGAAAACGATCGAGGAGATCCCACGACCCCATATTCGTTTTTTCCCCGATCACGCCGACCGAAAACGCGTGGTCGAGGTGAGAATATCGCTGTATCGCGGCTACGGTCACCATGTGTACGCCGATGTTATCGAGGAGCCGAACCCGCTCTGGGACCACGAAACCGGCCGCTGGATAGTCCCCGAGGGCGACTCGCACGGCGCGGGCATCCACCGGGTGATGGGCTTCGCCACCGAGCGTCACGCGCGGCGCTGGATCGAGTCGATATTCGCAAGCGAGTTTTCCCCGGACACACACGAGCTCACCTATCGCGACGAGGTAACCGAGCGCTGGCTGTATCCGGAGGGAGATTAAGGCCGGATCAAGACTGATGGTACGCCGCCTGCGTTCAGGCGCGCGTACGGGTCGGCCGTTCGCCTGGGGAGGCACCGCTTCGCCCCGCGGCTGCCGGTCTCCCGGTGCGCGCCTTAAGGCGCGCGTCAACCGTAGTGCGCGCCTCAGCCGCGCGGATTGAACGTTGACTCGGCTGCAAGCTGCTCGAAGAGCTCGCGCTCGCGGGCGGATAGCTTGGGCGGCACCGCGATTCGGAGGATGGCGTACAAATCGCCCTTACCCCCGCCTTTCTTCGAAAGGCCCTTCGCGCGAAGCCGTATTTTCTTTCCGGATTTCGTACCCGCCGAAATATGGACGGTGGCCTTGCCGGTCACGGTGGGGAACGTAACCTCAGCGCCGAGCGCTGCCTCCCACGGCGTAATATCTACATCCGTCTCGATATCTGCACCGTTCACGCGGAATCGGGGGTGCGGCTTGATCCGGACGGTTATATACAAATCGCCGGTTCCACCTGGGCCCTGGGCGCCCTGGCCGCCGAGGCGCAGTTTCTGCCCGTCGCGCACACCCTCCGGCAGGGTTATACCGTAGTTTCTCTTGTTGCCGCCCTCGTTCGGGTCTGCGAGCGTGATGGTTCGCTTTCCCCCACGCATTGCTTCCTCGAGGGTAACCTCGATTTCGGCGCTGAAGTCTGCCCCTTTTCCCGGGGTGCCCCCGGGCTGTCCCGCGCCGAAACCTCCGAACCCGCCATTCGGTCCCGTCTGCGTACCCGTTCGACTGCGTCCGCCGAAACCTCCGAGCCCACCGAAAAGCGTCTCGAAAAAGTCGCTGAAACCGCCACCCAGGTCGCCGAGATCTTCAAACGAGAACCCGCCGGTCGCTCCGCCGGTGTTCGCGCCGCCACCTCCGCGCTGCTTGAAAAAGTCCCAGTTGCGAGGATCGAACTGGTCCCCGGCCTTCCAGTTGTCGCCGAGCAGATCGTACTTCTTTCGCTTATCCGGGTCACCGAGCACCTCGTAGGCCTCGCTGACCTTCTTGAACATGTCCTCGGCTTCCTTCGTCTTATTCATATCCGGGTGATACTTACGCGCGAGCTTACGGTATGCCTTCTGAATTTCCTCCTGCGAGGCGTTTCGCGACACACCGAGAACTTCGTAATAATCCTGATATTTCACTGCCATGATTGCTCTCCGCTATGATTAAAATGTAGCACGCGAGGCGCAAGCGGCAACAGCGGTATGGAGACAGTGCCGGGCCTGCCACCCATGCAGCCCGGCGGCGCGCCCATCGCAGCGGGTAGCGCGTCGGAGCCGGCGAAGCTACCTGTCTGGAGTGAGGCTTTCGCCGCTTCGGTGGTATTGCAACGGGTAGCGCGTCGGAGCCGGGGAAGCTACTGCGTTTCGGGGATTTGGACGACTATCCCATCGAGGCTATCGTCGACTTCGAGCTGGCAACTCAGCCGACTGTTGTCCAGCCGGTCGGCAGCCGCCGAGTCAAGCATTTCATCCTCTTCGTCGCTCGGCTCGGGAAGCTTCTCGAGAAACGCTTCGTCGACGTAGACGTGGCAGGTGGCACACATCGCGAGTCCGCCGCACGCCGCCTCGATACCGTCGATACCGTTATCTATTGCAGCCTGCATAACGGTCGTGCCGTTTTCGACATCCAGTGTTTCTTTTGTTCCGTCGGGTTGAACATATGTTATCTTCGCCATGACCCAGATAGTATCACTACATACGCTTCTCCTCAAACACGATTCGTCGCACACGGGATCACTTTCTGTTCAGATCGTACCGTTTTTACGTCCTTAAACCGCTCCTCGAGAAACTACCCGGCCTTTGCGAAAGACCGCCCGTTTCCCGTACAATGATGCCAAACGGGTACTAAGGAGGCCCAGATATACTATGAGTACAAACGTAAAAGAACTATTAGGAAACGAGGCAGACGAACTGCTGAGCTACAAGGCGAAGGTTTCCAAAGACCATCTGCATCTGCCGGGACCGGATTTCATCGACCGTGTCATGGCGGACACCGATCGCTCTCCGGCGGTGCTGCGGAATCTGCAGGCGATGTACGGCCACGGCCGTCTCGCAAACACCGGATATTTGTCGATCCTTCCGGTTGACCAGGGCGTCGAGCACTCGGCCGGCGCAAGCTTCGCCAAGAATCCGATCTACTTCGATCCGGAAAACATCGTAAAACTCGCGATCGAAGGCGGCTGTAACGCGGTTTCCTCCACAATCGGTGTCCACGCGGCGGTTGCCCGCAAGTATGCCCACAAGATTCCGTTCCTCGTGAAACTGAACCATAACGAGCTGTTGACCTTTCCGAACACGTTCGACCAGATCAAGTTCGGCTCGGTCCAGCAGGCGTTCGACATGGGCGCGGCGGCGATCGGTGCGACCATCTACTTTGGAAGCGAAGAAAGCAACCGACAGATTATCGAAGTCTCGGAACTGTTCGAGCACGCCCACGAGCTCGGGATGGCAACAGTCCTCTGGTGCTATACGCGTAACGACGCCTTTAAGGCCGACAAGGATCACCACACGTCCGCCGACCTCACGGGTCAGGCGAACCATCTCGGTGTGACGATCAAAGCTGATATCATCAAGCAGAAGCTTCCCACCCACAACGGCGGCTATAAGGCTCTGAACATGGGTAACTCGAGCTACGGCAAGTTCGACGAACGAATCTATTCCGAGCTCGCGAGCGACAACCCGATCGACCTTTGCCGCTATCAGATCATGAACAATTACATGGGGCGTGCCGGCCTCATTAACTCCGGTGGCGCAAGCTCCGGTGATTCCGACCTGGCCGACGCGGTGCGCACCGCCGTCGTTAACAAGCGTGCCGGGGGGACCGGACTGATCTCGGGACGCAAAGCATTCCAGCGCCCCATGAAAGACGGTATTGAGCTGTTGAATGCGATCCAGGATGTCTATCTCGACAACTCGATTACGATCGCGTAAGAAACTGCGCGCACGTCGCGCAATGGCTATTAATAAGGACGGGCCTGCGCTACGGGCCCGTCTTTTTTTTGGAGGTTGATGTATACACCACGGGGCGTGGCTGCGCTCGAGGCGCAGGCTCCCGCGCTCGCGCTGCGTCTCGATCCCGGTCGCCTGCCAAAGTGGACGCCCGAGCGGGAGAACTACAGAAACCGCCGGACCGTCAGTTCAGCCGTGGCATGTAGATGGCGTCGCGGTCCTGCCCGAGCGATTCGGCGAGTGTCTGCTCAACTTCGGGCGCTTTCTCGGCTACCGGCCTCGGGTCGGGCGTATAGTCCCGCGAAATTCCGGGGCTGAGCTCGCGGCGCCAGTCGGGAACCTCTGCTTCGTACTGAATCCGTCGAACAACGTTAAAGAGCTTCTTTCCGTCCTCAACGCGTGGTTTATCCGATACAACGCCGAAGTTGCCCTTGCCGAGATACACAACGCGCTCGTCCCGTTCGAGCGATTCGCGCTCGCTCAGTTCGGCGATAATACACTCGATGTGCGCCGGTGGGCCGGTGCCTTCGTGCGCAATGGCGCTGAACACGTGATCTATAGCTTTTCCGCAAACCGGACACGGCTCGTAGTCCCGCTCGGGGATGGGATCCGGCATTTTGATGTATGCATTCCTGCCTGGGCGTTTAACGCGCCCACCTCGATTCCGACTTCCGCGACCACGTCGCCGCTTTTTCTCTGCCGCCATAGTTCTAATGTAGCGAGGGTTCCCGTCGCGATTCAAGCACCACAGGAGCTATCGCTCAGCGGGATTCGAACCAACGCTCGGTTTGCTCGATGGTGAACTCGCTCATGTCGCTGACCGCGATATCAGCGCCACGTCTTTTGAGCTCTTCGGGATCCCCCGACCTTGCTATGCCGATTACCAGCCCAAACCCACCCCGACGGCCGGCTTCAACGCCCGAATAGGCATCCTCGACCATAAGAGATCGCTCGGGACGCACCGAGAGCCGCTCGGCGGCGGTGAGAAATATATCGGGAGCCGGCTTGCCCGACAGACCGAGCTCAGCGCTCGTGTTCCCGTCGACAACGGTAGCGAAGCGGGCAAGCAGGCCGGTCGTCTCAAGAATGAACGTGGCGTTTTTGCTCGAGGATGCCACACCGAGCTGCACACCGCGTTCGGCAAGGGCGTCGATAAACGCGACGGTTGAGTCGTAGATATCCACCCCGTCGCGTTCGACAATGCGGCGAAACTGAACATTCTTTTCGTTTCCGATACCGCATACGGTTTCGGCGCCCGGGGCATCCTCGGGCGGGCCGAACGGCAGCGAGACACCGCGCGATTCGAGGAAGCTTTTCACGCCGTCGTAGCGCGGCTTTCCATCGACATAGGGAACGTAATCCCGGTCATGCGTGAACGGACGGCGCTG
>JBKGYS010000081.1:0-11772 GCA_046545955.1 Spirochaetales bacterium | reverse complement strand
GTTGTCCGCATCGGGGCCGTTGTCCGCATCTGGGCCGTTGTCCGCATCGGGGCCGTTGTCCACGCCGGCTGCGTCGCTTCGCGCATCAGGCGCGCGCCCGCTCCGGCGCGCGCGTCCCGGCTCGGGCTCCGCCTCCATAATCTCGACCACCCGCTCGGTCGCGCCGAGCACCCGCTGGAAGCCGGTAATGAGTCCTCCGAGGCCCGCCACCGAGCCACCGATAAAGCCGGTATAAATCACAAAGCTCACGAGATCACCTACGGCGAGCCCTCCCGCTTCCACGAGCGAAGCTCCATACCAGATTACGAGAACCAGCGTTCCCATCACGAAAAAGCCGATGAACGCCCCGAGCCCCGACCTGAAGCGCACCGTATCGAGCGCTTTCGACAGCGCAGCTTCGAGAGCCGTGCGATAGCGGTTCATCTCGTACGGCTCGGCGGTAAACGCACGAACAGTCGCTATCCCGCCGATGCTCTCTTCGGCGACGGTGGTACTCTCGGCTATGAGATCCTGAGTCTCGCGAGAGCGCCTTCGAATCGTACGGCCGAGCCTCATAGTCAATAGCGCGACCGCCGGAACAATGGCGATCATAAACAGCGATAACTGAGGCGTAACAAAAAACACGATCCCAATGCCGAAACACAGGACAACGAGCTGCCGCACGAGCTGCGCGAGCATATCCGAGATCGCGTACTCGAGCTGTCCCACGTCGTTGGACAGTCGGCTGATGAGCTCACCGGTTCGACGGGTATCGAAGAATGCCATCGGGAGCACCAGTATTCTCGCGTGGAGCGCGCTTCGAAGCGACCGGGCTACGCGGTTGGAAACGACCCCAAACGCGTAGCTTTGCCCGAAGTTCAATACCGCCCGCGCGAAAAGCACGGCGAGCAATGCCACGCTCAAGGGGCCAATGCCTTCGAGAATCCATGTTCCGTCGCCGGTGAGCTCGTCGACAAGCCTTCCCATGAGAAATGGAAACGCGAGAAACACTACGTTCGCCGCGAGAAGCATCGCCATGCCCAGCGCGAATACCGTTACATGCGGCCTCAAAAACGAGAACAGATACCGCAATACGTCCCGATGCGCGTGATCCATCGCTACTCCCGCTCGTGTCGCACCACCGCGCGACCCCGGTGCTTGCCTTCGAGCAGCGCGTCAATAACGGCGTCCACCTGTTCAAGAGTAATTTCATAGGTCGATGTTTCGAGCGCTTCCGGCCGCCAGCTATCGGCCAGCCGCTTCCATACTTCCTGCCTGTCCGCGACCGGAGCGTACACACTGTCTATACCCACAAGCCGAGCCCCGCGGAGAATAAACGGCATAATACTCGCGTCGAACCGGGTACCGCCCACAAGCCCGCAGGCGGTCGCAACCCCTCGGTAGCGAAGCGCCGCGAGAAGCGCCGCGAGGATATCCCCGCCGACCGCATCGACGGCAGCCGCCCAGCGACTTCGCGCAAGCGGCTTTTTCGCCGCCGCGCGGATTTCCTCGGTTTCCACCACATCCGCGGCGCCTGCGGCCCGAAGACGATCGCCGGATTCCGACGGCGAGCGGGTGACCGCCGTAACCGAATATCCCGCGCGCGCCAGTATACCAATGGCGATCCCTCCGACTCCGCCCGACGCGCCGGTCACAACCACCGGACCATCGTCGGGGTAAACCCCCGCGCGCTCGATTTCGAGCACCGACAATCCCGCCGTGAGACCGGCGGTCCCCAGGCGCATCGCGTCGCGCTCGGTCATTCCTTGCGGCAGCGGAAGGATCCACTCGGGTGGAACCCGAACGCGGCCGCCAAGCCCTCCAGGCGTATTCACGCCGAGGTCGTAGCCGGTAACGATCACCGGATCACCGACGGACAGCGGATTTCCGAGTCCGTCCAGGGCCTGCGACTCCGCGAGATTGATATCCGCCACGCTGCCGGCGGCGTCGATTCCGGGCGTGTGGGGATAGGAGCCCGTCACCCCGGGCGCGCCGCGCGCGGAAAGGGCATCCTTATAGTTTATCGATGAATAGTGCACCTCGACGGTAACTCCGGTTGCCGGGAGGATCGACTCGTTCACCGTTTCAACCCGGCCGAAAAACCGCTCCTCTTCCTTGTAGACCCGATATGCTTTCATACTCCTAAGGTAGTGAAGTTCGCGCGCTTTGTAGAGGCAATCGCACGATTACCCGGACGTATTATTTCGGTCGCGAACCGACATTCAATAAAATTTATTGTTTGATTTATCGCCACGTCGAGTGTACCCTGCACCATAAGGCGGTCGACCGACCGATTAAGGAGATCTATCGTACATGTTCAATTTCGAAACACTCACCGAGCTGTTTCTTCACAGTTGTCGGGAACATGCGCACCGGCCCCTTCTTCTCGCCTATCCCGACCACCAGAGCGGGAACGACGGCGATGTCGGAGCAAATTGGCACCGGTTTTCGCCACAGGATGTGCGCACCCGCGTGGAACAGCTCATGCACGGGCTGCTCTCGCTCGGCGTGAAGCATGGTGAAAGCGTGGGTATTATCGCCACCCCTTCTCCGGACTGGCTCATGCTCGATATCGCTATACAGCTTGCCGGAGGCGTTACCGTCCCGATTTTCAGGAAAATCAGCCCCGAGAGCTTCACACACGAGATTACCGATTCAGGGATGCGCTTTCTCTTCGTCGGCGATGCGACCGAGCTCTCGTTCGTAGAGGAACACGGTAGTGCGGTCGAACGGATTACGTACGGTTACACCGCCGCGCATCGAAAATACCACGCCCTGCTCGAGGAAGGCGCCCGACGTGCGAAGCAAAACCCCGACGAGCTCGAACGACGCGCGCGGGCGGTAAAACCGGACGACCTCGCAACTATTATCTACACGTCGGGCAGCACGGGACTGCCGAAGGGTGTCGAGCTGACACAGCACAATATTGCATCTCAGGTAAACGCGACCTCGAAACGTTTTGACGCCGACGCGGAGGTCGACCGGTGTATCTCGACCCTTCCGCTCGCCCATGTATTCGAACGGATGGTCGTGTATTTTTACCTGGCGAACGGATTGCCGGTTTACTTCGTTGACGATCCGAAATTGCTCGCCTCCTACGTTCGTGCGGTCAAACCGACGATCATGACGGTTGTCCCGCGCATTCTGGAGAAAGTATACCTGCGTATGTCGGAGAAGGCCGGCGAAACGCCGGGCATAAAGGGACGACTGGCGCGGGCAGCGGTCGAGCGCGCGAAAACGCGAAGTGCGGATAGCCGTCCCCGACTGCGCGACAGGCTTTACGGGAAACTCGTCTACGGAAAGCTCCGGGAAGGGCTCGGAGGGCAGCTGAGCTATACCATCAGCGGAGCGGCCAAACTGCCCGAGGACATCGGACGCTTCTTCGTGAATATCGGTATACCGGTATACGAAGGCTACGGAATGACCGAAGCCTCACCGGTAATCGCGTGTAACTTCCCGGGATCCCGCAAGCTCGGAACCGTCGGTAAAGCGTTTCCGGAGGTCGAGGTACGCATCGGTGAAGACTCCGAAATCCTGGCTCGTGGACCTAATGTCATGCGGGGCTATCATAACAGACCCGATGCCACAGCCGAGGTAATCGACGAACACGGATGGCTCCATACCGGCGATCGTGGGTCGATCGACGAGCACGGTTTTATTAAAATCGAGGGACGAAAGAAAGAACTGTTCAAGAAGTCGACCGGCGAGTATGTACCGCCGGGCCCGATCGAAGCGGCGCTGAGGAAGCACGATTTCGTCGATGTGGCGGTCATATTCGCCGACAACCGCGTCTACGTTACCGCACTGCTTTTCCCGGACATGGAGAAGATCGCTGCGGTCAAACGCAGACTCGGCTGCGAGTATATGAGCGACGAAGACTTTCTACAGAGCAATACACTGCGGGCAGATCTTCAGTCGCACATCGACGAAGTGAACGAACATCGGCATAAAAGCGAGCAGATCGCACGGTTCGAGCTAATGCACCGCGCAGCGAGTACCGAATCAGGTGATCTGACTCCTACCTTGAAGGTACGACGATTCCACATAGAAAAAACATACGCAGAAATAATCGAACAGATGTACGCCAGCATTCCAGGCTGGAAATAGGAGGATCAGTTAGATGAAAGATCGAATCGCAATCGTCGAGGGTGTGCGCTCACCGATGGCGAAAGCCGGGACCGCGCTCAAGGATACTCCGGCCGACGACCTCGGCGCTATGGTGCTGAGAGAGGTCATCTCGCGCAGCGGTATCAACCCTAAGGAGATCGATGAAGTCATAGTCGGGAACGTCGCCCAACCGGCCAACGCCGCCAATATCGCGCGCGTGATGGCACTCAAGGCGGGTGTTCCCAACTCCGTTCCCGGCTACACGGTTCACCGCAACTGCGCGAGTGGCATCGAGGCGATAACGTCCGCTGCTAATAAGATTGCGGCCGGCCACGGCGAGGTGTTTCTCGTCGCCGGCGTGGAGAGCATGAGCAATATTCCTCTGCTGTTTAATAAGCAGTACACCGAGTTCATGAATCGTCTCTCCCGCGCCAAAACCGGGTGGCAACGCTTCAAGACTCTCTTCGGGTTTCGGCCCGGTATGCTTAAACCGGAAATCGGGCTTATCCAGGGGCTTACCGATCCCATAAGCGGTCTCATCATGGGCTTGACCGCCGAAAACCTCGCCCGCGAGTTTCACATTACCCGTGACGAGCAGGATGAGTTCGCACTGCGCAGCCACACACGCGCGGTGGAAGCACAGAAACAGGGTGTACTCGATGACGAAATTGTTCCTGTGCCCACATTTCCAAGGTTCGAGCAGGTGATCTCCGCGGACATAGGCCCTCGTGACGGTCAGACGATGGAAGCACTGGCAAAGCTTAAGCCGTATTTCGACAAGCGAAACGGTACCGTAACCGTTGGTAACTCCTCCCAGATTACCGATGGCGCGGCTGCGCTGCTTATTATGACCGAGAGTGAGGCGAAACAACGAGGGCTCGAGCCACTCGGGTACCTCCGCGAGTACGAGTACGCCGCGCTTGAACCCGAACGCATGGGACTTGGGCCGGTGTACGCGCTGTCGCGCTTGTTCGAAAGAACCGGTGCAAAAATGAGCGACCTCGAATATATTGAATTGAACGAAGCATTCGCGGCACAGGTAATCGCCTGCGAGCGGGCCGCAGACAGCGACCAGTTCGCAAAAGCACACCTCGGTCGCGACAGGAAACTCGGGGCGATCGATCGTGATATCCTCAATAACCAGGGAGGCGCGATCGCAATCGGGCATCCTGTCGGCATGACAGGCGCCCGGATAACCCTGCATACTCTCAAGGAACTGCGGCGGACCGGTAAGAACACCGGAGCTGCCACCCTATGTGTCGGTGGCGGACAGGGCGCAGCACTTCTTCTGGAGGTATCGTAACCATATGGCAAACTGGCAACACTTTTCACTCACCGAGCACGGCGACGGGAAGTTCACCCTTGTCATCGACCGGGCCGACGCAAAGGTGAATGCGTTTAATGCCGCGGTTATGCAGGAGTTGCGAGCTGTACTGCAAGAGCTCGGCACGCGCGAGGATATCCGCTTTCTGTTTATCCGCAGCGGCAAGAGCAACGTCTTTATCGCCGGCGCGGACATCAAGGATATTCAGGCAATCGCCGACGCGCCGGACGGCGAATGGAAAAGCAGCGAGGGACAGGGAGTGTTTAACCAGCTCGAGGACCTGCCGTTTCCCACAATGGCGCTCATCGACGGTGCCTGCCTCGGCGGAGGAACCGAGCTTGCCCTCGCCTGCGATTACCGCATTGCAACCGATAACCCGAAGGTGCAGATAGGACTCCCGGAGACCCAATTGGGTATTCTTCCAGGCTGGGGTGGAACATGGCGACTTCCCCGACTGACAGGACCGGCTACCGCGCTGAACCTTATACTCACCGGCAAATCGCTCGATGGTAAGAAAGCCGCGAAGAGCAAACTCGTCGACTATATGTGGCCACAGGCCTTCCATATCGACTGGGCGCACCATCTCGCCGATCGGATTCTCGCCGGCGAGGATAAAGAGACTCTCGCCCGTCGGAAAAGCAAGAAGCTCGGAATGAAGCTTCTCGAGGACAATCCGTTGGGTCGGTTCTTCCTCTTTTCGGGCGCACTCCGGGATACGCGAAAGAAGACCGGGGGACACTATCCCGCTCCGATCGAGGCGTTACGGGTTGTAAAACGGGGGTACCGAAAACGTCGCGACGCAGCTTTGCGCATAGAACGCTCGGCGTTCGGCCGTCTCGTGGTGACCAACGCCTCACGCAACCTCGTTCGGCTGTATTTCGCGCGCGAAGCGGTAAAACGTCAACCGGCGCTTCAAGGGGAGAAGTCGCCGAAGCCGATCGAGCAGGCGGCAGTGCTCGGCGCCGGAGTAATGGGCGGGCGAATCGCGTGGCTTTTCAGTTATCGCGATATCCCGGTTACCATGAAGGACATCGCCTGGGATGCGGTGCAGAAAGGATACAATTCGGCTCGTGACGTATACGGCCAACTCGAGAAAATCGGGAAGCTCGACAAGCGTGAAGCCGGTCTGAAACTGCACAAAATTCACGGGACGACCGATTATAAGAGTTTTGGCTCGCCGGATTTCGTCGTCGAGGCGGTAGTAGAAAACCTGGAAGTGAAAAAGAAGGTTCTCGCGGAACTCGAATCGAAGGTCAGCGAGGACACAATTATCGCATCCAATACCAGCGCGCTTTCGATTTCGGAAATGGCGAAATCCCTCGAGCATCCCGGCCGTTTCGTCGGAATGCACTTCTTTAACCCGGTCAATCGCATGCCACTCGTCGAGGTAATCGCCGGTGAGAACACAAGCGCCGAAACCGTTCGAAATACGGGACTGCTCGCGCAAAAACTGGGAAAAACGCCGGTGGTCGTTCAGAACTGTGCCGGCTTTCTCGTCAACCGTCTGCTCATGCCCTACCTCAACGAAGCGGTCATTATGCTCGACGAAGGACATAGCTTTCTCGAAATAGACCGCAAGGTGAAACGCTTCGGGATGCCAATGGGCCCATTTACGCTGCTCGATGAAGTAGGAATCGATGTTGGCTACGAAGTGGCACGTGAGTGTATGCAGGCTTACGGTGAACGAATGCAGACAAGCGGCTTCTTCGAGGCGCTCGAAGGCAACAAAGAACTCCTCGGAAAGAAAAGTGGCCAGGGGTTCTTTCTCTACGACAAAAAGCGAAAGAAGCCTCGACCGAATCCCGAAATGCAGGAGCTCATTCGCAAGCATGTGAGCGGAAAACCGAAGCCGCTTTCGGACTTCGATACGGTTCACCGACCTCTTCTCGCCATGGTCAACGAGGCTGCACGGGCGCTCGAAGAGCGGATCGTAGAAACGCCGACCGATGTTGACGTGGCAATGATTATGGGAACCGGTTTCCCTCCATTTCGAGGAGGAGTGCTTCGCTACGCCGACGACCTAGGCCTCGAGAGTGTTCGCGACACGCTTTCGCGCTACTCCGACGAATACGGTACGCGATTTCGGCCCGCGGACCTCATTCAACAACTCGCAGGCGAAGGAAAGTCGTTTTACGAGCTTCAACCCGATCGCTGAGAACCTTTCGAGCCCGCTCCTGCGCGGGCTTTGAACTCTCTACACGGAACGACCCGAAAACGGTCGTTCCGTTGGTCGGTTACATACGATAAGTTATCCGTTCCACGAGTTCGAAACAATGCGGTAAGCGTCCCGGAAGCGGAGGGCTCGGCTACAGCGGCGGCGAGAGCGACAGGAGCGGATCGCGCGGGAGGGCGAGCGAAAGGGCGCCGGCAAAAGTCGATCAGCATTGCCGAGCGCCCGGAGACTGCGTTTCGCTGTCTCTACCACTCGCCCCTTCGCGTTCGCTTCCTCAGCCCGTAAAACGCTCGAACTCGTCGTCGGGAAGCAGCCCACCACCGGTGAACCACAGTACATGCACATCCGCCTCGCATTCGAGCGCCTTGAATGCGGTATACGAGGCAGCGGCCGACGGTTCAATACGCCGGCCGTATGCGTGCCACAACTCGAGCGCATCGGCAACCATATCCTCGTCCGACAAGGTCACAACACCCGAAACAAGCCGATCAACGCATTCGACCGCAAGCGGTGACGCCGCACCTACCGCAAGACCGTCGGCTGCGCTTTTTGAGCTAAGCCCGATCGTCCGCACGTGAGGGCATAGAACCGGTTCGCGCTTCTCCTGCATCGCACGACGCCTCTCCAGAAGCGCAAGAAGAACACACGGGGCAGCGACCGGTTCGCAGAAAACCGAATCCACCCTCTCTCCGGCGAGCAAGCGCAGCGCCCACGCGATACCTCCCGGAGCACCTCCGACCCCACACGGAAGGTAGACTCGAACGCCGGCACTACCCAACCCTAGATACCCGAGCTGTTCGAGGAGCTCGCCTGCCGCACACGCATAGCCGAGAAACAGATGCGGAGACCGTTCGTCGTCAATAAAATAGCGTACCGACTGCCCCGCATCAGGTTCCCTATCGGAACTCGAGGCGTCGCACATCGATCGCGCGCGGGAAACGGCGCTCGAGTAATCCCCCTGCGACTCCTCGACCCGGGCGCCTCTCGCGCGAAGAAGATCCTTCTTCCATCGTTTCGCGTCACGAGACATGACAACCGTGACCGCGAAGCCGAGCGCACGACCGAGCAGTCCAACGCTCAGGCCCAGATTTCCCGTAGACGCTACGACAATTTCGTGGTTCGATAGCTCGCGTTTTAACGCTACCGATCGCGGATTCAACTCATTACCGATAACTCGCTCGGCGTGATAGAAGACCTCGTAGAATCCTCCTCGCGCTTTAATAGAGCCCGCGACCGGAAGCTCGTTGTCGCACTTGCCGAAAACGCGCTTGTCCCCCCACCGAGAACGCGAAAGCTCCCGAAGCGGAGAGCGAAGCCCCCCGTACGTTTCTGTTTCCGGCCCCGACCTATCCTGCCGACCACGCAGTTCCGGAAAAATATCCGGCAGAAGAGCCTCGTAACGCCTCATCCGCCGCGTGGCGGTCTCAAGCTGCGACAGATCCAGCGGGCAACCGTCGCAACGGGCCTCATCGGCAGAAGCGTTACCCGTCTCTTTCAAGATCGATGGGTTGTGCCAGACAAGCGGTTCGCCGAACGACAAAGCGGTGGTCGTCGAGAAATCGCTACGGATTCCGCTGCATAGCACCGGATAGTGATCCGTCGGAGGTATGCCATCGGGCTCATCCTCCACCCTTCGAATCCGTTCGAAACTCAGGCGCCTGTCCAGAAGAATCCAGTCTATTCTGGGCGCCACGAATTCCGGTGCTTTGCCGGCATACCGATCCCGCGAAAACCCGCGAAACGTCGAACGTTCCTCGCGTCTACTAAGCAGCCACGGATCGTAAAGCTGCGGTAGAGATGCGGTAAGCACACCGGCTACATCGCTATCGGGGGCGTCGTTGAAATCGCCGCAAAGCACGAGCGGCAGGCCGTCGGAAACAGCCTTTAGCTGTTCGGCGGCAATGGTCATCTGGCGTCTGCGAACGTCGGAGCCCGCGTTATCGAGGTGGGAATTTGCCACAATCAATCGAAGATCATCTTTCGTGTCATAAAGTCGCGCCCACGAGATAAGCCGTGGATAGTTGCTATCGCCGAGCTGCGATTCGGAAACTTCGGGCGTATCCGACAACCAGGCGTCACCCGAATCGGCTACCGTGAACCTTCCGCGTCGGACAAAAAGGCAGGGATACATCCGGCTCTCGATCCAATCGCGGTGTGAGTCTATCAACTCATAATCGGCAATGAGTGACTGAAGATCCTGTATTTGCGGGCGTCGACCCTCCTGCGTGGCCACGATATCGGGCACACAGTCAGAAATAACGCGCTGCATGGAGGTTCGTCGGTTTGACCAACGAAACACGCCGTCATGCTCGGAGTCGAATCGAAGATTTACCGTCAGTATATTCAACATAGATGACCGGACCGTTATCGGCCCATGAATCCGTCAAGTCGATCGCGCACGCGGTCTTCCACCTCGTCGCGCGCTCCTTGCTCGGCGCGTTCGGCCTCCTCGCGCGCTCGTCGCTCGGCGCGTTCGGCCTCTTCGCGCGCCCGTTGCTCGGCGCGTTCGACCTCTTCACGCGCCCGTTGCTCGGCACGTTCGACCTCTTCACGCGCGCGTCTTTCGACTTCCTGCTCGAGGTCGGCCAGGCGCGCCTCTATCCGGGCCCTTTCCTGTTGCGCTTGCTCATACAGCTCGACAAGCTCATCGTAGCGCGCCTGAGCTTGGTCAACGACAGCGACACCTTCTGCGATGAGCTGTTCGACCCGGTCGATCTCCGAGCTGAATTGGTCACGAACGTATCCGTCCGCTTCCTCGAGTGCCCGATCCCGAAGCTCAACGATAAACGCCTCGATTTCAGACGCGAGCGCTTGGTCGAGATTTGTACGCACCGCTCGACCGTCCCGCGGCGGGAGCGTTATTCCCGCCGTCACGGTTTCGGTGCGATCGAGAACAGCCTGAGTTCTGCGGGTAACTTCATTCTCGGTCGAAAAACCAACGTCCGGACGAAACAATCGACTGTCTCCACGGAATCGCACGCTACCTTCCGGGGAAATCCTTACTTCCGAGCTCAAATCGAAATCGCTCCGCAGCCGGTCAACCGGTATTACCCCGGCTTGTCCAATCGGAAAGCTCATACGCCCGCCGAAGAGATCGAGGTACACAGCAACGCGCGATTCTGCTGCGTTTCGCATATCGAGCTCCACCTGTACATCGCCACCGGAAGCCCCATCACCGTCGCGATCGTGTGTTTCGCTCCGGTCCGGCCCCGGCACCGTCCTCGAATCGCGATCATCGAGGAAATCACCGCCGCCTTCGCTACCGCGCGACCAGATGAATTGCGCGCGGGCGGGCCCGCCGGTAAGCGCCGGGTCGCTCGAGACCTCGCGCAAAGTGCCTATATACTCGTACTCGCCTTCGACAAAGCTAACCGCCGCTCGCTCCAGAAGAAATCGCGGATAGTCAGAACTGGGAAAAACCAGATCTCGACCTCGCCCCGGCCGTTCCTCCACGGCAACAGAGTCGTCGGCGAGCCGATCGCGAAAACGCTGGAGCCTGAGATACGCCTCGTACGCTGTCCGGCCTCGTTCGACGTACGGTGCGACGTGTTCTTCTGCTATCGAGGAGACGAGTCCGGCGAACGGCTCGCGAAGTACTGTCTCCGGATCGGGAATTCGACTCTCAATATAGGAAATATCCCGCTCGAGCGCCTCACCTACTGCATCGATCGCAGCGACTAGATCATCCCTCGCCGTCGCGGCCGCACGATACCCGTCCAATCCACGCTCGTAGAATTCCTCCCCGCCGTCGGTGACCCGTTCGGCTGTTTCTACCGCATCACGAAGTCGGGAGACCGAATCGATCGCGGAAGGGTCAATCGCAAGCAGCGTTTCCACGTCGCCTCTGAACTCCGAAACCGCGGTTTCGGCCTCCGCGATTCGTTGCTCCCACTCGGCAACACGATCATCGATCCGCTCCTGCTCGCGCGCGACCGTATCTGGCGTCGACAGCTCGGCGAGTTCGGCTGCCACGATCTCTCGCGCATCGATCTCCGATATCATTCCCCGCAGTTCCCCGGATGTCTCTCCGAACAACGCCGATACGCGTTCGGCGGCACTCGCGCGTTGCCGATCGTCGTCGACAGCCGCCGGCCGTCGTTCGGGGGGCAATTCGCCGCTTTCTGTTCGTTCACCGCCGAAGGAGATATCTCGTGCCTCGACGTTACGGACGACAAAACGCCCCCTTACG
>JBKGYS010000080.1:0-11784 GCA_046545955.1 Spirochaetales bacterium | reverse complement strand
GATCGCGACGCTGTTCGTCGCTCATTTCCTCTGCGAGCTCGAGCGCCTCAAGAATCGATGCAAATACCCTCGCCCGTGAATAGGAGGTGAGCTCAACGCTTTCCTCGTCGGAGAAATCGCCCGAACTGTACCTCACGACTTCATACGAAGGCAGCTCTCTCGGGTCGGTAACCTCATCATCCTCGGAGTCTGAATCCTGTTCGCTATCGTCGGGATCGCGAGGCGGCACGATAATATCGCGCTCGATCTCCTCGGGATCAGGTTCGGTAGCGGGGCCGGTCGCAGGGCCGGTCGCGCATCCGGCCAGGAGCAGGACCAGTGCGATGAACATCAAGAGCGTTTTCATGGGGCGCCGTTAATCGTCCGGGTGCGATTCGACCTTATAGTCAGCATGAATTGTCTGTGAGTGCACGTCGGCGGCGGTGCTCAGATTCATACGGCGAAACCGTCGTTTAATGAACTCTCTGATCGGAGCCCGAGTAATCGGAATAAGCAGGAGAAAACCCACAACGTCGGTAACAACTCCGGGTGTCAGAAGGGTAACGCCCGCAGCGAGGACAAGAACAGCATCTATCAGCTCGTTTCCGGGAAACCTGCCCACATTCATCTCACGGTTAATCTTCACCCACACCGAGAAGCCCTGCATCCGCGCGAGGCTTGCCCCCACCGCTCCAGTGAGCAGCACAATCAGTACTGTAGGCCCGGCGCCAATCGCCTGGCCGATGAGAATAAGCAAATACAGTTCAATAAGCGGAACTACTGTAAACAGCAGCAGGAGTTTGCCAAACATATGAGAAGTGTAGCACAAGTGACCGACAGTCGCCTACTCGAGTTCGCCTTCGGTCTGCCGTGCTTCGTGATACCACGCGAGCCACAGCACAAGCGCCGAAGATCGTATAACCGCCGATACAACGCGAGCGCTTTCCAACAAGTAGACCGCCTCTGTGGCCATCCCTTCGACAATCAGTTCCGGGATCCAGAACAGGTGTACGAGTGCAGTCATCCCGGCGACAACGAGCCGCCTTTCGCGGAACAGCGTAACGCCGCGTCGCACGCCTTCGCGCACGCCCTCACCGTGTTGAAGAACCGTCTCGATCGGTATGGCGTACCGTATCCGAAGAAGCACCACAACCAGGGCGAGCGCGACAGGGGCCACGTATCCGGAAAACAGCGCGGCACCGTCGACCCGCGAGGCCGGAAGAATCATGAGACCGAGAAGCGTGAGTACAACCCCCGCCGTGGCGAGCACAACCGCCGTTACATAGACAAGCACGCCGGCATACCGCAGTACCGCTCGGGAACTGTTCGTTCGTCCCGCGGCATCCGGGCTCGACTCATTCCCGCTATCGGGCAGGTCCGGCCGACTCGAGGCGAATCGGGCGTACGAAAGGCGAAAACCCGTGGCAGCGAGAAACCAGAGCAACCCAATTCCTATGAACCATACAACCACCTCGGCGGTCGAAGCTCCTTCTCCGCCGGCCGGAAGCTGAAGCAGAAGCGGGTGAGGCAAGACATACCATACCGCGGTCAGCACCGCGAGGGTCAGCCACGACCCGGATGCGTACGAACCCGCGTTGGAGAATACGCGTCTCCACTGAAACTCGCCGTCCTTCAGTATCTCTTCGATCGATCGTGCCATAGGCAGGGGTGTCACCGTCGGCTCAAACCGCCTTTTTCAACTCCTCGACGTGATCGGTTCGCTCCCAGGGAAAGTCGTCACGCCCGAAATGCCCGTATACGGCGGTTCGGCGGTAAATGGGGCGTTTCAGATCAAACGTACGAATAATGCCGGCAGGGGTCAGATCGAAAACCTCCCGGATTGCCTTCTCAATACGATCTTCGGGAACCTTGCCCGTGGCGAATGTCTCGACCATGACGCTTACCGGGAAGGGAACGCCGATCGCGTACGCAAGCTGCACCTCACAGCGCTCTGCGAGTCCGGCGGCGACGACGTTCTTTGCAACATAGCGCGCCATGTAGGTCGCCGACCGGTCGACCTTACTCGGGTCTTTGCCGCTGAACGCGCCCCCACCGTGGCGTCCCATGCCGCCGTAGGTATCCACAATTATTTTGCGGCCGGTCAGCCCGGTATCTCCGTGAGGTCCTCCGATTACAAATCGTCCGGTCGGATTGACGTAGTAGCGCGTATTCTCGTCGATGAGCCCGGTCGAATCGAGCTCCGGGGCAATAACCTGCTCTATGATCGTGGATCGAATCTCCTCGTAGGTAACATGATCGTTATGCTGATGGCTTACCACCACCGAGTCGATGCGTCGCGGTTTGTGCCCCTCATACTCAACGGTCACCTGACTCTTGCTGTCGGGCCGCAACCAGTTTACCTGACCGCGCTTTCTAATCTCGGCGGCACGCATAAGCAGCTTGTGCGAATACATAATGGGCGCGGGCATGAGCTCGTCGGTCTCGTCGCAGGCGTAGCCGAACATCATTCCCTGGTCTCCGGCGCCCTGCTCGCCCTTGTAAATACCCTCGCCGCTTACCCCTTGGCTGATATCGGGACTCTGCGAGTGAATGGCGTTTAGCACGTTCATACTCTCGTAATCGAGCCCGTACTCAGGTCTGTCGTAGCCGATCTCCCGCGCCACGGTTCGCGCCACATCCTGGACATCGACATACGTCTGGGTCGTAATTTCTCCGCCGACAAGAACAAGACCGGTTGTCGTAAAGGTTTCACAGGCAACGCGGCTCTCCGAATCCTCGCGCAGGCACGCATCGAGTACCGCGTCGGAAACCTGGTCGGCAAGCTTGTCGGGATGTCCTTCCCCCACCGACTCGGAGGTGAAAAGGTACGATCTGTCACTCATATTCTATTTCTCCACTGCGGGCGACACGGCCGCTGCCCCCGGTTCCGTGCCGCGAGTATTCTATATGGTATAGGAAAGCACCGGGTGTCGCGCCGCCGCGACCTCATCGAGGCGCGAAAGCGGGGTTACGAACGGCGCCGAATGCAAGGTATCAGGGCTCGTTCGCGCTTCGGCGGCAATTTTCCTCATCGCTTCGGCGAACGCCTCGAGCGTTTCCCTGCTTTCGGTTTCGGTCGGCTCGAACATGAGCGCTTCCCTGATTATCAGAGGAAAATAGACTGTCGGAGGATGGTAGCCGTAGTCAAGGATGCGCTTGGCAATATCGATTGTATGCACCTCGCCGAAGCCGGCACCCGTGGCGACAAACTCGTGCATACAACTGCGCTTGAACTTCACCGGGTAATCCTCTTCGATCAGATGCTTCAGGTAGTTGGCATTCAGCACGGCATTCTCCGCAATGCGCTTCATTCCCGACCGGCCGTAGCGAAGGATGTAGGTCAGCGCGCGGACGAGCATGCCGAAGTTTCCGAAGAACGCTTTCATGCGTCCTATCGAATACCGAGGCGTAACAAGCTCGTAACCGTCGGTTCCGACCGCCTGAACAACCCGCGGCCCCGGCAGGTATTCGGCGAGCACCTCCGCGGCGGCAACAGGCCCTGCGCCGGGACCGCCGCCTCCGTGCGGTGTGGAGAAGGTCTTGTGCAGATTAAAGTGCATGACGTCGATTCCAAGATCCCCCGGACGGACAATACCGAGAATGGCGTTCATATTCGCCCCGTCCCCGTACACAAGCCCACCACAATCGTGTACGGCACGGGTTACCTCGAGAATGTGCTCCTCGAATAGCCCGGCGGTGTTGGGATTGGTAATCATGAGCCCGGCCACTGTCTCGTCGCACGCCTCACGCAACGCCTCGAGATCGACATTGCCGTTCGCGTCGCTTGGAAGCTCGACCGTCTCGAACCCGGCCATGGTGCAGGTGGCCGGATTGGTGCCGTGCGCGCTGTCGGGCACGAGCATCCGGCGGCGTTTGGTATCGCCCCGCATTCGGTGGTAGGCGCGGATCATCAGAACACCGGTAAGCTCACCCTGAGCACCGGCGGCGGGCTGAAGACTCGCCGCGCTGAACCCGGCGATTTCTATGAGCGACTGCTCGAGCCGGTAGATGACCTCGAGGTTGCCCTGAATACTGTCAATCGGAGCGAGCGGGTGCGAATCGGCAAATCCTTCGAATCCGGCTATCTGCTCGTTCATCTTTGGGTTGTACTTCATGGTGCAACTGCCGAGCGGATAGAACGTCGTATCGATCGCGTAGTTCTTCTGAGAGAGGTTCGTGTAGTGTCTGACGAGATCGAGCTCGCTCACCTCCGGCAGACTCGGCGCTTGCGTGCGTATGAGCGACTCTTCAAATCCGTAGCTCGGCACATCGCTTTGCGGCAGCGAGACGGCCCTTCTCCCTTCGCGTGATTTTTCATGTATCAGGCTGATGTTTTCCCGTGTCGGTATCTCTGTTACCGGTGCCACGACGGCATTCGTTCCGGCTTCGCCGTTTTCGGAACCGACCATTGGTCTGTGTGTATTGTTGCCGCTCATATGGCTCCTCCTGCCGCGAGTCCGGCGCCTTTCGGTTCGGCGCTCTTTAGAATCGCGGCGAGCTCGAAGGCAAGCCGATCTATATCGGCTTTGGACTTGGTCTCGGTAACGCTTATGAGCAGTACGTTCGACAGCTCCTCGTCGTAGCGACCGAGGTCGACTCCCGGAAGAATATCGCGATCGCGCAGCGCGTCCACCGCCTCGCGAGCCGGTATCGGAAGACGCACGGCAAACTCTCGGAAAAACGGGGAAGTATCGTAGGACTCGATGCCGTCGATGGCGCAGATAAGCTCGGCTGCGTAATGAGACTTGTTATGGCACAACGTCGCAACCTCTTGCAGACCATTGGGCCCAAGCGCCGCAAGATAAATAGCCGAACGCAGCGCCATGAGTCCCTGGTTGGTGCAGATATTGCTCGTAGCCTTCGCGCGGCGGATATGCTGTTCGCGGGTATTGAGCGTCAGGACGTATCCCCGACGCCCGCCGCCGTCGCTTGTCTGCCCGACCAGGCGTCCCGGCATTTTTCGCACGAGTTTTTCGCGGCACCCGAATATGCCGAGCGAGGGGCCTCCGAAACTCACGGGAATACCAAGCGGCTGCCCGTCTCCGGTGATTATATCGGCGCCGAACTCACCCGGTGAACGGTAAATGGCAAGCGACACCGGATCCGCGTGCACCGCGAACAGCGCACCCGCCTCGTGAACCACGCTCGCAAGATCTCGAAGGTCGGAGAGTCTGCCGAAAAAATCCGGCGTCTGAACCATAAATACCGCCGTTTCGTCGGTCATAGCGCCGCTCAGCGTCGTATACGGGTCACTGCGCCACGACGCGTCGTCGAGAACGTCTATGGTCACATCGAGCGCGGCGGTATACGTGCGAAGAACCTCCATATACTCCGGATGCACACCCGGAGCGAGGAGTATCCGCGAGCGGTTTCGCACGCAATTGAGCGCCATAAGCGCCGACTCTGCGAACGCGGTAGAACCGTCGTAGTGGCTGGCGTTGACCACGTCGATTCCGTACAGGTTAGTCAGCATACTCTGATACTCGAATATGCTTTGAAGCGTGCCCTGACTGGCCTCGGCCTGATACGGGGTATAGGTGGTGGCGAACTCCCCTCGCGAAGCGAGAAAGGGAACAACCGCAGGGATGAAATGCTCGTACGCACCCCCGCCGAGGAAACTCAAAGTTCCACCGCCGGATTCATTCGTGTCGGCGATCCGCCGCATTTCCTGCACGACCTCGAGTTCTGTCATTCCCTCCGGAATCGATAGTTTCGGGTATCGAACCGACTCGGGAACTGCGCCGAACAGCTCTTCGATGCGCTCGTAGCCGAGCGCATCGAGCATTAGATGACGGTCCTCGTCGGTATTCGAAATGTATGGCATTAGTCGTCGAGACCCTCCGTGTAGGTTTTGTACTCCTCGGCGCTCATAAGCGCGTCGAGCTGTCCTCGGTCCGCGGGTTTGAACTTCGCAAGCCAGCCCTCGGCGAAGGGCGCCTGGTTCACCTTGTCGGGGGTGTCCGTAAGCGCCTCATTCACTTCCGCAACTTCGCCTGCGACCGGCGCATAGATGTCGCTCGCTGCCTTTACGCTTTCGACCACGCCGAAGGTTTCACCCTGCTTATATTCATCCCCAACCTCGGGAAGCTCCACAAAAACCACGTCGCCGAGACTATCCTGCGCGTAATCGGAAATCCCCACAACGACAAGATCACCCTCTATCCGTGCCCATTCGTGGCTTTTCGCATATTTAGCCGAATCGTCGAACTGCATACCTTTCCTTCCTCTACTTGTACTGTGGCTTATATAATGGTCGTTTTACCACGTCCGCCTGTTTTTCTCGACCCCGAATATCAACCGCCAGCGGCGTTCCGACCTTCGCGTATCGGGTATCGACGAATACATTTGCCGCGTACTCGCGAACACTCGGCGCGAACATACCGCTTGCCACCTCGCCGATCGCTGTGCCGGCTCCGTCGGTAACGCCATATCCCTCGCGAGGTACTCCCCTTTCCCGCATAACAATCGTCGCCAACCTTCGCGCCGGCCCTTCTTCGGCCCGCCGGACGATCGCATCGCGACCGATAAAATCCCGATCCAGGTGACACGCCCACTTTACACGCGCCTCCACCGGGGTAATATCGTCGCGGAGCTCGTGCCCGTAAAGGTGAAATCCGGGCTCGAAGCGCAAACTGTCTCGGGCGGCAAGCCCACACGGACCGAGATCGATCCGCGCGCTCGCAGCCCGCTCAAAAAACAAGTCCCACACCGCTTCGACCTCATTGCAATCGGGAAACAGCTCTACCCCGTCTTCCCCGGTGTAGCCGGTTCGCCCGCAGCGCATGCGAAAGCCGCCGATACGGATGGTTGCACACCCAAACCTCGGAATCACACCGGCCTGCCCCCCGGCGAGGTCGTCGGTAATGCCCATAGCCGCCGGCCCTTGAACTGCGATCATCGAAAGCGAGTCCGACTCGTCCGACCATACCACAGAGTCGTCTATACGCTCTTGAATCCACGAGATATCGCGTTGTCGATTCGCCGCGTTTATGACGACAAGGTACTCATCGGCAAAGCGGTAAACGAATACGTCGTCAATGACCGTACCGTCGTCACGGCAGAGCAGGCCGTAGCAGGAGTGACCGTCCGAAAGGCCGAGAATATCCGCGCTTATAAGTCGATCGAGCTCTGCGGCCGCCTTAGAACCGCTGAACAGAAGCCGACCCATGTGAGAAATGTCGAAAAGACCTACCGACCTACGCACGAGATGGTGTTCTGCGAGCGCGCCGGTATGATAGTGCAACGGCATATCCCATCCGGCGAAGGGAACAAGTTTCGCCCCGTGTGAACGGTGCCACGTGTACAGCGGAGTTTGCATGACACGTAGGAGTATAACCCCGCGCCGGACAAGCGGCTACCACGGGATTTACACGGATGACCCTCAAAATATGCACAAGTTTTCCACAAGCATGTTCGGTAAACGCGCGTGTTTACTCTAACGCAGCGTTAATAAAAACGCCCGCCGCGGCATTAAAAAAAGGCGCGTATCTTAACTGAAAAACAATACATTGCCCGGGGTTCTTGCCCTGAATACGGCGTAAGTCCTAACAAAACAAGAAATAGGCGGTTTCAAGCCGCAAGCGCCGACGGTAGGAGCAGGGGACACTCAGATGTTTTCCACAAGTTGTACACATCGCTTCAAGCAGGCAGTAGAGAGAAAAAAAGTGTCCCACCTCGATCGGGGACACCTTCTAATCGACTGCCGCGAAACGACATACTCCTCATCAGTCAGTCTTTGGAATAGACCCGTACCTGTTTATACAGGCCCTCGCCTTCGCTTTTCGTGGAGATTCCCGAAATGTTACTGAGCGTAGTGTGAATAAGCCTGCGCTCGAAGGGGTTCATCGGTTCGAGGAGACGACTCTTTCGCTGTTCTTTGACCTCCGCCCCGACCTTTTCGGCGAGCTTTACCAGTTGCTCTTCGCGGCGACCGCGATAGTTCTCGCTGTCTACGATGACCTTTATGTCGTTGCCGCCTATACGCCCGGCGACAATATTTGCCAGGGTTTGAATGGAATCAAGCGTACTGCCTTTGCGGCCGATCAACATGGCGTTGTTTTCCGCGTCGAGACGGAAGGAGACTTTATCCTTCTCGCGAAATTGCACGCTGACCTCCGCCGGGTTGCCCATCTTTTCGGTAACCGACCGCAGAAAATCCGCGATGCCGTGCTCAAAGTCGTTTTCCGGAGGCGATCCGGCCGACGCCGGTGCCGCCTTTCGCTCGCCTTCCTCGGCGCGTCTACGCGGTTTTTCGCCGCGTCCCCGTTTATTTGGTTTATTCGCGGCGTTCGCGTTGCCGCGCGAACGGTTTCCAGGTCCCTTTTCCCGGCGCCCATTGGTCGTTCCGCTATCAGAGGCAGCAGCGCGATCGGCCGGCGAATCGGCAAGATGAACGCGAATTCGCACTCGCTTGCCAATGCCGAAAAATCCGGTCTTCTGGGTTTCGAGCACTTCGATATCGAACTTGTCGCGTTCGAGTTCGAGTTCCGCTACCGCATTATCAATAGCTTCACGCTCGGTCTTTCCTTCAAACTCGTATGTCATCGTTCTATTGCTCCATTAGGACGTTGCAGCGGCGTGGCTTTTCCCCGCCAAAAACTGCTGCAACCCGGTAATCACATTGGTAAGGATTATATACAAGAGCAGACCCGACGGCATGTTATAGAGCACAAAGAAAATAAACGCCGGAAGCGCGTATTTCATAATCTTCTGCTGGGTAGAGCTTCCCGCGGCGCCGGACTGCATGAACTTGCTGGTAAACAGCTGCGACGCGAGGAAAATAAACGGCAACGCGCGCAGATCGGTGCCTATTACCGGAAGCGAGGGGCCGGCCCAGCTCAGGATCGATTCGGTTGCGCTCAGATCGTCGATCCAGCCCGCGATAAACGTTGCTCCACGGAGATCGAAACTGTTGTTGAAAACGCCGAACATCGCGATGAAAAATGGAATCTGAAGCAGCAGCGGCAAACATCCGCCGAGCGGATTTACCTTCTCCTTCTTGTAGAAGTCGGCCATCGCCTGGTTCATTTTCTGTTGATCGTTCTTGTATTTCTCCCGGATTTCGTTTATCTGCGGCTGAAGCTCCTGCATGCGCCGCATGGATGTAAAGCTCTTCCTCGTCAAAGGATACAGCGCGCCCTTCACGACAAGAGTGAGAAGAATAATAGCCACGCCGTAATTCGGAATAATCCCGTAGAAGAAATTGAGTCCCATCTCGAGAATATTCTCGAGCCACCCGAGAATCGGGCGAATGTCCTGGGATTCATCGAAATTCAGCCCACTGACACCGAAGGCGTTATCGGAGGCTCTGTTGTAGCGGGTAAGAACCTCGTTGTTTTTCGGCCCTGTATAGAAACGGAATGTATCGGTATTGCTCGAGCTTCGAATTTCCGGCCTGGAGAAGTGCACGTTCTGGGCCATCGGCAGCCCTTCGGCACTGCCGCGTTCAAAGCCGATTTCGTAGCGTGTCGAGTCGGTAACCCCGAGCGCGGCGAAGTATTTACCCGACAGCCCCGCCCATATTACCCGGTCGCTGATAATCTCGCTATCACCGGGCTGCAAGTTCTCGTATGTCTCATGATTAAGACCGTCATTCTGAGTGAGCGTTTCAAAACGGCGATACTCGAACCGTCCGCCGAGCTCGTCCATCGTAAACCGAGGACCGATCTGAGGGCCGTACGTGAGAGTATAGGCGTTACCGTTAAAATCGAGCGGTACGTTCTCGTTCACACTATTAACAAGCTCAACATCGACCTCGATAAGATACTCACCCGGTTCGAAGCGAAACCGTTTGCGCAACTCGAATGGCTCGTCTTCGTTTCCTTCGAATGCAAACCGGCGGGAGAATACAAACACATTATCCTCCTCCCGATCGAGCCGAAAGGATTCATCCACAATTCTCCCGTCGCGACCGCCAAAGCGAAGCGCAAACGCGTCGCCGGGGGAGTCGCCGGAGAGCACCATATTCACCGGCTCATCACCGTCGGTATGATTGAGCAGTTCGATGGAACGAACCACCGCCCCGTCAGTGTCCATAGTGACGCGCATAACGTCGGATTCATAAACGACTTCACGGCCTTCAGCCTCGTCGTCCGGGACCGCGATAACTTCTCCCTCTGCCAAGTCCCGCTCGGCTTCTTCGGCATCCGGGTCGGCTTCGGACTGCGAATCACCCGATTCACTTTCGGCGGTCCCATTCGACCGCTGCGTCTGCTCAGCCTCGGTGGCGGGTGTCTCGTCGGATATCGGCTCGGGTGGATAGAGAAGCTGATTTATTCCGAACATCACGATGATTACAAGCACCGATAGTACGACGGCGAGTAATGTTCGTTTTTCCATAGGTTTCCTCGCTTGCAGTCACTGCTGTGGCGCTAAATCGTCGACTGCATTCATTGTTTCACAGTATGCGCGCGCTCGCTAAACAGATCAGCCCGTTTACACAGAATCCGAAGCTGATTGCTGCGCTCGAGCAGGGTGTCCGACCCGGGATACAGAATCCAGATTAGGTCGAACCCCTGCTTCATCCGTGCCTTTTCACGTCTGAATGCCTCGCGCCCAACTCGCTTTGCACGGTTGCGGACTACCGATCCGGCATATTTTCGGGTGGGCACGAGCAAAATTCTGTTCCACGACAGGGAATTCGGTGAAACAAGTAATTTGGAGCCCCGACATGAAACGGGACTCCCCTGACCGAACCGATCACGAATGGTAGCGCGACCGCGTAAACGTTCCCACTTAGTAAGGCTTTCGCTCATCGGTGACGGAAAGCTTTTTCCGACCTTTGGCCCGTCTTCGACGCAGGACATCACGACCTCCGCGAGTCTTCATGCGGGCTCTGAAACCGAACTTGCGGTTGCGCTTTCGCTTACTCGGTTGGTACGTACGCTTCATATTTTTCTGGCTCCTTACATATTACTCCGGTTGGAAAAAGACGGCGAGTGTGACCGTTTATTCTCGGGTGCCGCCCGTGCTGCTTATGGCGGTGCCATGGAAACTCCCGCAGTATACGCAGCCGCCTTCCCGTATGTCAATTATGGCGCTCTACGACGCGGCGATGCTTCACCGATTATCGAGATCTTCGCGGAGACGCTCGAACGACCGTCTGAGATTGGCATCGCTAATGCGGTCGAGGACGGCATTCTCCTCGGAGGAGCCCCGTTGTGTTGCCGATCCGGCTCGTATCGAAGCCTGCGGACGCTCGTTCGACTCGTTTTCGACTGTGTCCGCGACCTGCACGAAGTCAACGCGCTCACGGGATATGTAGAAGTGTATGGCCTGAAGCCCCATATCGGGAAAACGCTTCTGAAGCTTGCCGAGAAGCCGCTTCTCCTGCATCTGTATGAGCTGAAGCCAGCCCGGATGATCCACTGCTACTATGACGGTTCCGTGGCGCACGTCGATAATGACGCTGTGATCGGCAAGCCCGCGTGAGGAAACCTCATCGCACACCGATCGCCAGGTGGAAAAAAGACGCACATACCCCTCGCTGTCGGATATGTTGAGCCGTTCGAACAGCGCCGAAAGAATTCTGTCAGCTTTCTCCATGGATTTCGCCTCCACGCACCCGGTACACAAGCGTATCACTACGAAGGAGCGGTGAAAACTGCTCGTCGGGTAGAAAGGTGAAAACCGCCTGATTGTATTCCGGAAGAGACGCAAAAAAGCGTTCACGCCGGATCGGGTCGAGCTCGAGCATCACATCGTCGAGAAGCAGAAGGGGCTTCTGAGACGAATACATCGTGAAGAATCTGCTCTGTGCTATGCGAAGCACAAGCGATATGAGTCGCAACTGGCCCGTGCTCGCCG
>JBKGYS010000079.1:0-11877 GCA_046545955.1 Spirochaetales bacterium | reverse complement strand
GACCCGTCGACGCAGGGGAAGCGGTAGTGAATTTCGACCCAGTCCAGCCGCTCTTTTACCAGCCGAAGGATCTGTCCGACAAGCGCTTCCCGGTCATCGGGATATACGAGATCCAGAAAGAGCCTATAGTGCAGGGGCTGCAGGCTACCCCCGGAGAGCGCGTGCACCCGGTTACGCCCTTCGCTGAAGGTAAGTGTATTATCGCTGCGATTCCACAGCCAGCTTCCCAGCCCCAGGGAATCCAATACATCCGGTAAATGCGCTTGCTTGGACATTTTAGAAGCAAGGGTATCATTATAATATAGCTGTTGGAAGTCCTTGCATAGGAATTGCGTAACTAAAATGTCGCATACAGTGTCTACTGTTCACCACTTTGGTGTTTTTCTTAACACGTCATTATAAAAGGAGAGAATCGCCGGAGAGGGAGTCCGGCTGCTGAGATACGTCATCGGGCGGTTCGTCGGCAGCCTCCTCGGGCGGAGTAGCGCCGGCCATGACGAGAAGATCGATAATGTCGCGAGACCTGTCAGCGGCGACCGCGAGATCAATCGGTTGCCGTCCGTCCTCGCGCGAGCTCGACACATCCGCACCGGCGGTCAAAAGCAAGCGGATAACATCGGCGCTTCCTTGTTCCGCCGCGTAGTGAAGAACGGTCGCTGAGCGGCTGTCGCGGGCCCACACGCTCGCTCCCCCGAGCAGAAGCTGTCGCACGAGCTCGGTATCGGATTCGGACGCCGCGAGCATGAGAACCGATCTTCCATTTTCATCGCTCGAGTCAGGATCGGCGCCGGCGGATAGGAGCCTTCGAGCGCTTTCATGCTCGCCGAGTCGAACCGCGCGCAGAAGAGCGGTCTCTCCGGAACGATTGCTCGCGTTCACACGTACACCCCGGTCGAGCAGGATAGTCACTACCGAAGGATGTGCGGCGCCGGCGATAAGGAGCGTGTCGCCGTTGTCGTCGGATATTTCCGGTCGCACGCCGGCCTCAAGCAGAAGTGAAAGAAGCGGGGCGCCACCCGATTCGGCAGCCTCGAAAGCCAATGCCCCTCCGAGATTATCGTCGGAAGGGACTTCCGAGTCGGCTTCGAGAAGCAATTCCGCCGATCGGGTTACACCGTGGCCGCTCGAGGCGGCATCCTCGAGCGCGTAGAAGAGCGCGTTCGCACCGGCGTAATCCTTCAGATGAACGTCGGCGCCGGCGTCGATAAGTTCGTGAACAACGGACGAATGGTCTCCGCCCGCCGCAATCATAAGGGCACTCGCGCCGTCGTAGTCGACAGCATCCACGGGAACTCCCGACTCTATCAACGGAGATACGAACCGTGTCCGACCGAAGGCTGCCGCACGAAACAGTGCTGTGCGCCCTTCGCTATCGCGCAGTTCAGTATCCGCTCCTGCATCGAGAAGCAGCGTAAAAGTACCCATATGCCCGGAGTCGACGGCAAACATCAGGGCACTTGCTCCCGCGCGGTCTTTCGTATCGATTGCGGCCCCGGCGTCCAGCAACATATTCGCTATACCGGTAAATCCTCGCGAAGAAGCGAGCATAAGCGGGGTTCGCCCGGCCGAATCGCGGGCATCGACACGGGCGCCTTCTTCGATCAGAAACCGTGCCGCCTCTGCCTCGTTATTCTCGACGCTAACGTGCAACAGGGTCTGCCCGCCTCGCTGAGGTGCATTAATGTCTCCACCCTCTCCTATGAACTCCCGCAGACCGTCAATGTCACCACGGCGAGCGGCACGTGTCTCGCTACTCGCACACGATACAGCCATGGAAATTACAAGGATTACGATGACTACATTCCTGGCGATCGCGCAAAAGAGCGCTATCCGGCGATTTTGCATAGCATGGTAATCTTACACCATGAATGAAACATTTTCACGACAATCGTGCATCAGGTCGTACTTTTAAGGGCATTCCCGGCGCCCGTGAGGCCGTCAATTTCGTCTCAGGATTTTCGCCTGGTCGTTACGAAACGGGATAATTCGTTTATGTGAAACACCGTTACGCGGTTCTTTCCCACTTCCATTCGGCCCTGAGTGACGAAGTGATTCAGTACTTCCCTGGCACGCTGGGGGTCGACGCCGGCCCAGTGGGCAACATCATCTACAGACACCTGGAATGTGCGCCGATCGTCATTGGACTGCTCGGCTGCCCCGCTCTCGTCGAGCATGATAAACACGTCGGCGATTCTCGCGTTCACGTCCGAAAGGGTGAGAATCATGAACCGGCGGCGCTGATCGTAAATGCGCTTTGAGAACAGCTTCAAAAGCTTCAGCGCAATCTGAGGCTGGCCTTTCATGAGAATTTCGAAATTCGCCTTGTTGAACTGAAGCGCCTTGACATCGTCGACCGCCACGGCACTGGCCGAACGCGGAGAATCGTCGAGTATGGCCATTTCTCCGAAGATTTCCCCGGGATGCAGTATATCTACGGTTTTCTCGATATCCCCGAGGATTTTTAGAATCTGCACCCGTCCATTCTGAATGAGATAGAAGGAATCACCGGGCTCGTACTCGCAGAAAATAAGATCCCCTGGCTGATATGTAACAGCGAACCGCTCGAACGCGGGCAGATTCAGATCCATACAGCTCCTCGACGGTCAAAGATTGGACATTGCGTGTTTTACCTGACGCTGTAGCTGTTCATCGCCCGGTGCAAGCGTCTGTACCTTTCGGAAAAACCCCCCGGCCCGATCGAGATCGCCCTTTTCCTCGTAGGCACGACCGAGATAGTACAGTACGTGCGCCAGCTCGCTCATATTCGGATATTTCTGTACAAGTTGAGAGAAATGCTTGATCGCCTCGTCATACTTATAGAGATGAAGAAGACAGCGCCCGTACTCTACCAACGATGATACGGTAAACTTCTCGTCACCAGCCGCGGCGGCCTGTCCGAACTTCTGCAACGCCGTTGCAAAGTCCCGTCGGCTGAACAGACTCATACCGGCATTATAGAGATCGCGCGCACTTTGCCGGTCTTCAGCGCTGCCGTTTTCGGACGCTTCAGGCGTCGCACGAGTCTCCGAGTTGTAGCGCGATGCCGAAGATTCAAGCTGCGACACCAGCGTACGTGCCCGCTCGGCGTTGGAACCGTTGGGATAGTGAAAGAGATATCTCTTGAACGCGTAAAGCGCCTGGCGTGTGCGACGCTGTTTATAAAAGTATTCGGCGGTCTGAAAAAGACCCTGCTCGGAACTGAGTTGGGACGGCTGGTCGAGCATATTGGTAACTTTCGAGTGAACGCGGCGAAGCTGAGTACTGAACACCTTGAGCATTTTAAGTACCACCCGAGTGTTTTGAGTCACATACTGCTCGAACTCCGGCACCGAAAACACGATCACTTCGCTGAGACTTACCACAACAGCGGTTTCCTCGTGAGGATACCTTCCGAGCGCACTGCGAACTCCGAAAAACTCTCCGACCTCGACACGGTCCTTGAGCTCCTCGCCGGTCTCGATATCCTGTGAGGCAAGCGTCACCCGACCTGATTTGAGAATAAAGATTCTGTTACTCGAATCTCCCTCAAAATAAATGACGGAGTTCGGTTTATAGGTCATTGCCCGCGGCACAACTATGTTTTCCTCTTTCGCACCTTTACGTAGTCTATTGTGCATGCATATCAAAATCAAGAAAGAGGCAAAACGACCAGACTCACCATTGTCAGCCTCGGCGATCCACCGGTAGTCTACTGCTACCGTGGAATCGTTCGTAGAAAGCATAGGCCGAAAAACCCGCCAGCTCTTCTTCGATGTTTTTTATTCAGTCGGTTTTTTCGTAGAGATTCTTCGAGATATCCCCAATTATTTCGCTATGGGAAGGCGGCGCAGCGGCGGCGGCGTGCTCGTCATGCAGATTCTTTTTACCGGAGTCGGCGCGCTTTCCATAATTGCGGTAATCGCTGTGGGTATCGGCGCGATTATTATTGTACAGGGACAGTCACTTCTGCCGCAGTTCGGTCAGGGACAACTCATCTACGTGATTCTCGTGACGGTTATAACGCGCGAGCTCGGTCCGTTTCTGACGGCCACAATCGTCGCCGCACGATCCGGAACCGCGATAACCACCGAGCTGGGAACGATGGTAGTAAATCATGAGATCGAGGCGTACCTCGCCACCGGTATTAATCCGATAACGTACCTCGCTGTACCGCGGCTGCTGGCGATGGTGATCGCAATGGTACTTCTAAATATCTACTTTAACCTTTTCGGCTGGCTCGGGTCGTTTTTCGTAACCCAGATTATTCGCCCGTTTTCCATCCAGGAATATGCGGTCGGTATATACAGCGCGGTCACCCTGTTCGATATTGCGATGAGCTTTCTCAAGAGCGCGGTCTTCGGGATGATTGTCGGAACGGTCGCCACGCATCAGGGGTTTCGCGTAGAACGTGCCGGCACGGAGGTTCCCGTGCGCGCCATTCGCTCGGTAAGCCTCAGTATGGCGCTGATTGTTATAGCCAATGCTCTTATCACCTTGCTATCCTACCTATAGCCACGAGGACATATGGTCGACACGAAAGATCAATCCGCCAATCCTGCTGTTAAAGTGGAGTCGGTCACCGTCGAGTTTGACGAGTACGTCGCGATCTCCGACGTGTCGCTGCAAATCGAGTCACACGCTACGACGGCAATTATGGGACTTTCGGGCTCGGGAAAGTCGACCCTGCTTAAAGCCGCCGCGGGTCTTATCCCGCCCTCGCGCGGTCGAGTCACCATACTCGGCCATACCATGCGCGGCATGTCCGACCGGGAGCTTCTCGAGCTGCGTCGCAGCGCGGGGTTCGTTTTCCAGGAGGCGGCGCTGTGGCAGAATATGAACATCTATCGCAACCTCGAGGTTCCGCTCGAACACCAGATGCCGGATCTGAACCGAGCCGAGCGACGCGAACGGATCGAAAAATCGCTTTCAGGGTTTCGTTTTCCACGCGATCTTTCCCTCAGACCGGCGGTTCTCAGCGCCGGCGAAGCAAAAATCATCTCGTTCGTTCGCTCGACCATTACGCGCCCGAAGCTGCTTTTTCTCGACGAGCCAACGACCTTCATCGACCGCAGTAATCAGACCCGGATCGTTAATCGAATGAGAGACCTGAAACGCGAAGGAACGACTCTTGTTATAGTAACGCACAATTCCAGGATCGCGTCTCACCTTGCCGACCGCGTAATCGTACTGGCCGGTGGCGAAGTAGTCGCTCACGGAACCATGAGTGAAGTGTCCAGGCAGGAGGACGACAGAGTAAGCGAGGTGCTCGAAGAAGTTCTCGGTGACGCGGTCAGTTACGACGAGGATCTTTTGTCCTTACTGGCCTCGACGGAAGAATAGGCAGGTGCGAAAGACGTGAGGTTTCAAATACGATTTGCCAACCAGCTTGTGGGAATTTTCGTCATTGTCGGCGTAGTATTCGCCACGGCTGCAATTGTAATGCTCGGTACCCGGCAAGGATGGTTCGAAGCGCGCCATGCTTACCGGACCGAAGTCGGCAGTTCCTCGAATCTGAATGTGGGAATGCCGGTGCGCTACCGTGGTTTCGACATAGGACGTATTACCTCCTACGATCTTCGTGGCCGCGATAGCGTCGAGGTACATTTCGTTGTCTTCGATCGCTATCAGTATCTTGTATCCCCGGATTCGGTCGTTGAACTGACAGGCAATCCGCTTCTCGGGGGGAATATGGTTCTCCATCCCGGTGAGAGCGAGAGCACGGTACTCGAAGCTGACTCGTTTATACCGGAATGGAACAGCGAAGAGGCGATCGCGCGCCGTAACAGAGGCGCCGTAACCCGATCGCAACCGCCCGATGCCGTGAGTCGCCTGCTCACAGATCTCAACCCAATTCTCGATTCCGTGGACGACGTTCTCGACTCCAGCGAAGTGGCCCTCAACACGCTCAACCGGACTCTCTCGGGTGAAACGACAGAGGGGCCGCTCGCCGAATCGTTGACGGATGTAAACAGGCTGGTGTCCGAGGCGGGAAACCGGCTCGCCGAGAGCGAGGCGCTGCTTTCGCAGACCGACGTTCTTCTCTCGGATGTAACATCGTTCAGCGGCCGGCTGCGCGAGCCCGATGCGTTAATACCACGCCTCGTCGGTACCGAAGGAACGCTCGGGGCACTTCTTCACGATGATGAGCAGGCTTTGCTGCAAGTCGAAATGCTTCTCAGTTCGGTAAACGGCACTATAGAAGAGTTCAATGAGATCGCAGAGTTTTTCGGCGACCAGACGCCACAGCTCGCCGCGGTTATCGAAGAAGGCCGCGACGCGCTTATCGTCGGACAGGATGTGCTCGTAGGCCTGCGAAACAATCCGTTGTTACGCGGGGGCATCCCCGAGCGCCGGCAGACCGAGGCGGGGTTCGAAAGCCTTCGCGAGGGGCGCTTCTGATGCACCCCGGGCGCACGTACCCGATGAGCCGAGTCTTCGTTTCGGCGATCATTGTGCTTCTTTCAGCCGGATGTTCGAGCCTTCCCGACCCGCCCGATGAAATCAGAACATCGCGCGACCGGGCAGGCCAATACGCCGAGTTCGGCGATAATTATTACCGCCGAGGCGAGTTTACGCAGGCGCGAACCTTCTACGTGCTTGCGCTCGACCTGGCCCGAAGCGTCGATAGCCAGAACCAGAGCGCCCGTCTTCACAACTCTATCGGCGGGACGCTGCAGGCGGAAGGCCGGTTTAACGAGGCCGAGCGCGAATACCGTCAGGCTCAGCGCATCGCCGTTCGTGCCGGAAACCCCCGCATCGAGGCGGACAGCGTCAACAATCTCGGAAAGGTCCTTGTCGACCGGGGAGACCACGCGGAAGCCATCAGCCTGTTCGAAAAATCTATGGATCTCCTCTCGGGTGAAAACGAAGATGAACGTCGAGAATCGGTAGTCCGACATAATCTCGCGACCGCACTCGCGGGAGTCGGGGAGCTCGGTCGGGCACGTTCCGAGCTCGAACGGGCCCTCGAGACGAACGAACGGTTAGACTATCGCGAGGAGCTCGCCTCGAACTACTATATGCTCGCCTCTATCGAGTCGCGCCAGGGAAATTATGAGGCCGCTTACTCGAAAGCCGAGCGAGCCCTCGAGCTCGACCGCTCGATGGAAAACACACGCGGGATTATCTCCGACCTCCGCGCGCTATCGCATATATCGACTCGGCTGGAGGAACCTGAGAACGCACTCGAGTATCTCGATCGCGCCATCAGCGTCGCGACGGGATCCGGCAATGCGGACACCGAGCGCGCGCTGCTCGAAGAGGCGATCCCCCTTGCCAATGAGCTCGATCGTACCGATTATGTTACCGATTACGAGAACCGTCTTGACTCGCTGTCGGGGGATTAAATGAACGCAACAGACACGAGGCTATCGCAGATAACAGAGCGCCTGGCAAAAGGCTATCGTCGGCTCGGGGCGTTTCTCGCGGTCACCCTCGCGGTGGTACTGGCTGCGGCAGGTATATCGCTGACGGTTGTACTGCCGCTTTGGCTCCTCGCGACACGGTATCCGGCCGCCTACAGCGCGATCATCGGGGCTGCCGCTACCGGCTCCGTGCTCTACCTGTTGTTCCGCTCAATCCGGTCGGACCGGGCGCGTCGTTTTTCCGTGGCTGCCGTGCGCGGCGGTTTCATACTTTCGGCAGGCGCGCTCGCGTACGCGGTCGCAGCCCTTGTTGCCACCGGAAGGCTGCTTATTGGTATTCCGCTGGGAGTGTTCGTTCTCATTGCTATCGGTCTTTTCTACGGCTCTCCACGAAAGTGACCGCCCTTGGAGTCACGACGAATGCAAAGAAGCAGGAGTTACGTTTGGCAAAGATCTCTCGTGTTCGCCTCGATTGCCCTGTTTTTTTCGGCGCCGGTGATTGCCGTCCACGGCGTCGAATACCCCACGATCGAATCACTCGACAACTCGGATGTCCTTTTTCGGCAGCTTCAAAACGATATATCCGACTATTATCGTACGCGGCGGTCCGAAAGCGGTACTCCACCCCTGTCGTTTTTTCGGTACGAATTGGCCGATAACGATACCTTTATGCGTGTTGCGTCGCGCCTCACCCTTCCTCAGGCGACGATCGCGTCGCTCAACGGTCTTCGCGAGGCCCGTTTTCCGTCAGATCTCGAGGATATCATCATTCCCAATCAACCGGGGATATTCGCTCCGCTCGCGCCGGAAAGTGACCTCGAGTATAT
The DNA here is from genome assembly GCA_046545955.1 of Spirochaetales bacterium. GTDB lineage: Bacteria > Spirochaetota > Spirochaetia > DSM-27196 > SKKC01 > SLAN01. The sequence goes on along the minus strand of JBKGYS010000079.1, from coordinate 3,707 downwards.
GCTTAGCGGGCGTGTCGACCCCGACGAACTGGAAATCGAGCCGGAGGAAGAACCGGATCCTCTCATGCAAACGCCCGAAGACCCGGCGGTCTCCGACGAACGGACGGTGACCCACGAGGGAATCAGAACGAGTGTTCGCGTTCAGAATACAACGCGCGATTTTTATTTTTTTCCCGGCGATGACTTCACGGGGGAAGAACGGCGCGCCTTTCTCGGTATACTTTTTCGCTCACCGCTATCCCGATTCCGCGTTACATCGCCGTTCGGAAGCCGCGCAAATCCTTTTACCGGACGTCCGAGCTTTCACAGCGGGATCGATCTCGCGACGCCACCCGGAAGTCCCGTTCGGGCGGTGCGCGAAGGTGAGGTCGTCGACATTGGAACCGATCAGATCTACGGCAACTACGTTATTATCGAGCATGATCGCGTGTTTACAACCTTCTATGGGCATTTGAGCGAAATTCGGTTAAACTCGGGCGACAGCGTGCAGGCGGGGACGATAATCGGCTCGGTGGGTAACACCGGGTTGAGTACGGGACCCCATCTGCACTTCGAAGTCAGGGTGCGCGGCCAAGCCAGAAACCCTGCGCAGTTTATTCCAGAGTCCTGAATATGAAGCCACGAACCTGCGCGTTCGCGCTCACACTGCTTTTGAGCCTCGGATCGTCGCTGGCCGCCTTTGAAACGGTTGTAGGAAGCGTGCGCGCGAGGCGCGAGTTCGTCTCCTCGGATCTATCGCGCTTACGCGCCGAGCTTCATCCCTCCGAGATACTGCTCCTCGACGTGGATAAACCGGAGTTTGTCGACGAAATCAGCATAGACATTTCGCTGCCGGCCCGCTACGCCGACGAGCAAAACATTACGGTAGCCGCACTTGTTTACGGTTCGCTCGAAGACGTTGCACTGAACGACCGGGAAATCAGCACAAACGGCCGCCGACTCCATTTCGAGCCGCTTGTAGACGTTGACTCAACGACGATCCGGATTCCGGTGCGCGAAGAGGCTCCGCTTCGTGAGGGAGGCCGTCACAAAGTAGACGACTCGCCGATGCCCGATGATTTTCCGATCGCGGTAACCCTCCTACCGGTGGGAAAAGGGCTTCCGTCGGACTTAAGCGACCATACTATTGCCGTTACGGCTCGACCGGTCTCGCGTGGCGTTGGAAAACTGGAAATCGATCTTCAAACCACATCGGGCGAATCGGTCGCATTCGAAGAACTCGAAGATCCGGAGTTGGAGATCGATGAAAAGCCGCACGACCCCTCGGATCTGTTTATCACCCCTGGGTTTTACTCGATCCGGCTACGGAGCGAGAATTTCCGGGAAGCGACCGCCACTGCGGCCATAGATGAAGGCGAATCGAGCGACGTTCTACTCGAACTGTCGCAGGATCCTGCTACGCTCTTTATCGACGCACCGAGAGGTACTCAGGTCTTCGTCAACGGCTCGTCTGTTCCGCGAAGCGTAGGCACTGAAATCGAACTGGAACCGGGCGAGCACGAGCTTTCCTACCAGGTAGGAGGCAGACCGGTGACGCGCAGCGTCGAGCTCGAGCCGGGCACATCGTATACGGCGAAGCTCGACATGAACATCGACGTTCTCAGGAGCAATGGGGAAGCTTCTGAGCGGGACAACGAGGCCGAGGAGCAGGATACCGAGGCGGAGAATGGGGATGAGCAGTGAAGATTGGCTCCAGACGGTGTAAAGTACTTGCCCTACCAGGCAATTAGGAGTAAGAATTTCCCTAAAGGTTCATCGTCGCTCGACGATAATCTTGTATGTCGGCTGCTTTAGTTCCCCTCCCAGTTTACTATTGCAGTTCGGCAAACCGAACGGTTGGGCCGGTTCATACGAGCCGGCCCTTTTTTTTCGTCCTTAGAACCGCCTCGAGCGACGCCGACCGCCAGGAGACGCTTCGCGGAGCCGATCGCGACATGCGCTGATCATGCGGGGATTCGGGCGCAGTAAAACACGTAGACGCACGGGCAGCGGCGCGCAGCTACTTGTCTTGACAAAGGTTAGAGCGCCACGTACCTTGATTTTTATGAATCTCCCGCGCAGCCGCAAAATGCTGATAAACGTGCTCGTCGGTCTTGCCGTTCTAACCGCGATCACCGTCGGCATTAGCCTTGGTCTTGCACTTGCTTCGCAACGGAATATTCGGACCCTCGACGACCACGCCGACGGAGAACTTGCGCTCCCGACACAGGTTCTCGATAGGGAGGGGCGACTCATAACGGAGTTTTTTTCTTCCGAGCGTCGTGACCTGATTTCTCTCGACGATCTCCCGAGCCACCTGGTATACGCGCTCATTGTACGGGAGGATCGCGATTTCTTCGACCACAACGGTTTCAGTCTTCGTGGGACGCTTCGGGCAGCGTGGAATATCCTTTCCCGGGAGTACGTTTCCGGTGGGAGCACAATCACTCAGCAGCTTGCCGGTCATATGTTCGATGACCGGAACGAGATCACTGTCGCGCGTAAGCTCCGGGAGTTGTGGTGGGCGTTTCAGCTCGAGCGAAGCTGGACCAAAAACGAAATACTCGAAGTTTATCTTAACCGGATGTATTTCGGCCACAACTCGTATGGTGTGGAGGCTGCGAGTCAATTCTATTTCGCCAAGTCCGCCACGGACCTGACACCGGCGGAATCGGCAATGCTGGTCATTCAGCTCGCGAATCCCGCCCGTTATTCGCCGCTTCATAATCCCGAGCGTGCTCGGAGAATGCAGCGAACCGTGCTTACGCAGATGGCCGATAAAGGGTACATAAGTCACGAAGAGGCGGACTTTTCTTTCGAGGAATACTGGGCCAACTACGACTTTACGCGAGCGAGTACAGCGACGGCGTTTCTCGACCGCGACGATGAAGCCCCGTATTTCAGCGAACACGTGCGGGGCGAGCTCGAAGGCGACATTCTTCTCGGACGTCCGGTAGATATCAATCGGGCCGGACTCGTAGTGCACACCACCCTGGACCTCGATCACCAGGAGGCCGGCGAACGGTTTCTGAGCGACGGGATCGACCGCGCAAATCGCTCCGTGCGCCGTACCCGCGAAGATGCCCTCGATCAGGCCGGAGATGTCATTCCCATGCTCGATATGATCGGGGTCACATTCGACATACCAGATCTCCAGGTATCCGGGGTCCGGAATCGGCAGGAGGCGCGAGGGTATTTCGAGGAACAGATTAGCCCGCTGCTCTCAATAACAAGTCTCATGTTCGACAGTAGCGCTCAGGACGGCCTTTATAATGCCGTGCGTATGTCCCAAATAAACCGGGCACAGGCTTCGAGTCGGGAAAACGTCCAGGGCGCCCTCGTAACGATGGAGAACGAGACAGGACACATAACCGCGATGATCGGCGGCTCCGAGTTCGAGCGAATAGACCAGCTTAATCGGGCCGTACAAGGGCGCAGAACGCCGGGGTCGGCATTCAAAACTCTCTACTACGCGGCGGCTATAGACTCCCAGGACATTACAGCTGCGACGCAGCTATACGACTCACCGGTGGTCTTTCAAAACGACGACGGTTCGTCTTATCAACCGCGAAACTACGCCGGTTCATGGTCAGGGTCGGTGCTCGCCCGATACGCGCTGTCGAGGTCACTCAATATACCGTCGGTCCGAGTTTTTGATCGTGTCGGCTTTACTGAGGCTCTCAATACCTCCGCGGAATTGTTAGGTATACCCTCGGAGGATATGGACG
>JBKGYS010000078.1:0-11879 GCA_046545955.1 Spirochaetales bacterium | reverse complement strand
CGGCGACAGCAGCTCCGACGGTCCCTACGGTCTCGGCTGTATACCGGAAATCCGGAAGCTTCGACCACTCGACCCCGTAGCCGGCCGCCTGCTGTTCATCCCAGATGAAGGGAGTGAACTCATCGTTGGTTCTGATGGTTACCGCTTCCCCCGTGAGGATATAGACAAGGTACTCCGGGCAGCTCAGAAAGTGGCGGGTTCGTTCGGCCTCAGCCGGACGGTATCGATACAGCCACGCGATCCGGGGAAGGAAAAAGCTCCTGCAGCCGTCGATGCGGTCAACTTGACGTTCGTCGTACCAGAGAAGCGTGTCAGAGACCTCCTCGCCGCGCTCATCAACCGGAACAATCGACGGTCCGTTGCCTGAGATAACGACAGCCGCCGGCTCGCTGAGACCGGCTGAGCGGGCAGCGGAAACCGCCTCGCTGCAGGCAAGCGCACTCGCCTCGCGCCATCGCCTCGCCCCCGGGATACCGACGCGATGGACCGACAACGAAACAACAGAACCATGCGCATCCACACAGGCAGCCTTAATTCGGGATGTTCCTATGTCAACGGCGACGATATTCAGGTCTTCGTGCATGTATTATACCGACGCAATGGTGAACTCACGACCGGTGAGCCGGCGAATAGCCGTCGCTGCCTCTGCTCGACGCACCCGTTCGGCGGTAAGCAGCTCATCGAGTGCCGCGCGGGCCGCCTGAAAGTTCGGATTCCCCGGACTGCCGACCGACGAGCGCCGCGCGAGGGCGTCTTCAAACGACCACTGGTCGAGCTCATCGAGGTGCGTGCCGACGTGACGATACGCGTCGCGAAAGCTCTCGCCTTCCTTCACCCGGTCAAACGCGGCATCGGTAGCGTATAACTCGGGGCGCAGGCCCGCTGAGAGCGCCTCCGGATGGACGCTCATACGCTCGACCGTGCGCGCAGCGACCCGCAACGACAGAATCGTCGTCTCCATGCCGCGGAGAAGCGGTTCTTTGGTATCCTGGAAATCGCGGTTGTAGCCGCTCGGCAGCGAGCGGATTATGTTTTTTACCGTACTCGCCCATCCTCCCACCGTTCCAGCGCGTGCTCTGATGAGTTCGAGCGCGTCTGGATTTCGTTTCTGCGGCATGATACTCGACCCGCTGCACAACTCGGGGGGCAGCTCCACATAGCCGAACTCAGGAAGCGAAAAAAGGATAAGATCGGCGGCAAACTTGGACAACGTCAGCATAATGGACTCGAGCGAATCGAGAACGGTCGCTTCGACTTTGCCACGGGAGTTGTTCACCGCGAGAACATTGTTCTGCACGCGTTCGAACCCGAGCAGATCCGCGGTAAACTTCCTGTCCAGATCGATAGGCACTCCGTAACTCGCGGCGGCCCCCAGCGGTGACCGGTCGCAGTGCCTGCGGGCGGTTACGGTCAGCTCGAGATCGTCGACGAGCGCCTCGGCCACCGATGCAGCCCAAAGACCGAATGTGCTCGGCATGGCAATCTGCGTGTGGGTTCGTCCTGCCATGGGCGTGCGCTCGTGCGTCCCGGCGCACTCGAGGAGGACGGACACAAGCTCGCTTGCCGCGTCCTGAATCTGCCACAGCATCTCGCGGCTGTACACGCGTTCGGCGGCGATAATCTGGTCATTCCTGGAACGGCCGGTATGAATGCGTTTTCCGATATCTCCGAGACGTTCGGTGAGACGCCACTCGATCGCGGTATGACCGTCCTCGAGTTCACGCGGAATATCGATAGTTCCGGCCTCCGCCTCCTGCGCAATCGCCACCAACTCCGCGACAAGTTGATCCGCGTCGTCGCTTGAAATGACCCTTGCCCGCTCGATCGCTCGCGCGTGTGCCATGCTCGCGATACAGTCTGCCACCAGCAAATGCCGGTCGAGCTCGAAATCGTTACCCACCGTAAAGCGCTCAACGAGATCGTCGAGGCTGTAGCCTTTTTCCCAGAGTTTTCCCATAGTGCCGTACGGTGACGCTACCGGTGGGCCCCGGCGCTGTCAATTGCACGCGCACGAAAGAGTGTGTTCGACCTGATGACATTCACACCCTTATTCGGTTTATGCTCCTGCCTAAGACTTATGAACAGCACCGGACGTATTTCACCTCGATATCTCATGCGATCAGTCGCAGTTACGATGTTTCTTGCCGCGCTCGCGGCATGTGGGCCTGCTACACTTACAAACGGCGAGTACGTCGTCTACAGCGACGAACCGAGTAGCAACGGATGGCACGCGGTATTCCGCATACAGGTTGAGGACCAATCGATAGTCGATTCGCGCTTCGACTACGTAAACACCGACGGTGAAGTCCTGAGTGAACAGCAATCGTGGAACGAGCGGCTTAGTTCCGCCTACGGGGGAGATACCGACGAGGCGTTCGATTCATTTGCAGAAACAGTCGCGGAAACGCGTGAGTTCGATCCGTCCGAATACGCTTATAACTCAGGCATTCTCTCGGATGTGGCGCGCCTGGGCACCGCCGCGATCGATGCGGCGGAGTCCGGCGACGCCCGTGTCAGCCGGTTCGTCGGGGAGGAGCGCGAGGCTATCGCTGAGGACGAGATAGCTTCCGATGACCAGGTTTGGAGTGCGGTAGACGCGTATCTGTCCGGGGACACGCCCGAGCGCAACCGAAGAGCGATGAGAGGCGGTTTGCACCGTCCTGACGGGGTCGGCGGGGTTGCGGCTGTCAGTCAGGACGAAGCCGCAACGGAAGCAGGAATGCGCGTTCTTGAAGCAGGCGGCACCGCCGCCGACGCGGTCTTCGCGATGTCGGCGGTGCTTTCGGTTGTAGAACCTATGCTTTCGAGCGTCTTCGGAGGCGGCACGTGGATGCTCTACCACGACGCCGAAGCCGGCGAAACCGTCTCCGTCGACGGGGTAGGACCGACGCCGCAGGCCGCGACCATCGACCGATTCCAGGACGACTCGTATTTCGGCCGTCGGGGGATCCACCGGTCGATTGTCCCCGGAGCGTGGGGAGGCTGGATGGAGTTGCTCCGCGAGTACGGCGCAACGCCGCTCGACGAACTCATCTCCGACGCCGAACGTATCGCCAGGGAGGGCCACGATATGAGGGGCATGACCGACCAGTATCTCTCCGGTCGTCTCGGCGAGGTCAGAGACTGGCCGCACGCGGCCGAGGTGTATGTACCGGAGGGCTCGGCGCTGGAGGAAGGCGACACGATACGGCACACCGATATGGCCGATACGTTCGAGTCGGTAAGGCGCGCCTACGAGGAAGAGCGTGCATCGGGGGAGATTCCGGCGCTGCGCGCCGCGGAAGACCATTTTTACCGTGGCCCTATCGCGGAGGAGATCGCGAGGTTTTCCCGCGAGGAGGACGGGCTTCTTACCTACAGCGACTTTGCCGATTTCGAGGGCGCTGAAGTGAGAGAACCGATCACTGTCGACTACCGCGGCTACGACATTCACCAGAATCCTCCCAACAGCCAGGGTATTGTCATGCTGCAGGCGCTCGGTATGCTGCGGGATTTTGATTTCTCGGGGCTCGGACCACACGACGCCGAGACGGTACACAGGCAGGCGGAAGCGCTGAAACTTGGATTTCTCGATCGGCACCGCTACATCGGAGACCCGGACTTCGTAGATATGGACATCGACCGCTTACTTTCCGAGGAGTACCTGAGCAACCGCGCCGATATGATTGACTCCAATACCGTTCGTACGTGGCCAATGGACGATGTCGCCGGTATCGGAGGCGGGGGAGATACATCGACGCTCCACGCGGTGGACCGATACGGCAACGTTGCGGCGGTCACAACATCGATCGGTATCAGCTTCATCGTTGCCGGCGATACCGGGATACATATGAATGAACGCATAAGTTTCATGAGTAACGATCCGGATCATCCCAACGCAATCGAACCGGGAAAAAAAGTGCGGCACACATCCATGCCGTATCTCGCGACGGATAACGGGAGGCCGTTTATCGCCGGTGGCGTGACCGGCGCGGACTTTCAGCCGATGGGTCAGCTGCAGCAGCTTATGCACATTATCGATTTCGGCATGTCGCCGCAGGAGGCGGTGGAGGCGCCACGGTTCGACGTTCGGACCTTTCCCCAGACATTCTTCCCCTATGAGGTGCAGAACCGACTCTTATTCGAGTCCAACTTCCCGCAGGCGGCGCGCGATAATCTGGCCACGCGAGGACACAACGTAGGAACGGGCACCTACTGGGGGCATGCAACGGCTATTCAGATCGATGACCATGAGAGCGGTGATATGTCTACCGGCGCGGAAGTCCGGGAGGTCGATGCGCTCGGACTGGTACGATAGCTACGTATGAACCTGGAGCTCCACCACGTAAGCAAGGATTTCGGAACCACCCGTGTCGTAAACGACGTCTCCTTTACGGTGGAATCAGGCGAGCTCATAAGCCTTGTCGGCCCCTCCGGCGTCGGGAAGACCACGCTGCTTCGGATGATCGCGGGTATCGATGTTCCAACCGAGGGGCAAATCCGCTTCGAACGTCCCGTCAACGAGCGCGAGCCGGTTATCCTCGTTTTCCAGGATTATATGCTGTTCCCGCATATGACCATCCGCGACAACGTCGCCTTCGGCCTCGAGCAACGCGGCTGGCTCTCCCGTGCCGAGCGGGCGGAGCGGGTCGCCGAATCGCTTCGCTATTTCGAGCTCGAGGAGTGCGCACAGCGCTACCCTTCGCAGGTTTCCGGTGGTCAGAAACAGCGGGCGGCGCTCGCCCGCGCGCTCGTGCTGAAACCGGCGGTCCTTCTCCTCGACGAGCCGTTCGCGCACCTCGACCGCAATCTCAAGCTCCAGACCGCCGAATACATTCGGAGTACACAGCGTAGTTTCGGAACGACGACTATCGCGGTCACGCACGACCTCGAGGAAGCATTCGCGATGAGCGACCGTCTCGGGGTTATGCTCGACGGCGGCGTTGCCCGATTCGATACGGTGCAACAGGTCTACAACCGGCCCGGGACGCTCGAGGCGGCGAGATTTCTCGGTCCGGTCAACCGGGTGGCGACCGTCGACGCGGAAGGTCTGTGTCTGCCGAGGGAACCGGAAACGGAATACCTTCTGTTCCGCGCCGAACACGCGCGGCTCGAAGCGGCCGACAAATCGTCCGAGTGCGGGCATCCGGCGGTGATCTCCGACGTTCGCTTTCTCGGAATCGTGGTGCGATATACCGTCGAGTTCGGCAATTACGAAATCGTCGCGTTCGACCTCAGTCGACGTTTTACCGTCGGCGAACAGGTTATTATTCACCTGACCGATTTCTTCGAACCGCTCGATGCCGCTCAATATTGACCTCAATACCGCTTTTCGGTTCCCATGGCGTGGAACGCGGTGTGACGCGCCAAAGCGCCTACAGCCGCAACATGTCGGAAGAAAGGCACACGGATAACAGTATGAATAGCTTTGAAAATTCGGAAACGGCAAGCCTCGCCGGCGGTCCCCGGACGCAGTCGGCCATGCCGGCGTGCCTGCGAAGCGCCGCGGTGTTCGCCACCATTACGCTTTTTCTAACGCTCGCAGGATGTGCACAGCCAGGCGAAGAGCGCGAGTGGACCGATGCGGAGTTCGACGAGATCGTCGACGCCGCGCGCGACACAACCGTTCGCATTCACATGTGGGGTGGTTCTTCTACGATTAACGAGTGGGTCGACGGGCCGTTTTCCGATCACCTCGCCGAGGAGTTCGATATTACCCTCGAGCGCATCGCGATGGACGCGCCGGTGTTTGTTAACCGTTTGCTCACCGAGCGACAGGCTGGTCGCGGTGAGGGAAGCATAGACGTCATGTGGATAGACGGGGAAAACTTCAAGAATGCCCGCGAGGGTGAAGCGCTGTACGGCCCGTTTCTCGACGCACTGCCGAACTTCAACGACTACGTGCAAAAGTCGCTCGCGGAAACCGACTTCGGCTATCCGATCGATGGATACGAAGCGCCCTGGGGAACCGGACAGTTCGTCTTCGAGTACGACTCAGCGTCGGTTGATCCACCCGAGAGTTTCGCTGCGCTGCCTGACTGGGTTCGTCGGAATCCTGGTCAGTTCACGTATCCGCAACCACCCGATTTTACCGGTTCGGCGTTTGTCCGGCAGGCCTTCGTCGCGCTGACCGGAGGGCATCAGCAGTACATGGACGGATTCGACGAAGAGCTGTACGAAGAAAACGCACCGGTGGTATTCGACTACCTTCAGGATATCGAGCCATACCTTTGGGAAAGCGGCGAAACGTATCCGTCCGACTTATCCTCTCTCGACACTCTCTTTCAGGACGGGGAGGTTGCTATGTCGATGTCTTACGATCAGGCGCGCGCGCAGAGCTATATAGAACAGGGGCGTTACCCGGAGAGTATCCGGACGTTTGTGATGGAAGAGGGCTCGTTTGCCGACGCACACAACCTCGCCATAGCGTTCAACTCGCCGAATATTCCGGGTGCACTGACGGTGATTAATGCCGCGTTATCGCCGGAAATGCAGCTTTCAAAAATGCGATTGGAAAACTGGGGAGATTCGACGTCACTGAATCTTGACGAGCTCGAAGGCGACGTCCGGGCGGACTTCGAAGCCGTCGATCTCGGCGAAGCTACGTTGCCGAGCGAGAGACTCGACGAAGCGGCGATTCCCGAGATTCCGTCCGAATATCTCAGTCGGCTCGACTCGGACTGGGAGCGGGTTATTCTTCGCGGAGAAGACTTCTAAAAGCGACGGCAGCGCATGACATACGGGCGGCGAACACCGACATCGATGCTGAACGAAGCCGAGCGCGCGCTTGCGACGCGTCGAATGTTGCGGATTGCGGTGTCCCTTGGCCCGCTGCTGCTGCCGTTCGCGGCGGTATTTCTCGGCGGCATCGTGCTGTCGACCGTACAATCGTTCGGTGTGTGGTCGCCGGTGGAGCCAACGGCTTCCGGACTCAGCGTATATCGGCAGCTGCTGTCTGATCCATGGTTTCCCGGAAACGCATGGTTTTCCGCCTCCGTTGCGTTTCGATCGGCCTTTATCGCCGTTGTGGGAGGGTTCTTTCTCGCGCTCGCTGTCTGGAAACTCCCGCAGGGCTTCCAGGGACCGGCGGTGATCTACCACGTACCCCTCATTTTACCGCACCTTGCTGTCGCCCTGGTGGTAATGGTGGTGTTCGGGAGCACCGGCTTTCTCGCACGCCTGGCGGCGCTGCTCGAGAGCCTGTCATTGCCGGTGGAATACAACTCGCCGCTGTTCGACACAGCCGGGCGGGGCCTCGTTATCGCGTACGTGTATAAGGAGCTGCCGTTCGCGGCGGTGCTGCTTCTGCCGGTGCTGCGCGGTATTGATCCACGGCTTCTTCAGACCGCCGAGATGCTCGGAGCGCGCCGGGCAACGATTATGCGCCGCATTATTATTCCGGAGGTGGCGCCGGTAGCCGCAACCGTGTTCATCATTATGTTTCTCTACGCCTTCGGCGCTTACGATATTCCATTTGTTCTCGGGAGTTCGCGGCCTCAGATGCTGTCGATCGCAGCGTACACGGTGTACTTCGAACGACAACTCGCGATGCGACCGCTGGCGTACGCGATGCTCACGCTCATGGCTCTGGCCTCGCTCATTCTCCTGTATCTGTACGCACGGCTTGCACGAAAAGTGGAAACTGTCTGGCAACCGGGAATCAAACGCCGATGACACAGCGAAACGCGATTGCGGTTACAGCGATCATCGTCTTGGTGTTTGGAGTTCCGCTTGTGCTGCTGTTCCTGCTTGCTTTCGGCGGCTCGTGGCGCTTTCCACAGCTCCTCCCGGGCGGTCCGACACTGCGAGCCTGGGAGTATCTCGGCCGTCGTGCCCTCCCCGTACTCCAAGCGCTCGGCAACACGATACTGTACTCGTTGGCCACCGTCGCAACCACAACCCTGCTCTGCGTAAGTCCGGCGCGGATTCTCGCCCGCGAGGAGTTTCGCGGACGGCTCGTCATCGAGACGCTGTTGCTTGCACCTGCGCTTGTTCCACCGATTGTGTTTGCGGTCGGACTGCAGATCGTATTCATACGACTGGCGCTTATCGACACCTTCGCAGGCGTTGTCGTTGTCATGACCATGTACGCCTATCCGTACATGCTCAGAGCTCTGATAGCGGGATTCCGCGCGATTTCGCCTCACTACGATGCAGCCGCTGCAAACCTCGGAGCCGACCCAGTTACACGAATTATCCGGGTTCACATTCCAATGCTTGGCCCAGCGCTGCTCTCGGGTGGGTTTATCGTTTTCCTGGTGTCGTTCAGCGAGTACTTTCTGGTGTTTATCGTCGGCGGTGGAACCGTCGCTTCGTTTCCGATGCTGCTTGTTCCTTTTCTCGCAGGCTCCGACCGCGCGGTCGCGGCGGCGCTGACGATGATATTCCTTGCCGTCCCACTGGTGCTTTTCTTCTTTGCAGATTTACTGGTACGCCGGGAATACCGCAAACGCGGAATGTGACACCCGACCCACCCTATTGGTCGTACATGAAACGCTCGCGGGAGGCGACCTCCGAAACCGGAACGCGCGACCGTTCGCTGTGCTCGCTTTGCAGGTGCTTTTCATTGAGGTGCTCGGTGCTTCCCGGATACCCGATCGCGACAATTGTGACCGGAATAACATCCTCGGGAAGCGAAAACTCCTCCTTCATCTTTGTAGCGTCGAATCCGGCCATGGGGTGTGCATAAAGGCCCTCGCGGGTAGCCTGTAATATCAGGTGAGCCGTCGCCATTCCCGTGTCGAATAAAGCGTATTCGCGTTTCTCGCTCAACTGGCAATCGTCGCTGTTCCGCGTGGCTACGCCGATAAGTAGCGGAGCATGGCGCGCCCAGTAGTTGCCACCGAGCAGGCAACCCTGAAGTCGTTCGCGAACCGGATCCGAGTCGGCGATAAGGTAGCGCCACGGCTGTTTATTCGAGCAGCTCGCCGAAAGGTGAGCCGCCTCGATCATCCTGTCTATCGTTTCCGGATCGATTGCTTTGTTCCAATCGAGCGCACGGCGGGCCCGCCGTGCCTGTATTTCTTCGATAATTTGCGCCATATCCTGCACTACCCCTGCTTCTCGCTATTTCGTGTTCGTGCCCTTCTCGCTATTTCGTGTTCGTGCCCGCAGCTTCAGCCGGCTCGACGTTCGACTGTTCGGAACGACTCGATGCGGCGCGCTCGAATCGCAACTCCTCGCCTTCGGCGTCGACCCGAATGGTATCACCGTCGGTGAATTCCTCCGCAAGCAGTTTCTTGGCCAGCGGATTCTCGAGCCGGCTCGTAATTGTCCGTTTCAGCGGACGCGCTCCAAAGGCCGGGTCATAGCCCAGTCTTGCGAGCAGCATCTTGCCCTGCTCGGTAATCTCTATACTGATTTTGCGCTCGGCAAGGCGCTTCTCCACGCGGGCAATCTCGAGATTGACAATCTTCGCGATCTGATCCTCTGAAAGCCGGTGGAACATGATGATCTCGTCGAGCCTGTTCAGGAACTCGGGCTTGAACGTACTGCGAAGCAGCGTTTGTATATCCTGCCACTTGTCATCGGGGTTATCGGCGCCGAGGATGAGATCGCTTCCGAGATTACTCGTCATGATGATAATCGTGTTGCGGAAATCGACCTGACGGCCCTGTCCGTCGGTTAGACGACCTTCGTCGAGCAGCTGCAGCAGGACGTTAAACACATCCGGGTGGGCTTTTTCGACCTCGTCGAAAAGCAGCACTGAATAGGGCCGACGACGAACGACCTCGGTCAACTGCCCACCCTGCTCGTATCCGACATAACCGGGAGGAGCTCCGATTAGCCTGCTTACCGAATACTTCTCCATATACTCGCTCATATCGATTCGCGTAAGCGCGCGTTCGTCGTTGAACAGAAAGTCCGCGAGTGTCTTGGCAAGCTCGGTTTTCCCGACTCCGGTCGGTCCTATGAACATGAACACGCCGGTGGGACGGTTAATGTCGCTGAGTCCGCTCTTATTTCGCCGGATCGCGTCGCTGACCGCCTCTATGGCGCGCTCTTGACCGATAACCCGTTTTCCGAGAATGCCTTCGAGCTCGAGAAGCTTCTGCATTTCACTCTTAAGCATTTTTGAAACCGGAATGCCCGTCCATGTCGATACGACCTTAGCTATGTCCTCGTCGGTGACCTCTTCGCGCAGAAGCCGCTCTTCGCCCTGAAGCTGTTCCATCTCCTGCGTCTTTCGGTCGAGCTCGATCTGTGCCTCGGGAATCTGCCCGTGCTTAATCTCGGCGGCACGGTTGAGGTTCCCTTCGCGTTCCTCTTTTGCTTCCTCTGTGTGCAGCTGTTCGATGCGCTGTTTAAGCTCGCGTATCTCCTCGATGATCTTCTTCTCATTCTGCCACTGCAACTGCATTGCATCGCGCCGGGAACGAAGCTCGGCGAGCTCCTGTTCGATCCGATCACGACGTTCAGAGCTGCTGCTGTCGGTCTCCTTGGACAGCGCCTGTTTTTCGATATCGAGCTGAAGAATCCGTCGCTGCAACTGGTCGAGCTCGACCGGCTGGCTTTCGATTTCCATCTTCAAGCGGCTTGCCGCCTCGTCGATGAGGTCAATCGCTTTGTCGGGCAAGAAGCGAGCGGTAATGTAGCGGTCGCTCAGCGTTGCCGCCGAGATAAGCGCTTCGTCGGTGATGCGCACGCCGTGATGCACTTCGTAGCGCTCCTTGAGCCCCCTGAGTATCGCCACCGTGGACTCTACACTCGGTTCGCCGGTCATAACCATCTGGAAGCGGCGCTCGAGCGCTGCATCCTTTTCAATATGCTGGCGATACTCGTCGAGGGTCGTGGCGCCGATGCACCGCAGCTCTCCGCGTGCGAGCGCCGGCTTGAGCAGATTCGATGCATCCACCGCTCCCTCGGCTGCTCCGGCGCCTACGAGCGTATGAAGCTCGTCTATAAAAAGCACGATCTGCCCTTCGCTCTGCGAAATCTCGTGAATGACCCCTTTCAGCCGCTCCTCGAACTCACCGCGAAACTTGGTGCCGGCTACGAGTGCACCGAGGTCGAGGGCGAGAAGCTTTTTCTCCTTCAGGCTGTCCGGCACGTCTCCGGATACAATGCGGCGTGCGAGCCCCTCGGCAATAGCCGTCTTTCCCACGCCTGGTTCGCCGATGAGCACCGGATTGTTCTTTGTGCGCCGGCTCAATACCTGCATGACGCGGCGAATCTCTTCGTCGCGCCCGATAACCGGGTCGAGCTTTTCGCGGCGGGCGAGCGCGGTAAGATCCCGCGTGTACTTCTCGAGCACCTGGTATTTGCTCTCAGGGTCCTGATCGGTAACCCGCTGATTGCCACGGAGGCTTTTCAGAGCGGTCATAACCGATTCCCGGACGACGCCGAGCCGCTTCAGACGATCGGCAATTGCGTGTTTGGATTCAAGAATGCCTATGAAAAGGTGCTCGGTCGACACGTAGTCGTCTTTGAGATCATCAGCCTCCTTCTCCGCCCGATTCAATATGCCGGTCATAGACGAGGCAAGCTGCAGCTGTGCGCCGTCACCGTGTACCGACGCCTTCTTGTTCAGTAGCTCATCCACCGCCGAGGCAACCGCCTGCCGGTCCACTCCGAGGCGGTCTAAAAGCGGGGGAATAACGCCGCCTTCCTGCTCGAGCAGCGCCTGCATGAGGTGATCGGCATCCAATGTCGCGTGTGAATGCTTCTGCGCGAGGTTTCCGGCCGCCTGCAACGCTTCCTGGGCCTTTACCGTCATTTTATCGTAATTCATATATCTTCTCTCTCCACGTACCTTTAAGCGTAGTCTATACTTCTAATATCTCCACAAACGTTAGCGACGACAAGCGTGGAATCCGCGCGCGCCTGCGCGCGAGCGCGTACTCGATTCGCCGCGTAGCGTCGGACGTTGCCGGTCGCCGCGCGCCTTCGCGCCGGCGCGT
>JBKGYS010000077.1:0-11922 GCA_046545955.1 Spirochaetales bacterium | reverse complement strand
GCCGGTAATCCGCCGTGGGTGAGTTTTCCCGATCTTCCCCGCGATTACCGCGAGCGGCTGAAACCGCTCTTTGTCCGTTACCGACTTACCGCCGACAGCAGGTCTCTGCTCTGGGGGAATTCGCGCGTCGACCTATCGGCGCTGGTCGTTGTTCGCGCGTTTTCCGAGATGCTTGCCGGCAACCCCGGCGCCGCGGTTGCCGGCGTCGCGGGACGCTGCGCCGCGGGACCAGAAGCGGCACGATCCGGCGCCGCGCGATCCGACGGAGCGGGAGCAGAAGCGGCACGATCCGGCGCGGCGGGACCAGGCGACGCGCGATCCGACGCAGTGGAACCCGGCGCGGCACGATCCGGCGCCGCGCGGGCGACCGGCGATACGCGCGCGGCGTTCTTCCTTCCGGCAGGTATTTTTAACGAAGACGGGGCGCACGGGCCGTTCATGCGGCGGCTTGCCGACCCGGACGATCTGGCGGTACCGGAACTCCAGGAGTACACAGAGCTTAGCGCCGAGCGGGTCTTTCCCTCGGTGAGTACGCGGTATGGGGTTGCGCGCTTCGGCGCTTCGCGCGAAGCGCGCACGCGGGAACGGGACCCAGGTCTCAGACCGTGTCGTATTGCTCCTGAGAGCAGGCCGAGACAGGGGGTGAATACCTGCGGAGCTAACGATATCTTCATGTTTCGCTCGGACGCGACGCCGGACGTGGAGCCGGAGCTTCTGTTTCCCCTTATCGACGCCTCGGTGTTCCGCGGCGGGGAGGGTGGTGACCCGATCGGCGAGCTGGTTTCACCCGGCGACTACGGGTACCATGAAACGGTCGATTCGCTGCGGCGTTCGCAGCGTGCGGCGCAGACTCCACCCAGGCGCTGGATTCTCCTTGCCTACGATCCGGCCACCGCCCGCCCCCTTTCGCGCGAGCGGCTCTGCCGCGAGTATCCGCGGGCTTGGGCGTATCTTAGCGCCTATCGCGAGCGGCTTGCCTCGCGTCGTGGAGCGGTCATCGGAAGTATGATCGGTCGAGGCCTGTGGTGGGCGCTTTTGGGGGTTGGCCCCTACACCTTTACTCGATATAAGCTGGTCTGGCCGGCGTACGGGGCGAGGGCGTTTACCCCGCGGCTTTTTGTCGGTCGCTGGGCGCCCAACCAGGCGCTGCAGTGCTCTATGAGCTTCAGCGAGCGGGCGGAGGCGCTGAGGGTGCAGCGTTTCATTACGCAACCGCAGGTGGAGGCGGCGCTGCATAAGGCCGGAGGTGCGGGTACCCCCGGGTGGGCTCAGCCGGGACGCATGCGCCGTTTCTTTCGGTGGTAACAGACATTCCTTCGGAATAAGATGAGGAAACCTGTGGCGGGGTCGAGAGTGATCAGTACAATGTTCAGGAACCGCAAGCCTCGAATCGGTCTTGCCCTGTCTGCGGGTGGTGCGAAGGGTGTGGCGTTTATTCCGTTCCTTGCCGCGCTCGAGGAAATGGGCTTGCGGCCCTCTGTTGTCGCCGGATCGAGCGCCGGAGCGCTTTTCGGCGGGCTGTATGCGGCCGGCATGTCGCCTTCTAAAATTATCGAGACCCTCGAATCGCTCGGTCCTCTTCCGCAGCTACAGGCCTACGATCCGCAGCTGCGCGGGGGAAGTCTGTTCAAGGGAAATAAGGCCCACGAGCTTATTCGGCGTATTCTTCCGGTGAGTACGTTCGAGGAAACCCGTATTCCGTTCCGGGCAGTCGCGGTGGATTTCTGGCAACGGGAGGAGGTGCTTCTTAAGGAAGGCAATCTCGCCGACGCAATCCGCGCGAGCGTGTCTATTCCGGGTCTTTTTTCTCCCTTCGTTATGGATAATCGGGTTCTTATCGACGGGGGAATCATCAACGCGCTGCCCTACGATCGCATCCAGCACGAGTGCGACTTCGTGATCGCGCTGCACCTCTCCGAGGACGATCAGCCCGAGCACCCGACCGATCTGCCGCCGTTCAGTCAAATGATTGTCGGTACGGTCAGGATTATGAGGGATCGCATCATTGCCGTAAAAAAGCAGTACAACCCCCCCGATTACTACAAACGTATCGGTCTTGCCAGGGTTGGCCTGCTCGATTTCCGGCGCTGGCGCGAGACGGTCGACGCTGCCCGGGACGAGGCGGTCGATTTCGCCGCGGAGCTGCCCGAGACGTTGCGGAAAGCCGGAATTAGAATTACGGACTGAAGCGTGCGGCCGGGCGCGCGACCGTTCCAGGGGTATCGTCACGGCGCTGATCCCGCACTATGGGAGCAGGCCCCTGAAAGCTCTTAATTGCGCGTTAATAGCTAATTCAAACCGAAGATGTGGCTTCACAGCGGCTATCTGATTAAGTTACAAGACGGTATGAACGACACGACGGGTTGGAGCACAGTAGCGCGCGCGGCGGTATTCGTTGCCGTCGCGACCTTGGTGGCCTGCGGGTCGCCCGAGCAAGAAGATAGCGCCGAATTCGAGGCTGAAGACGAGCGTGCCCGTGCGGTGGAAGCGGTCGAGGTGGTGGAAGGTCGGCTCGGCGGCGAGGTTTCCATGACAGGGCGTATCCGTGGCGCGCGCGAGGCGGGGGTACTCTCTGAGACGCAGGGACGTATTGACGCGGTACGGGTCGATCTCGGAGACGAGGTCGAGTCTGGCGATGTACTCGTGGAACTCCCGAGCCGAAGCGAAGAGCTCTCGCTCGAACAGGCGGAGGCCAACCTCGAGTCCGCGCGCAGTGAACTGCAGTCGGTCGAGAGTCGGCGCGAGCGCGGGAGCGCCTCGGGCGCCGAGGTGTCGCAGGCGCGGGCGAATCTGCGCGGGGCTGAGCAGCAACTGGCCTCGGCACGGGACCAACTCGATACGCGTACGATTACCGCGCCTATATCCGGGCAGGTAGCGAGCCTTGGCGCCGACATCGACGAAGGGGCGAGCCTCAGCTCCGGCGTGGAGGTCGCGCGAATCGTCGATATGTCGCGCGTGCGCCTTGATGCCTCCGTCGGGAGGCGGGAAATACGCGATATTTCCCGTGGACTTCCCGCGACAGTCCGTGTTCGTGATTGCGAGGAGAGTATCGACGCGCGCGTCGAGGCGGTCGGCTCGCGCGCCGACGAGGAGACCGGTAGCTTTACCGTTGCTATCGAATGGGAAAACGGCGACTGTGCGGACATGATTCGAAGCGGGTTGAGCGCCGGCGCGACGGTCGATACCGGTGGCGGTACCTCCGGCATTCTTGTTCCCACAGCTGCTATTCGATCGGGCGTCGGCGGCAACACCGCCGCAGCGGGGGAAACCGCGGAAGTGTTCGTGATCAGCGACGACCGCGCGATGGTGCGCGAGGTTGTCATCGCTGACAGACTCGGGCCCAGGGCGGTGGTTTCCGACGGTCTGGAACCTGGCGAGCAGGTCGTTGTATCGGGCGTTTCGCGACTGCGCGACGGCGACGCGGTTGACGGTACGGTTATCTCAACGAGCGAGGAGGTCGAATGACGCTCGGCGGTGTCTCGGTTCGCAACTCGGTGCTTATCAACATACTGACTATTGTGATTCTGGTCCTTGGGCTGTTCAGCGCGGGCAGGCTTCCGCAGGAGCAGTTCTCCGAAGTGCCCTTTTTCTTCATCAACATAAACGTTCCGTACCCCGGTGTGTCCGCCGAGGACATAGAGGAGACGGTGACTGCGAAAATCGAAAACGAGATGCAGGGACTCGATCGACTCTCGACCTATCAATCGCAGACGCAGGACGGAGCCGCCACAGTTTCTCTCCAGTTCGAGGAGGACATAACGAGGCGCGAGTTCGATCGTGTATTTCAGGACGCGCAGAACAGGTTCGAGTCGCTCGATCTGCCCGATGGGGTCGGGCAGGAGAATATAAGCGAGTTCAGCTCCAACGACTTTCTTCCGGTTATCGAGGTAGTACTCCACGGGGAAACCGATTACGAAACGCTGAACCGGACCGCCGAGCGCGTTTCAGACCGCATTTCCACGGTTCGAGACGTTTCGGACGTGGAAATTGTCGGCTCTCGAGAGCAGAAGGCGTTTGTCGAGACGGATCCGCAGCTTCTCGAAGCGTACGGCATCAGCATCGACGAAGTGGTCCAGGCGGTGGAATCGAGAAATGTGACGGTACCCGGCGGAAGTCTCGCGACGGCGTCAAGAGAGTTTCTGCTTCGCACCGTCGGAGAGGTCGAGCGGGCGGAAGATCTCGAGTCGGTTGTCGTACGTACGGCCGGGTCGAGCGGAGGACAGGGCGCCGACGGTGGACAGCAGGCCGACGGCGGGTCCGGCACGGGCATCGTTCGCGTCGGTGATATTGCCGCGGTCGAAGAGGGATACGAGCGCGACGGGGTATCGGCACGCTTCAACGGAGAGCAGAGCATAAGCCTTCGAGTTGCGAAAGTACCCGGCGGCTCGAGTGTGGACATAGTAGACGACGTAAAGCAGCGTATAGAGCAGAGTCAGGGAACCACTATTCCCGAAGCACTGTCCGTTTCCTATGTGAACGATTCCACGATACAGATAAACGATTCTATAGAAGTGCTCGTTTCCAACGCGGTACTCGGTCTCGCGCTGCTTATCGTAATTCTGCTTCTGTTCGTAGGACTGCGAAACTCGCTCATGACGGCCATCGGTATACCGGTGACCTTCGGTATTACGTTCGTAGTGCTCGAACTCCTCGGCGAGACCTTAAACGGGAACTCTCTGTTCGGGCTGGTTCTGGTGCTCGGCCTGATCGTCGACCACGCGATTGTTATCGTTGAAAACAGCTACCGGCTCGAACAGCAGGGCCTCTCCCGCGAGGAGGCGGCGATTAACGGGGTAAACCAGGTTGCAGGCCCGGTCTGGGCGGCGACTCTGACCACCGTTGCCGCGTTTTTGCCGCTCGCCTTTCTTCCCGGAATAATCGGGCGATTCCTGAGGGTCGTACCGATCACGGTAACCATTGCTCTGCTCGCGAGCACCTTCGAGGCGAGCGTGTTCCTTCCGTCTCACTACGCCGACTGGCCGGGAAAAGGCACGGCGAACTTCGCTAACCGGGTCTTCGATCGATTCCGGTCTCTTTTTCGGCGATTCCTTTCAGCGGTCTACCGACGGCGCGGGCTCGCGGTGCTCGCCACGCTCCTGGTCATGGGCGGTTCGTTCAGCCTCGTCGGGGGGCTGCAACAGGACTTTTTCGCCGCCGACGAGGCGAGTCTCTATTACATCGATATTGATATGCCGCCCGGCACGCCGATCGAAAAGACTGACGAGGTAGTCGAGCGCTTCGAGGAGCGATTGCAGCCGCTTGTCGGCGAGGGTGAATACCAGGCGATTACCGCGTATGTTGGCTTCCGGGCCGGGGAAAATGAGAATGTTACCGACCCGACTGTCGGCCAGCTTGTCGTTGACCTCAAGGAGCTCGATGAAGGGCGTGAGCGAAGCGTGCTCGAGATTATCGAGGAGGCCGAGCAAATGACCGGCGATATTCCGGGCACGGAAAATCTGCGCTTCCGTCGGCAGGCGACCGGTCCACCGGTGGACAGTACTATCGTATACCGCTTCTTCGGCGACAGCTACGAGCAGCTTGCCGACGCCTCGGAGATCGTGCGATCGGAGCTCGAGTCGACCGACGGTGTGTTCGATGTCCGCGACAACCTCGAGGAGTCGTCGCCGGAACTGCGAGTTATTGTAGACGACGACGAAGCGGCACGGTACGGGCTTACGCGGCGGAACGTCGGAAACTTTATTCGGACGGCGTTTGACGGTCGCTCGGCGGGGACTATTTTCTCCGATAACGAGGAAACCGACGTTGAAGTCCGGTACGCGCTCGGAAACCCGACGCGGGCAGAGCGGCTTCTCGAGCTCGGTGTTCCCACCGGAGACGGGCGCAGCATTCCGCTTTCGAGTATTGCCGAGGTTCAGGATTCGGAGGTATTCGCGAGCATCCAGCGGTTTGATGGCCGGCGTGAGGTAACAATTGAAGCCGAAGCGCTCGAGTCGGTCGACCTCGCCGCCATCGATGAACGCGTCGAAGCGCTTTACGACGAGGAGATTCTCGGCGTCGCGCCGGATGTCGATATTGAAACGGAGGGGCAATTCGCCGATTTCCAGAACCTTATAGTGGACGTCCTACGGATTCTTCTGGTTGGTCTGTTCGCGATTTATCTTATCCTCGCGACACAATTCAAAAGCTATGCAAAACCGTTCCTTATCATTCTTTCGGTTCCCTTTGCGTTCGTGGGCGTTGTGCTGTATCTCGTACTCAGCGGCACCGCGCTGTCTTCGGTTGTCATCTACGCAGCGGTGGCGCTTGCCGGTATCGCGGTAAACGACAGTATCGTTCTCATAAGCTTCATCCACGAGCACCGCGACGACGGGTACGAGACCGGCGAGGCGATAATCGAAGCGGCGACGGTACGGCTTCGTCCGATCGTTCTGACCTCGCTTACAACGATCGCCGGGCTCACTCCGACCGCGCTCGGGCTCGGTGGCGAGAGCGTAATCTGGGGGCCTATGGCGAGCACGATCATTTTCGGTCTGCTATTCAGTACCGTTGCGGCGCTGGTTGTGCTTCCGTGTCTGTACGGGCTGCTGTTCGACCGGAAGCGTAAGAGAGGAACGAAGAATGCGTAAGTCAGTGAGAAAAGGCCTGGTTGCGCTACGGGGTCGGAGTGCTGCGGTTGTTTTTGCTTTTATGCTGATGTGTTTCCCGCTCGTGGCGCCTCTCGCGCAGGATCGTCCCACCCTGGACCTTCTCGACGTGCTCGATACGGTACAAGCGGAGAATGCCGACATTCGAAGCGCCGGGATCGAGCTTGAGAGCGCGCGGTCGGGATACGAAAGCGCGCGTGCGGGGGTTGGTCCGCAGGTGGACCTCGAGCTCGAACCCTACAGCATAAGCGAGCGCCGCAGCGACAGTCTCGAGCAGGGTGGCAGCCCCGGGCAGGGTGACAGTCCCGAGCAGGACGACGGTCCCGAAGGCGCGAGCACGCAAAACGGCTCGGCGCCTGGCGGCGATAACGAGGCGACGACCGGCGTCGACACCGGACCAACCACCACGCGAAAGCAATCGACAGCAGCCACGCTGCGGTTTTCGCAGCAGCTACCCACCGGGGGAAATGTTTCGGCCGACGGTACGCTCGAGGCGAGCGCTTCGACCGAGCTTGACGACGACGGAGATGACAACGCCGACCCGGCCTGGGAAGTCGCTCCCTCGGCTGGGCTGCGGCTCAGCCAGCCGGTGTTCGTTGGCGGGCGCTTCGTGGATGTTCGAATCGGTCGCGCGCTCGATCGCGAAGCGCGAACCGGCGTGCGAAACGCGCAAGTCGCGCAGGAGGAGGCTGCCAACGGCAGTCTTATCGCGGCGGTCGAGCTGTACTTTGCTATCTCCGATGTGCGGCAATCGGTAGATACCCTCGAGCTATCCCGCGATATCCTGTCGCGGCGGATAGAAGAAACCGAAAGCGACGTTGAAGCCGGGGTGGCAAGCGAACGGCAGCTTCTGGAGGTGCGTCTGCAGCGCAATCGTACCCGCGAGACCCTGCTCGACCTTCGCGATCAGCTTCGGGGGTTCGAGCGTTCGTTTGCGCGTCTGGTTGCCGGCGAGTTCGATCCGAGCGAATACACCTTTGAGCGCGCGAGCGAACTCGAGGCAGATATCGAGGCGCAGGCGCAGGATATCCTCGACCGCTACGACGGTGTCGAACGATCGGAGTGGGATGTCTCGGAGAACTCGGGAGTGCGAAGAGCGCGGATCTCGGTCGAGCAGGCTCGCGACCAGGCGATTACCGCCGCCCCCGATCGCGCGGCCGAGTTTTCGGTAACGGGAAACGCGTCGCGACGGTACCCGGACGAGCGAGAGGATGAAACAGACGTCATCGATGCCTTCGGTGACTTGCTCGACGAGGACGGTGGTTTCGACTGGAATCTTACGCTCGGTCTCACCGTGCCGCTTTACGACGGAGGCCGCAGGCGTAACGAAGCGCTCGCCGACACCCGGTCTATCGAGCTTGCCGAACTCGAACGACAGGAAGCCGAAGACGACGCCCGCGACGATCTCGCCGACGAGCTCGAGCGGCTCGAAATTCTCATCGAGCGGGCGGAGATCCTTCGCGCCGACAGCGATTTCGAGGCCGACAGTCTCGCCGATACCCGGGCGCTGGCCGAAATCGATGAAGCCACGGGGCTCGAAGTGGAGGAAGTCCAGCGGGATCTGCGCGAGAGCGACAATGCGGTAAACGAGGCGCTTACCGACATGCTGCTGACGATTCTCGATATCGAGCGTATTCGGGGAAAACTGGTTATGGACGAGGTATCAACGCGTTTTCTCGACGGCAACGAGTAAGTCGACAACGAGTAAGTCGACAACGAGTAAGTCGGCAAGGAGTAAGGCGACAACGGGCACGTCGACAGCGAATGCGTCGACACAACGGGTAGATGTGCCGTCTCGGCGAAGGTGTTTCGTCGAGCGTCTTTCGAGGTTGCACCGACCCGCGCGTCACTGAACCGGTAGGTCGGCGCCTATATCGACTTGAACGACCTCCGTTTCCGTACCGCCGAAGCTGTGGAGGTGAAACTTCGTCGCAATGCTCTCTTCGCCGGCGGTTCTCGCGAGAATGTTGTAGCTTACCGCTTCGCTGTCGGCGAGGTAAAAGCTTTTCGTATCGTCGGGTTCGAGCTCCCCGGTATCCGAGAGGAGATCTGCCCCGAGGTACCGGCTGTCGACCGCTGAGGCATACAGCGAGGTAATCGCCTCCTCGCGGGTGTTCGTTACGTCAACGCGCATAAAGCGCTCCAACGGCACATCCTCCTCGAGGATACCATCGGCGCCGAGACGAATATCCTCCTCCGCGCCCGAGCAGACCTCGAGGATCGAGTACAGTGGAAACCCATCCGCGTCGATCGCCAACACATCGTAGTCGAAACAATCGTCGTCGGCGTGCACGGTTATCTCGCGCGTTTCGCCCGGCTCGAGCACGTCTTCGTCGCCCAAGAGATCGGGGCCAAAGTAATCGGTATCCGCGGGTGAGACGAAAAGCATAAGGAACGGGTATTCGGTTGCATTGCTGATATTCAGCGTTGCAATCTCGCCCTCGACCACCGGATCGACGATCGGCTCCTCGGCTTCTTCATCGTCGGACTCCTCATCGTCGGCGGAGGTTTCCGTCTGCGTCTCCGTCTCGGTCTCCGTCTCGGTTTCCGTCTCCGTCTCGGTCTCCGTCTGCGTCTCATCCTGAGCGAGAAGCGGAACCGCTGCGTAAACCGTTACAGCGAACATGAGGAGTGTGAGCGCTACGACCGCGGCAATAGTGTGAAATCGTATTGAACATTTCATGAAGACTGTCCTGGAAGCTCAAACCATACCGTGGATCCGCCCGAATGTCGACGCTCGGCGCCGCAGCTGCCGCCGTGCGCGGCGATAATTTCGCGAACCACCGATAAGCCGAGCCCGCTTCCGTGTCCCGAGCGCGAAGGTGAGCCTTTCTTGAACGGCTCAAAAATATCGACGTGCTCGGGAACGCCGGGCCCGTCGTCGGAAATCGAAACGCGAACGTTGTTCGGTCGGTCGCCGGCGCCTGGGCCACGAACCTCCCCGGCAGTCCAGCCGATCGAGATGCAGACCAAGGTCGCGCAGGAGGCGTGCTCGAGTGTGTTGGAAAGAATATTGTCGAACGCCCGTTGAATCGCCCTCCGGGCCCCGGAAACGAACACCGGCTCCTCGGGAATATCCGCCTCGACCGCGATCGCGTGCTCCTCGAAGCGGGGAAGCATTGAGATAATGGTCTCGCGGGCGAGCTCGGCGATATCGAGCCGGGTTGCATCCGCCTCGGCACGGTGGCCGATTGCCGCGTACGCGAGGAGGTCATTCAGAAGATGCTGAATATGATCGGCACGGCGGCGAATGGTCGCCAGCGACCGGCCGGGGTCGCTCGCTGCTCCGCTCTCGAGCGCCTCGGCGTGCGAGACAATCGCGGTTACCGGCGTGCGAAGATCGTGTCCAAGCGCGCTTACCATCAGCCTTCGTCTCTCATCCTCGCGATGAAGCTGCTCGTTGGAGCGGGCAAGTGCCTCGGTCATACGGTTCAGCGAACCCGAGAGAAGCCCGATCTCGTCGCCGCGCTCGGGCCATTCCTGCGGGGCGGGAAGCTCGCCGTCCTCGATTCGACTTACCTGATAGGCGAGCTGCTGCAGCGGATGCACGAGCCGCCGGGCAAACAGGTAAAAGCTCGCATACACTGCAAGAAGAGAGAGCACGAGTCCCGTTGCCATGGTGTGGGATATCGCCGTACCGAGGCGCTCCGGCTCTGAGACGAAGCGGTACAGCTCCGCTCCTTCGGGAAACGTGATAATAAAGTAGCCCCAGAGCTCGCCGTTGACCCGAATCTGCTGACCGGTCCCGCTCATCGGTTCAGCCGGGTCGCTCGCCGGAATAAGGGTCAGCACGTCCGATGCCGACAGCCTTTCACCCTCGAACTCTCCCTCACTTTCGAGAAGGATCCGGCCGTCCGTTCCGACAACCGAAACGCGCGGCCTCGGCTCGTGGTCGCTTTCGAGTACCCCACGGTCGATGTCCGAAATATCGGTCCCCGACTCGAGCGCCGTTTCGAGCTGCGATATGGCGCCGCGCGACCAGCCGATAAGCGAAAGCGTCCGCCGTGTTTCGGTGATACCCTCGCCGAGCCCGACCTTCAGGCCGACAACCGCCGCGATGAAAAGAATGAGAATCCATGCGAGCGTCGCCACCGTGAACGTCCCGAGCATACGGATTCGAAGCCCGCGAAATCGTCCCGGTTGTATAGCCGTCACATTCAACCCTCCGCATCCGGGCGAAACCGGTAGCCGAGACCGCGCACCGTCTGAAGAAAGCGCGGTTCGGATGGATTATCCTCGAGCTTCTCGCGAAGCCGTCGCATGTGGACGGCAACCGTTCCCGGATCGCCGTGGTGGGAATCTCCCCAAACCGTATGAAAGAGCTGATCGCGGGTAAGGATCGTATTCGGCCGGGACACGAACACGGCGAGCAGATGCCGCTCCTTCGCCGTCATATCCACCCGCGCGGCCCCCGAGCGGACCTCGCTCGCGGCGAAGTCGATCTCGCGTGAGTCGAGCACAAGCCGCGGTAGATTCCGGGAATCCGGCCGATCGGCTGGACCCGGCATCGCCGCAGCCGCCGGCGCGGAGTCCGTGTCCGGCGGTGTCCCCGATACCTCCTGCCGCGCACCCCCGGCGAGGCGGGGATGAGTGCTGTATACCGTCGCCCGGCGTAAAAGCGCCCTCACCCGCGCGGTCAATGTCGTCGCGGAAAACGGTTTTGTCACGTAGTCATCGCCGCCCGCCTCGAGCCCAGTGACGAGCTCCCCCTCCTCGTTCCTCGCCGTGAGGAACAGAATCGGCAGCGTCCAGCCGGCCTGACGAAGAAACCGGCACAAATCAATCCCGCTCCCGTCGGGCAGCATAATGTCGAGGATAATCGCATCAATCCCGCCGGCTCTCAGTCGTCCGCTAACCGGCGTCATGCTCGTAAAGTGTTCGCTTGACACACCCTCTCTTGCCAGGTGGTCGCGCACGGCCAAGGCGATATCGGTATCGTCCTCCACAATCAGAACGCGCCACGCAGACTCATCCGTTTTCATACCGCCGCCATCATACACGCACCGACGCCCTGCGGCGCAAGCTTTCGAAGCAGGCTCACCACATCGTTCTGCACACTGTCGTCCCAGTTCTCCTGAATCATAATCGCCGCGGTCGCCCCTTGAGCGTACACCGCGCACAAGCCCGTGCGCACCCGGCTTTCGCCCACCGCCTTCTCCACGCGGTCGGTAATATCGTAGAGCGCCTCGCGCGTGTCGGTCGCAAATGTAATCGGAAATTGCATAGGTTGATGTTAGGCTGCGGCTCAGGTTACAGACAAGGGCGAGAGCAGGCCGCGGCCGGTTCAGCGTGTCGTGAGCGCGTCAGGCGGGTGGCG
>JBKGYS010000076.1:0-11948 GCA_046545955.1 Spirochaetales bacterium | reverse complement strand
TGGAATGCGTTGCCCTGCATGCGAAACTGCAGTTCCGGATCCGTGGCTTCGTCCCGCGCTATTTTGAATGCACCGAGGAAAAACACACGAATATCGCGGTCGATGATGTAGCGCTGCTTGGTCTGGGGAATTTTGTTCCAGACTTCCTTCGGATCGGATAGCTCGCTTTGAATAACGAACACGCCACCTTTCTTCAGACCCGCGAGCGGATTGGAATGGCTGAAAACGTTGGGATCCGGGGAGAGCACAACATCGACATAACTATAGTCACAATTAATCCGGATGGGCTCGGGGGCTGCCGACAGATAGTAGGTGGTCGGTTGTCCCTTCTTTTCCGAACCGTACTTCGGGTTCGCCTTCATGTCGTAGTCAAGGAGGTCGTAGAGCGTGACCGCGAGGTTCTTACCGGTGGTAATAGCACCCCATCCGCCGACCGAGTGCATTCGGACGGTAATCGCTCCGTCGGGAAGCAGGTTCGGGTTCTCGCTTCCTCTTACCGCGAGCTCTTTGATATTCGGATAGTGGTTCTGGATTTCCTGCTGATATATTTCCTGCTTCGGTGTCCACGGTTCATCGTGGAGAAAATCAACAGAAAGATAAAAGAAGCGTTTCTGAGGCCCGTCGGGGAGCATGTTCTCGATGGCACCGATTACGCCTTCCGGCTGGAGGTCCCGACTGCCGAGTCCGTAGCATCCGGAATACAGGTGAGGAACCTCTTCCTGTTTTTTGTAGGTCTCGAGGTCCGGATACGGCAAACCGTGCTTCTTGTCCGCCATTCCGTTTTCTATACACTTTCCGACGGTAGACCGGATCTCCTTCATAAGGGGAAGGTCGGCAGCAAGCGGCTGATCGGTGCGCTCGAGCACGACGACACCCTTGCGGTTCTTCAGAATTTTTCCCACGTAATCCGCGGGGAAGGGGCGGAACATTGTCATATTGACGACACCGGCCTTAACCCCGCGCTTTTCTCGCAGATAGTCGGTTACCGCTTCGGCGGTCCCGAGCATGCTGCCCTGCCCGACGATGAGATACTCGGCGTCCTCGGCACGGTATGTGGACACCCGCTGGTACTTGCGACCGGTGAGCTCTCCGTACTCGGCCATGCACTTGTCGGTGATTTCCTTGATATGGTCAAAGAAGTACGGACGCTGTCCGGCGACCGACTGCATGTAGGAATCCTGGTTCTGCACGCCGCCGGCGAGAACCGGGTTATCCACATCCCAGAGAATGGGCACGCGGCGTCGCTTGTCTCCATACAGAATCTTCTGTCCCGGCGTCGGGGTATCGATCATATCGTCCGGACGACCGAGGAACTCCGCGATAAGCTCACGTTCGGGCACCCTCATGGTTTCGATGAGGTGCGTCGTGAGAAAGCCATCCTGAGCGACAACGCCAGGGGTAAGCGCGAGCTCGGCGATCTTGCGGGCGATAACATTGAGATCGGCAGCTTCCTGGGCACTCTTGCCCATGACCTGAAAAAAACCGGTATCGTCCATAAGATGGTAATCGTCGTGACCGGCGTGGACGTTCAGGGTCGCCTTGGTGATCGCCCGGCAGCCCATGTTCAACAGGTACGGGAGTCGCTTACCAACCGCCGGATAGAGCGACTCATGCATATACGCAATACCCTGTCCGGAGGAGAAGTTGCTCGCGCGCAAGCCGCTCATCGACATACCGGCCGTAACGGCTGCGGCTGCGTGTTCACCTTCCGGCTCGAGAAAAATGAGCGGACGACCGGAAATGTTTATGTGCCCGGCGGCTGTAGCCTCCGCCCAGTACTCGCCCATCTGCGTCGAAGGGGTAATCGGGTAAGCTCCGGCCGCGTCGCTCGATTCGCGCTCGACCATGATGACGGCTGTGTTTCCATCGAGTGCATCGGATATACCCGGATATTTCGGTGCATTGTCTTTCGTCTTGCTCATTTCCCTGTCCTTTTGTGGTTTTGTTTGGTAGAAGCTCTCGAACCCGCACATAGGTACCGAAAATCCGCTTCGCGGATTCTCGAATGCGCCCGGTTTTGTTCCATTTGTCCGCCTCGGGGCGAGCAAGCCCCGATGGCGACCATTTTGTGCTTATTCATTGTTCTCCCTCGATCGGCAGCGGCGTCTTGCGAACAATCTTCTTCGCGCCTTCGCCCTTGATAACTTTTCCGCCTTCCTCCATCCAGACGATTGCTCCGGTAGGGCATCGCTGAATGGCAACCGGTGTGGCAAGATGGTTTTTCGAGTAATCGACGACCGCGAGATTGTTCTTAAGCGAAATGAGCCCGTCGGGTGCGTCGAGCACACACCGATTGCATGCGGTACAGGCTACTTCGCATTCATCGAGCGCCTTTTCCCCTTCTTCCAGGTTCTTGCAGGCGACCCACAGCTTGTGGCTTACCGGATGGAGACTGAACAGATCGAGCGGACACGCGACAACACAGTCGTTACAGGCAGTACACTTGTCCTCGTCAACTACCGGAAGACCGTATTCGTTCATATGAATCGCATCGAAGTCGCAGGACACTTCGCAATCCCCGAGTCCGAGACAGCCCCACGCACAGGCTTTTCCCCCGCCGCCGGATACCACTGCGGCCGCACACGACTGCATACCTTCATAGCGCGCGCGCATCTTGGCGACGTGAGTGCCGCCCGCGCAGGCGAGCCGTGCCACGATTTTTTCGTGATTTCCGAGGGAAACACCAAGAAACTCGGCGATCTGCTGATTTGCCTCGGTGCTGTTGACGGTGCATTGAGACGGTGGCGCCTCTCCCTTGACGACTGCCTCGGCAAAGGCGCGACAGCCGGCGTACCCGCATGCCCCACAGTTCACCGCAGGCAGCATCTCCTCTACCTGGTCGATGCGCGGGTCCTCGTAAACGTAGAGCTTGCGAACAGCAATCGCGATCACGGCAGCAAGGGTGGCGCCGAGAGCTACCATAAAAAGTACGGCCGGAAGCAAATCTGTCAGCATGAAGAACCCCGCTTTGACCACATAATGTCTTTCAGACTCATATTCTCTGTCTCCTGCTACTGCCTATACTCCGACACCCAAGCTGTGCTGTAAACGTCCAGAATTGCCTTGGAGACGAATTTTTATGACCAAAGAAGTATTTTTATGTGAACGGTTCCGCATTCTTTCTTTCTTAGTCCGATGTCGTGATCTTGGTATGTTTTTTTCTGTCGCTCAAGACTCAAAAACCGCCCGGCACGCACTTTTATTCGCGTTTATTCCGGTATCGAGCAGTATCGTGTACGACGGGCCGGATATATGCTTCGACGCGCACACCGTATATGCGCTACTATTCGTGGGGTAGTTATGACTGTGCAGCTATTCGGAACAAAGAAATCCAACGAAACCAGAAAAGTCGAGCGGTTCCTGAAGGAGCGGCGAATCGCGTTCCAATTTGTCGATATCGCCTCGAAAGCGCCGGCGGAGAAAGAAATTGACGCGCTCGCCCGTGCCTGCGGGGGTTACGGAAACCTGATCGACACGAATGCAAAGAACTATCGCAAACGTGGTATGCAGTACATGGAGTACGATCCGAAAGAGGAACTCCTTGAAGACCCCTCACTGCTCAAGCTCCCGGCGATCAGGTGTGACCGCGGCGCAGCGGTCGCCCCCGACACTGCGACGCTTGAGCAGCTCCTCGAGCAACCGTAGAACTCGAGCAACTGTAGAAGCGGTGGGCCGTCAGGCGCGCGGTCGGCGCGTTAGACGGCCGGAATCGGTTGAAGCCCGGCCTCTATCTCATCACGACGAGGTTCGAGAAACGGCGGAAGGGACAGCGTTTCGCCGAGATGCTCGACATTTTCATCCCCAAGGAATCCGGGACCGGCGGTAGCAACCTCGAGGAGAATGCCCCCGGGCTCTCGAAAATAAAGCGAGTGAAAATAATGCCGATCGACGAGTCCCGAATTCGGTACCCCCCGTCCGGTTAGATACTCGAGCCATTCCCGCTGTTCATCGTCGTTTTCCACGCGAAGCGCGAGATGATGTACCCCGCCGATGCCTACCTGCCCGAATGATCCGGTGCCGCCTGAGACAATATGAAGCTCAGCGACACTGACGTCGCTCTCGATTCGGAATATCCGACGCGATTCATCCTGCGGTAAGCCGGTTGCTTCCCGAATACCGAGGTATTCCTGGAGGAACAGCGCGCTACGCTCGGGAAACGCCGAATGCACCTCCGCGCCGAGCAAGCCGCCGATTGCGTATTCGGCCGGGACCGGCCCCGCGGCCCACGGTTTGGCCTCACCGGTGTACGGGTCAGCTACAAGCGCGAGTTGTTGACCTTCCGGGTCACTGAAGAGTATTGCCTCGCGTCCGCCGGCAAACCCTACGCGCTCCGATTCAACCCCTGAACGCTTCAGGTGCTCTTGCCACCACGACAAAGCCGCCTGAGAAGCAGGTATCCGCAGAAGCGTTCTGCGAACAGTCCCCGCGCCGTGCGACCGCTTCGGCACGCGGGGCCAGTCGAAAAACGTCACCTCGGTTCCGGCTGTTCCCACCTCGTCGGCGTAGAACAAATGATAGGCGCCGAGGTCGTCCTGATTCACTGTCTTCTTTACCAACCGCAGGCCGAGTGTATTCACGTAGAAGCGAACGTTACCCCCCACGTCCCCCGTCACCGCGGTCACATGATGCATCCCTTTTAATTCCATTCTTATATACTACGGAATTGATGTTTCCGCGGCCAGCCGGATATTGCGCTGTAGACGCGCACCGGCCTTGCCCGGACGGATTCACGACGTTCGGTGTCCACCACTCTGGTGTGTACCCCACCATGCGCCACGGGTTAGCCTCGATTTCTCCCAGGGTTTGGTGTCCACCACTCTGGTGTTCAACCGTCTATTTCGAGCTACCGGTTTTCGGCAGGAACGGAATCAGTTCCCCCGCCAGACTCTGAATGCTCATAGTCTGCAGCCATACTTTGCCCGGTCCGGTCAGGGTGGTCAGAAACAGCCCCTCGCCGGCGGACATAGCCGAACCCGTAATCGTATACTCGGCGAGGTTACTCCATTTCCCGAGCGGTATCGAAGAGAGAATAGACTCTGCCTTCGGCGCCGTGCCAGTCGGCGTTTCGCCCGTTCTCCGGTCCGACGATCACCTCGCGCGAGCGGTCCGGTTCAAGATGGAAAAAGCGATCGGAATAGCGCAATTCGTATCCGGGCATCTCAGGCCAGACCCAGAGCGCGGGACGTTCCACACTCAGCTGCCAGGATTCGGCATTTCTGTCGAGCTGCTTTCTACGAACCGTCAATGCCGGGTTGCGGAGCTCGAGATGCTTGGGCCGAACAAAGGCGGCCATCGCGTCGCTTTCTCTTGTATCACCCCGGAAGAGCTCGGCAAAGAAGATAAGCTTATGTGCGCCCACCTGCTCGATCTGCTCGTCGAACTCCAGGGTCAGCACCTCGACGGTGCCCGAGGCGGGAACATCAACATCCTCCTCTCCAAGCGCGATAATCTCGCCATCCACCGTCCACATGCGCCACTCGAGCCGCGTTTCGCATGGGGACAATTCGTCGCTCGTTACAAACAGCGTTATTGTTCCGTTCTCCGGGTTTTCGACGCTGCTCAAGAGCAACGGGGCATACGCACGCCTCATCATATAGTGAAGCGCCTTCCATCGCCCCTGCCAGTCGATGCTCGACCAGCTCGCTACCGGCCAGCAGTCGTTGAGCTGCCAGTACAACGTTCCCATTCCCCGCGGCACGCTCCGTCGCCAGTGCTCAACCGCGTAGGTTATCGCAAGGCCCTGCAGAATTTGCGCCGTCCATAGAACCATGTCCGAGCGTACAGGCAGCTGGAACCACTCGAGCATGTACTGCACGATTGTGTCGTTTCCGATGGGGCTGCGCTGGTGATGTTCCATAATTCTCGAGGTAATGTTTCGTTCGCCGGTCGCCGCGTACTGCGCGACAGCGGCCGGCTCGGGAAAGCTCTGAAACCCGAACTCGCTGTTGAAGCGGTGCTCGCACTCCCGGTACGCCTCAAAAGGTTGCCGTCCGTGCCAGACCATCCAGAGGTGGGCGTCGCCGCTGTGCGGATCGTTCGCGTCGCCGCGTTTGGCGCCCGGCGTATGCGGACTCGAAGGCCAGTACGCCGCTTCCGGCTGAAGCTCGGCTACCTGCTCGGCGAGTAACAAATCGAAAAGCTGTTCGTAGCTTTCCCAGGTCATCGCGCCGGCGGCGCGCGCCTCTTCGCCGTCGCCGATGCACGGATGGATCTGCTCGAGTTCGTTATTGCCGCACCAGAGCGCGACGCTCGGATGGTGTCTGAGCCTTCGGATCTGCTCCCGCGCTTCGGCCTTTACGTTCTCGAGAAACTCGCTGCGATCGGCCGGATAGGCGGCGCAGGCAAACATAAAATCCTGCCATACCAGTATCCCGAGTTCGTCACACAGATCGTAAAACAGGTCGTACTCGTAAATGCCGCCACCCCATACCCGCAGCATATTCATGTGAGCATCGGCGGCACTCTTCAGCAGACGACGGTAATGAGACGCCTGCACGCGGGTGACAAACGTATCGGCCGGAATCCAGTTTGCCCCTTTTGAAAAGAGCGGATACCCATTCACCTCAAAGTAAAACGACTCACCCCAGTCATCCGGCTCACGCACAAGCCTCAGTGTGCGAAGCCCTATGCGTTTCTCGCACCGGTCGACCGGCGCTCCCGTACTATCGAGCAATTCAGCGACAATACTGTAGCGATGCTGTGGACCGCTGCCGTTGGGCCACCACCGCCGCGGCTCGGCAATATGAAGACTCAGATCCGCCCGATCGCCGGATACCCCGGCGGTTGCCACCGCTACGTCGTCACCGGAAAAATTCGCCCGGACCCTGACAGTCGTACCATCCTTCGCGCCGTGGCACGAAACCCCTACGCTGAGCTCTGCCGCGTCGTCGTTCAATGCGGTCTGACGAACGGATACGTCCTCAAAGCGCCCCGAACCGAGCGCTTCCAGGCCGATCGGCTTCCAGATTCCGCTGGTCGCAAGCCGCGGCCCCCAGTCCCATCCAAAGTTCGCCTGACTCTTTCGTAAATGATTCACTCCCGGGAGTCGCTCCGCGCCAATGCCGGTATGCCAATAGAAATTCTGCTCGTTCGCGTCGCGGGCCCATGGAACCGGTGCGGTAAACAGCACGTCGATTCTATTTTCGCCAACCGAGAGCAACGGATCGACGCGAACGCGCCAGGTGCGAAACGCGTTGTCCGTTTCCGCGACACGCGTGCCGTTTATCCGGATCTCGGCGAGCGTGTCGAGTCCGCTGCATACAAGCTCAACGGGGCCCGACGATAGAAACGCTTCATCCACGCGAAAGGTGCGCTGATAGGTCCAATCGGTTTCGCCGATCCACAACACCGCAAGTTCGTTGTCCCGGTAGTACGGGTCCTCGATAAGCCCGGCGTCGAGCAGATCCGTGTGTACGCAGCCCGGCACCGTGGCGGGAATGCCGTCGTGAAAGAGCTTCGAGTTACGAATCTCGTTGGGTACATCGCGGTCGCGCGTCCCGGCCTTAAGGCTCCATTCACCATCGAGCGATAGATACTCCACCGATTCTCTCCTTTATTTCTGCACTATCCTTCCGGGCATATAGAGTCCACGTACGACGAGGTTTCGCGAGACTCCAACAGCGCATCCGCGAACTCGGCAAAGCCTGCGCCATACGACGAAGCGGTGATGTAGCCCGGCGGCGTTGATATGTAATCGAGCGTTTCGCGTACGTTGGCCACCGCGACGCTGTTTGGAAAAAAGGCGAACATCGGCTCATCGTTCGGAGAGTCCCCGCAAAAGGCGGCCGCAAGGCGATCGGCCTCGCGAGCGAAATCAAGATTCCATAGCGCGCGGGCGGTAATCTCAGTCATTGACCGTTTATCGTAGTCGCCGATCCAGGCATTCACATGGATAGAACTTATCTTAGCCACTGCGCCCTCCTCGGTAAACCTGCGATAGATTGCCTCGGCGGCATCGAAGTCAAGAAACGGTGGTTCCTCGCGAAAGTCCACGGCAACATCAAACCGGCGAAACGGCTGATCCTTCGCCTCACGGGTACCGGGTATGGTGCGGTAAACGTTCGAGGCGATCTCGCGAAGCCGATCGGCGTGCGCACCAGGTTCTCCGGCTTCGGGATGGTAGAGTTCTTTTCGTACCCCGTCGACAAGGTAGTAGGTGAACGCGCCGTTTTCCCCGACAATCGCATCGATCGGCCATTGTCGGATGATACAGTCGCACCAGCCTGCCGGCCGGCCGGTTACCGGGACCACGCGATACCCGGCGTTCGCGAGTGCCCAGATCGCGCTGTACGCAGATACCTCGAGACGATTGCCGCGCGTCAGTGTATCGTCGATATCGCAGAACACAGTCGACACACGCGAACGGTCTTCGCGCGACCACCCGGATAACGATTGTGCGCGACGCTGCTCAGGTTTCACTGTTCGACTGCCGGAATACGTGTATGTAATCGAGAAACGACATAACCGAGGCGACCGCGGAGACAATGTACAAAGCCATCGCCGCAAAGGCGAGCACGGCTATATACGCCGGCGCGTCCGCGACCGGTAAGGGGCTTGTGAGACCGAACGTCGACTCGGGTTCATACACACCGATCCGCTGAAAGGTCGACAGGAGAAATCCGGCTCCGGCTGCTACCGAATACATAACGGTTTTGAGTTTTCCGCCCTTGCGCGCGGCCAGAGCGATGCCCTTTCGATACATGAGCATGCGTACGAACAGAATGCCGAACTCGCGGTACAGGATAATGAGAAATACCCAGACAGGCATAAGGTTGCCCAACAGAAGGCACACGAAATACGTAAGCCTTATAAACACGTCGGCAAAGGGGTCGAGCACCTTACCAATATCGGTGACGCTGTCACTCCTCCGAGCGACCTCGCCGTCGGCGATATCCGAGAACTCAATCCATGCGAACATTAGCCATATGAGAACGACCGAGGTCGTAGCAAGCTCCCCGGTCCATAACGGGATAAAGAATACGAGAAAGAAGACCGGTGCCAGGGCAATTCTTGATGCCGTTATGCTGTTTGGAAGATTCACAGTGTCAGTTACGGTACGCGCAGCCGCGTACCGCTGTCAAGCGAAGAGCGCTGGTCGTATTTCGTCGTATTCGTGCTTGCGAAAGAAACTGTAGAGCACTCGGTACCCCGACTTCACGCGGCCCTGAAGGAGGGTACGAAGCTTTTTGTCCATTTCCTCGCGGGTTTCGAAGGTGTACAGGCGCTCTCTTCCCGGCCCGTGGACCTCTCCCTCACATATGGTAAATGCGAAGGGAGAGAAGAGCGTCGTTTGTCGGTTATGAAACGTTACATATCGGATACGCTCATGCTCGCCCACCCGGTACAGTGTTATCATCATGACTACAGTAGCCCTATCGGCCACCTCTAGCTCGGCCTTAACTTAATTACCACTCGCGTTCGAGTCCCGAACGAACGATACCTCGCCGGCAGGGTCGGCCTCCAGCAGGTACTCCGATAATATCACAGGGCGTCTGATAACGGCAGTCTCGAGACGCGAGTCGAACTGAGGAATCGGTGGTGCAACAAGGTACCGATCAAACCAGCCGACGAGCCCATCGGGCCCCTCGTAGCGCCGGCGCGAGCCGGTGGGAACAAGCGTCGCACCGTCGCGGCGGTAGCCTTCCACCGTCTCGACCCGGATCAGCGCGTCGGCGGCGAGGAAAAATACGCCCCGCGGGATGCGCACTACTCGCACCCCGACCGCAGGCGAGGAACCATCGACCTCAAAAACCGACACCGACTCGGCGATGAGTCCCGGCTCGGCAGAGCGCCACTCGGCTTCAACGCGGTCTTCACCGATGTTCAGAATCCGCACGCGTGCCACATACTCCTCGCCGCGAAGGAAGTACCAGGATTCGCCGACGAGCGCGAGCGCGATGCTTGCGGCCAGCACGAGAAACAGCGTCGGGACGCCGACAACGCGGGGAAACCGAAACACCACCGCCCAGAGAACAAGCCACACGGTCGCCGGCAGGATCGATTCAACCGTGGCGAAACGCTCGAAGCCGGAATAGAATACCCCCGCGGTAATAGAGCCCACCACCAGAGAAAGTGTGAAGTACAGCCACGCGCTGCGCAGTTCGCGCGCACGACGTCGCCTCGCGCGTTGCCTCCGCGCCCGCGATGCAGCGTCGCCCCCGGGTTCCACTCCGGCCTCGAGTTGCCCACCGGCCGCCGGCTCGCGCGGTGAAGGAGAAGCGCCTGGAAGCTTTCGCGTGAACGGCACAACGCCGGCGGCGGCCCACAGGGCGGCGAGCGCGAGCCACGTGTGGTGGTTGGCGGCAAGGTGGGCGATCGCGGTCAGAGCGAATAGACCTCGCGGTATTTGGTCGTCAAATAGTCGACGAACGGCTTCGCCGACAGCGCTTCTCCGGTTACATCGTGCACGAGCTCGGAGGCGGTCTTCCCTTTGCCATGGGAGTGAATCCGCGAGCGTAGCCAGTCGAGTATCGGAATAAGCTGCCCGCGCGCCATGCGCTCGTAGACGTCGGGAAT
This sequence comes from Spirochaetales bacterium, assembly GCA_046545955.1. GTDB lineage: Bacteria > Spirochaetota > Spirochaetia > DSM-27196 > SKKC01 > SLAN01. The sequence goes on along the minus strand of JBKGYS010000076.1, from coordinate 1,433 downwards.
ATCCCGGCAGAGTGCATTCCAGAAACACGCGCCGTAGAGATTCCCGAGCGCGTACGTCGGAAAGTATCCCATAGCGCCCATAGACCAGTGAATATCCTGCAGCACGCCGTCGGAGTCGGTTTCCGGTCGCACGCCGATAAGCTCGCCGGAAAGCTCCCGCCACGCCTCGGGCAGATCGTCCACCGACATGGCCCCTTCTATAAGCGCTTTCTCGAGTCGAAAGCGAAGAATAATATGCAGACTGTAGGTCACCTCGTCGGCTTCCACGCGAATAAGCGACGGCTCCACCTTGTTAATTCCGCGATAAAATGTTTCAAGGTCGATGTCGTCAAGCGTCCCGCCCGCGTGTTCCTTGAGCCGTGGCAGGTAGTGCGACCAGAACGGGCGGCTCCTGCCTACGACGTTTTCCCAGGTGCGCGACTGACTCTCGTGAATACCGAGGCTCGTACCGCCGGCAAGCCGTGTCCCGTGGAGCGATGGGTCGGAGCCTCGCTCGTAAAGCCCGTGTCCAGCCTCGTGCATGGTGCCGAAGATGCCCGAGTTGAGGAAGCTCGCCTGATAGCGGGTCGTAAGACGCACATCATTGGGAGAAATATCGGTCGTAAAGGGATGCGCCGATACGTCGAGGCGGCCGTAGGTAAAATCCCACCCCATATCCGCGAGCACTTCCCGACCGAAGGCCTCCTGCCGATCGATCGGAACCTCCCGGTGCAAAAACGAATCGTCGACCTGCCGGGCGTCGGCTATCTGTTCTACGAGCGGAACGAGCGAGGCCTGCAGCCGATCGAACACGCGCGTCACCTCGGCGGTCGTCATCCACGGCTCAAAGGTGTCGAGCAGCGCGTCGTAGGGGTGATCGCTGTAGCCGAGGCACTCGGCCTTTTCTTTGTTCAGATCGATATTGCTCGCGAGGTGATCGCGAAACATCGAAAAATCGTCTGCTTCCCGGGCTTTTGCCCACACCGACTGCCCCGTGCTTGCAGCCTCAGCCATCCGTCGAACGAGTTGAGCCGGGAGCTTCGTCGCCTGGCGGTAGTCCCGGTAGAGCTGGCGGATATAGGGACGCTCGGATTCCGGTACGTTGTCGCCGCCATCGGGGTGCTCTTCGTCCGCGCCGAGCGTATTCAGAAGCTCCCCTATTTCATCGCTTGTCTCGCGCTCGTGAACAATGGAGGAGAGCAGCGAAAGCTGCTTCGACCGGTCGGCGATGCCGCCTTCGGGCATATACGTTTCCTGGTCCCAGCTTAGAAGCGCCCCGATACTCGAAAGAAGCTGAGTTTCAGAGTCCAGTTCCCTGAGCCGGGAAATACCCGTTTTCGCGCGCTCGGCGGAAGCATGTCCCGCTGCGGCCGAATCTTCTCCGCCCGGCCGCGCGCCCGACCGACTTCCTCCTGCGGTCACGTTGCTACCATCACCCATGTCGTTTCTCCTCT
>JBKGYS010000075.1:0-12359 GCA_046545955.1 Spirochaetales bacterium | reverse complement strand
CTCCCTACTATGCGGCTTGTTAGACACCGCTTTACACCACGGTGGTGGACAGTAAAGGAGGATTGTAGTCAGTGCAGCTTCTGAGTATGATAGCGCATCACTATGCGACATCCTACCGAACTCTGCCTCGTACGTCACGGCGAAACCGACTGGAATCTCCAGACTCTGACACAAGGAAGCACGAATGTACCATTGAATGAAACAGGCCGCGGGCAAGCGAGAGCGACTGGCAAGACGCTCGCCGAGGAGTCATGGGACGCGATCGTATCGAGCCCGCTCGACCGGGCGTTTGAAACCGCGACGATTATTGCGCGGGCAACCGGATTCAGTGACGCCGAAGTCGAACTTGACCCCGATCTGGTCGAACGCGCTTACGGTGCGGTTGAAGGCATGCCGGCCGAAGAACGTAAACAGCGCTACCCCGATAAGGTCTTCCCCGGTGCTGAACCTTGGGAATCAGTGAGAGTTCGCGTTATGCGATCCATTCAACGATTAGTCACCGAGTACTCGGGCCGGCGAGTAATCGTTGTCAGTCACGCCGGTGCAATTCTCAATATCCTTGATAAAGTCTCGGGGGGCGAATACGCCCCAGGCACCGTTCTTCTCGGGAACGCGAGTATGAATCTCCTCCGATACGACGGAACGTGGACCGTGCTTTTCTGTAATAGGACATACGACACTGCGAACACAGCTTTGCCTTCCGGCAGTCGAATAGAACGATCCTGATAGAAAGCTCGTATACACACAGCCAGGATCAATCCACCCGCTCGGCCCTCGCTTACCAGAGGTAATCGGAACGCCCACCTTGTAGGAGGCAACCCACGATGTGGCCGACTCCGGACCTGCTTAGGTTTCGGCCATGGGAATGCCTCGGTCCCCGGGGTTGCGCAGGACTTCTTCGACCACCTCCGGTCGACGGGCGTCGATGTCGTTCATTGTTCTTCTCTCGTTTGGCGCGCTACGCAGGACTTTTTCTACCGCCTCCGGTCGACGGTGTATAACGGCGAGTCCACAGGCAGCGCGATCCCGTGTATCAGGTCGAATGCTCGATCCGGTCGTCTCGTGCACTATCGCTTCGAGATGATACGTTTTGTTTTGAAGCCATATTTGTCTACCGCTCAAGAATCCTGCTTTATTCGTCGTGCTTCGTGTGCTAATGTCCCAATTACGTTACGGTGTAATTTTTTGCAGTGTGAGACACTTAGTGTCCCGCACTGCCTGGTAAATTAAAAACACATTCGCCTGAAGCAGGAGCATAGCCTATGAACCAGGAGCGCGCAGCATTCGCTCGACTACTGTTCATCGACCGAGAAATCGCCAAGGGTCGGTTCCCGAACGCCAGGACTCTAGCGAAACAATGGGATGGCGTCAGCGATCGCACAATCAAGCGCGATATTCAATGGTTACGGGACTTTCAAAATGCCCCCATCGAGTACGATCCCCACAAACGCGGATACTACTACAGCGAGCCTTCGTTCCGGTTGCCGGCTCTGCATATCGGGGCTGATGAACTGTTCGCGCTGACACTCAGCGGCGAAGTTCTTCGGCAGTACCAGAACACCCCGCTGTATGAAACCCTTGACCAGGTGTTTCGAAAGCTGGCTGCGCTCGTTCCAGACCACGTAAGCGTCGACCCGAGGTGGCTCGACAACAAGCTGACGGTGTTTCACAGCCCGCTTTCGCGGATAGAATCGCAAATCTGGGACTGCGCACTGCAGGCCGTACGCGAGCAGCGGCGGCTTCACATCGACTATTCCACACCACAGCATCGCGATTCCGTGCGAAAACGCGTTGATCCTTACCACATCGTGGCCCACCGCGGAGAATGGTATCTTCTGGGGTTCGACGAAGAAAAAGCAGATACTCGCATTTTTGCCATTTCCCGGGTTCGAGACGCCACACTCAGCGAGGAACGATTTGAAAGGCCCGACGACTTTGATCCACTCAGCTACGTGGACCCCCATTTCGGTGTCTATCCGGACGGACCACAAAGAGATATCCGCATTCACTTCTCGACGAGCCTCGCACCGTATATCCGTGAGCGTACCTGGCACAACACCCAGCGCGTTGACGAGCACGAAGACGGGTCACTTACCCTGCGTTTCACAACCAACCAGCTGCTCGAAGTCCGATCGTGGGTCCTCTCGTGGGGCCACGGATGCACGGCGCAGGCGCCCGCCGAGCTCGTGGATTCGGTCCGGTCGGAGCTCGCGCAGACAATACAGAATTACGCGAGCGATACCGCCGCTTCGTGACAGGCCAAGAACTCGGCAAGGATCATAGCGGTCGCACCCCACACGCACCGTTGGACACCCTTGCCATCGACCGGCAGGTAGCACGGCGCCTGCACCGGCCCGAGAGGCGTATCGAACAGGCGTTCCGAGCGCTCGCTCGAAAGGGCCTCAACCGAAAGGTCGATGATTTCCTGCACCTCCCGAGCGTCGCGGATCAACGGTGGGCGAGTGCCGTGCTGACTCACCGCGACAACCGGAGTCACCGAGTTATTACTGACCGGAATATACAGCGGTGTCAGCGTGCCGAGGACGTTCACAAACTCGCTATCGAGCCCGACTTCCTCGCGCGCTTCCCGGAGCGCCGTTTCAATCGGAAACGATTCGCCCGGCTCAGCTCCTCCGCCGGGCAGAGCAATTTGCCCCGAATGGGACGATCCGTTCGCAATGCGGACAATCGCGGGAAAGAACACCCTCCCCGCGCCCCCGTTGTAGAGAAAAATGAGGACTGCGCTTCGCCGCGCGTAGTCCGGGGTGGACTCATAGTTCGTATCCACCCGCCCGGCGGGCGACATGCGCAACTGCGCGGCAAGTCCGGGAAGCGGCTTCGCGAGGACTGCCGCAAGGCTTTTTATGTACTGCTCGAAGGGGTCTTGGGTAGTATTCACGGCTTTCGCATCGTAGCGTGTAGTCGCACCGGGCGACGAGCTTCAGGAGCACTCGTGGCCCGGGCCGCGGATTTCGAAACGCGCCGGCAATCACCCTTGCAGACGCGCAATGACACATCCGCCCGCCGGTACTTTGACCGTCGCGGCGCCGCTTGAAACCGGTACGCGGGTCCGATCGTCAAACAGACTTACAAGCTCGGTCCCCACCGACGCTCGCGAAAGACCGGTAAGCTCGAGGCTCGTCGGATACTCGCCTGCATTGAGCGCCACGACCACCGCCTCGTCCCCGGATTTCCTGAAAAACGCGAACTCCCGGTGGGAGACCGAAAGTTCCCCATACGTCCCCTCGCGCAACGCGCGGCTCTGCGAGCGCGCGCGGGCAAGCTCGGCAATCCATCCGGAAAGCTCCTGCGCCTCTCGGGACGCTCCGCGCGAGCGTACATCGGTCCACGCCGGACGCAACACCGCGTCGCCGGCCTGCTTTTCGCCTTGCAGCGCGAACTCGCTGCCGTAGTACACGCTCGGCATACCGGGCATTGTGAAAAGCAGCGCGTAAAGCGGATACAGCAGCCGTGCGTCGACCAGACGCGAGGCTACACGATCTACATCGTGATTATCGACGAAATTGTATAGCGCAGCGCCCTCACTGACGCCGCCTTCGCCGAAATGGCGAGCGAGCGAGTGAGCAATTTCGTGGTAATTTGCGTCGTTCAACGACGACCACGCGCCTTTGTAGCATTCGTAGTTGGTAACCGAATCGAGGAGGCCCGGTCCGATGTACGTCCCATAATCACCGTGAATAACCTCACCGAGAAGAAAGAAACGGGCGGTAGTTCCAAGCCGCCGCGAAAACGCTTCGTCGCACACTTCGCGCAGCTCCCGGATAAAGTCGGTCGGAAGGCTGTAGGCAACATCGAGCCTCAATCCGTCGATCCCCAGCTCGTGAATCATGAAGCGAACCGCATCGAACAGATGATCGCGAACAGCTCGGTGCTCCAGATTCAACTCCACGAGCTCGAAGTTGCCTTCCCAGCCGGCATACGCGAATGGGTCACCAAACGGGCTGCTTGCGTCAAATCGAACATCGCGGAACCATTCGCGCTTGTCGCTTTTCGCTCCGTCGCGCTGCAGCTCGACGAATGCATGAAAATCACGCCCTACGTGATTAAACACTCCGTCGAGGACAACGCGCATTCCGCGCTCGTGCATGTCGCCGATAACGCCGGCTAGCTCCTCGTTGGTACCGAGGCGCCTATCGCAGTGGAAATAGTCGGCGGTATCGTAGCCGTGCCTGCTCGACTCGAACACCGGACCAAGGTAGACTGCGGTGCATCCGAGCCCGCTGATATGATCGAGCGCGCCGGTGAGCACGTCGAACCTGCTGCCCCGGTCTTCGTCGCCGCGGTTGTACTCCGGCGCGCCGCAGAATCCGAGCGGATAGATGTGGTAGAACACCTCGTCGAGCCAGGGCCGCTCGTAGAGGCGATTCTGCGTCTCACTGTCGGTCATGGTTACTCCTTCGCGCTTCCATCGATCTGACTATCCTAAGAGGTAATAGGTCGATGTCTCAACGCTGCGACTTCATCGATACACGCATCGAACAGCGCACTTGCCTCGCGTACGCGAACCCCTACTCGGTGGCGCCGCACACGAACGGGAGTCCTGCGGCGATAATCGCGAAAGACATCGTTGGAAATAATGAGACAATCACGCCGGCGAGCCTGCTCGAGTATCAGGGAATCGGCCGGACGGCCGGGCGGTGCATACTCCACACGGCAGGGAAGTTCCCCGATCCGCTCGGCGTCGGAGACGTCGCGGAGAATGTTTGCGTCGAACAAAACATCGACCTCAGGAAATTCATAGCGTTCGTATAACGCCGAGACGACCTCCTCGACGTTGGAAATAGCCGGCCGCGAGGCTCTCGAGCGGACTCCGCCGTTCCATGCGACATTGCTTCCGTCAACGATTGCCGCCTCCAGATTAACATCTTCGAACCGATAGCGAGTATACGTGCCGCTTACGCGGTTCCAGTAGACAAGCCGGACAAACTCGCGGCGCTCGCTGAGAAGTGAGGCAAGCCGTTTCGGATCAAACAGCGCGGCGACTATCGCCTCGGGGATTCCCGAGGCAAGAAGACGGCGCGCCGCATCATCCCTGAGTTCGTGAATATCGCCCGTGCGATGCGCTTCATCCCGACTCGATACCGCATTAGAACCGAGCAATCGTCGATCCGATAGCAGCCGCGCACACCAGCGATGCGCGAGCGAGGCCTTCGGACCGGTTACGGCTCGTCCCGAAGCGGGTACAAGGGCTCCGAGCGATTGTCCGGGGCGAAACTCGCTTAAAATTAGCTCTTGCAATCGTGCTTCCGCGGGATTGCCACCCGTTCCTGCCGGTGTTTGAATATTGACCTCCATACTCACTCCGTTGCTACATTATAGGTGCAGCCTATGCGAAACGGACGAGATCACTACGAGACCCTCGGCGTCTCCCGAGACGCGGGGAACGACGAAATCAGAAAAGCATTCCGCCGCAAAGCCAAAGAATACCACCCCGACAGCAACACCGGGGGAAGCGCTGCGGCGTTCCGCGAAGCGCAGCAGGCCTACGAGGTCCTTCGTGACCGACGCGCGCGCAGCGACTACGACCGTGAACTGCGTGAACGCGAGTCGGGAGGCATCCCCCGAGGCGGATTCCGCCCGGCGAGTGATAGCGACGTTGACCGGGCTTTCGCCAATCTCTGGGATCTCTTCTTTGCGGCCGCGGCCGACGACGGACGCCCGCGAGAGGCCCGTTACCGCGAGAAAAAGAGTCGGGAACCCATCGACTATACCGTTCACCTTACGGCGAAAGAAGCCGTCGAGGGAACCACCGTCCATCTCCCGCACGAAGGACGAAGGCCCATGGTGGTCAATATCCCACCCGGCGTGTACCATGGTCAGGTGCTCACCAATGAGCTAAGAGACTTATTCGGTCGACGGGAAATCAGATTGCACATTGATATCCGCGGCTGAGAAACGGACACCACACGCGACATGAACCTGTCCAGTATTAGGAAAAACGGCACCCTGGGGCTCTTCGTCCTTGACTTTGTCATGGTTATGCTCCTGGTGATAAACCTCGCCTGGATTCTCTTCGATTGGCTGTTCGCGGCGGCGCCGGTCCAGTCGTTGCTGTTTCAGTTGCTGCCGGAGTTTTCATCGTGGTATGAGACGCAAATCTCGCCCCGCTTCATTCTCTACGACCTGGCGTTCGTCGGGGTGTTCTTCATCGAGTTCATGGTACGATGGATTCGTGCGATATGGCGGAGGACGTTTCACCGCTGGTTTTTCTTCCCCTTCGTCCACTGGTACGATCTGCTCGGGCTTATCCCGATTACGGGGTTTCGCGTGCTTCGACTGCTGCGCATTATTTCGATCGCTTACCGACTCCATCGGGTCGGCGCGGTGGATCTGAGCGAGTTTCCCCTTGTGAAGTTTTTCCTTAAATACTACAGCATTATTATGCAGGAACTGACCGACCGGGTAGCTATCAACCTGATCGGCGAGGTGCAGGAAGAGGTCCGCCACGGCGGACCGGTGGTCGACCGAATTGTCGACGAAGTGGTGCGCCCGCACAAGGAAGAGCTTGTCGAATGGGTGGCGCACCGGATCGAAACGGTGGCGGAAACGAACTACGAGCGCTATCGTGGAGATATCCGCCGTTACGTTCGGCGCCGGATCAATCACGCGCTCGAGGAGAACCGGGAGTTTAAGCGGCTCGAGCAGATCCCAATGTTTGGAAGAATGATCCGCGAGACCATCGAGCAGGCGGTCAGCGATATGGTATTCACCGTGGTGAGAGATATGATGCAGGATATTGCTTCCGAGCGGAATCGCCCCTTGCTGAATGAATCTGCCGATGTGCTTTTCGACGCTATGGTTCTCAAGGAGGAGAACTCGGCGTTGAGCAGCATGGTGGTCGACACCGTGGACCGCTCGCTGGATATCGTGAAACAGCAGATAGCGATCCAGAAGTGGAAAGTCCGTGACCTGGCGGCGGACGAAGAAGACTTTCGCCGACGCATGCGCGAAGAGCTGCATCGTACCGCCGATACCTCGCAATACTCGTGAAGGAGCCGATCAGAAATGGAAGAGCTGAAAACGCGCGCGAACGACGTGGAGATTGCCTACCGTGTCGCCGGGCAAGGCCGGCCGGTGCTTTTTATTCACGGAAACACAGGCTCAAAACGGTGGTTCGAGAAAGTCATGCACATCGAGGGTGCTCGTACGATCGCACCGGATATGCCGAACTTTGGCGACTCCTCGCGTATCGATTCTGCCGATATAGACGTGTACGCCGACTACGTCGCCGAGTTCATACGCAACATCGACGTAACCTCCCCCCTGCCGGTAGTCGGGCATTCGCTCGGCGGAGCGGTCGTAATATCACTGGCCATAAGAAATCCCGACCTGGTTTCGCGCCTGATGCTCGTGGATTCGGCCCCTCTCGACGGGCTTAAGACTCCTGAGGAGTACTACCCGGTCATAGAGCAGTACCAGAGCAATCGAGACCTTCTGCTTCAGGCACTTCGCTCGGTAACGCCGACACTCGACGACGAGAGTTTTCGCGAGACACTCACCGATGACGCGATGAGAATGAATCCGATCGCGTTTACCGGAAACGCGCGCGCGCTCGAGCGTTTCGATTACACTGGACAAGCGGCAACATTCGAGAAGCCGGTTATGGTTGTATCGGGAGCGAAGGACGTACTGATAACCGCTGAAATGGCCGAGGCCACCGCAAATGCCTTTCCGAATGGCTCACTTACCATCCTCGAAACGGTCGGGCATTCGGTAATGGTCGAGGCACCGGAAACCTTCATTTCGCTGGTCGAAGACTTTCTCGACCCATCACTCGGAGGATGACCGGAACGCGTACCGAAGATTCGTAGACGCCCAGGGCGGCCCCTGCGGTCGCGCAGGCCGGGCGAGGTTCACGGTAAGCTATGCGGTGTCAAAGCGCGCGATAAGCTCCTTGAAGCGCTCGGGGTCCTCGATCGGTAGCGCGTGACCGACGTGCTCCACGACCGTCATCGGCGCGCCGAGCGCTTCGGCGGTCCGCCGCGACTGCTCTTCGCTTACAATTGCGTCTTTCCGACCGTGGATAACCATAGTCGGCGTAGCGAAGCTGCGGGCGCGATCGCGCAGATCCAGTGCGGCAACCGCTTCAGCGTGCGCAACAAAGCCGGCTTCGTTCATAAGAAGCGCTTCACGAGCGAGCACGTTGTTCAGTCGGCGATCCCCGGATCGGGTTCCCATCGCCCGCGCTATAGAACGTTTGAGGCCTGTGTAGTTGTTCTTGATCGCTTCGATAAGCGCGAAGTAGTCGTCGTCGAGTTCGAGTCCGCATATGGGGGCGGGGTCGACGAGAACGAGCCTGCGAACCTTAGCCGGGTAACGCATAGCGAGCGACATGGCAACGCCACCGCCGAGCGAATGGCCGACCACATAGCACGGTCCAAGGTCGAGCGCATCGATAAAGGCGGCTACATGATCGGCATAGAGGTCGATGTTTCCTGCTTCCTCGATGCGGTCGGAGCGACCGAAGTTCACCATATCGACCGCGATCGTGCGATACCCCGGCATGTCCATAACGTCACCGAACCAGCGGCTCGACCCGGTATTCCCGTGGATGTACAGAAGCGGCGAGCCTTCGCCTCGCTCGGTGTAGAACATCGTCCTGCCGGCGCTTGTGAGCACCGACGAACCGTGTGCCGGTAGTCGCGAGTGTACGAACCGAATCGCCGCCATATACGGCCGTTGCAAATCGCGTACCCATATCCGCGCGAGACCGGTTGCGATTCCACTGGGAAGTGCCACCACGAATACGATAAGCAATACCCCGTAGATGAGCGTCAGCGAGCCCGGCGGGGTCATCTCCTCGAGCACAAGAGCGGGAAGCCCGACAATGACGAAGGAGCCGATAAGCCCGCCCTCGAGGAGGGCCGCCCCACCGATAATAATAATAAGCAGGAGATCTATAGCCGCCATAAGCCCGAAGGTTTGCGGCTGGAGCACCCCCTGGGTTACGGCGAAAAGCGACCCGGAGATTGCGCAAAACAAGGCACTGACAATGAACGCCTGGAGTTTGGTCGTTGTCAGCCCGGTACCGTACGAGCGAGCGGCCACTTCGCTGTCACGGATCATGCGGAACTTCACACCATAGGGCGACTGGAGAATAATCTTCCCGATGTGAAATAACACGAGAAAAACACCAGTCGCGAGGAAGAACGTGGCAGTATCCCGGAGGTATCCGGCCGGCACGCCTCCGAGAATATGCGGAATGTTAAATACCGGGTTGGGAAACGGCATGGCGCGGATCGCCTGCTCCATTCCCACGCCGAAGGCGATCGTCGCGATCGCGAGGTAGTAGCCGCGAAGCCGCAGAGCGGGAAGCCCGATGAGCAACGCGAAAATAACCGCGATGGCGATACCGACGAGGGTGCCTACGAGCATCCCGGGATACACCCCCGGCATCCACTCGATGAACATAGCCGTGGAGTACGCTCCGATTCCCATGAACGCCGCGTGCCCGAGACTGAGCTGCCCCGTATTGCCGATTATAATGACCATACCCATACCGGCGATCGCCCAAACCAGAACGAGCGACAAATTTCCCAGCGCGTACGTTCCTCCGGTGACCAGGTAGGCGAAAACACCCGCCGCTATGATTCCGATTCCAACGAGTACTGTACGTTTCACGCTTTCCTACCCTGCTTCGGGGCAAAAATGCCCTCCGGTTTGAACACGAGCACAACGATGATCAGAAAGAAGATAATCGCCGTCTCGTAGCCGTCGAGCGCAGGAAATATATCCACCACGCGCTCGAGTACTCCGATCATGAGGCCTCCCCAGATCGCACCAAAAAGGCTTGAAAAGCCACCGAGCACCGCCGCGGTAATGCCTAAAAGCTGAGTATTCATGAGCATTGTCGGGTGAACACGGGTAATAGGTGCGACGAGAATACCCACGACCACCGCCAGGACTATCGCGAGCGCCCACACGATGGAATCGACCCGGTTGGTGTTAATGCCGACCGCCTGGGCACCGACCGGATCCTGCCCCCGGGCACGAATTGCGAGCCCGATTTTGGTGTATTTCATAAGCGCGGCCATCGAAAGCGATATAACGAGCGCTATGAGCAAGACCGCAAGGTCGTTGCGCCTGAAAACCACGCGGATGCCTTCAAGCGCGCCGGTTCCCTGAAACACGAACGGCACACCGGGCAGAATACGCGGGAACGACTCGTAATCGGGACTCCAGATCAGATTTGCGGCGCCCTCGAATACGAGAAGGAGTCCGAGTGTAATCATCAGCATGCTCGCCGGTGAGACGTGCTTCACGCGTCGCATGAGCAGCACATCGATCAAAACTCCGAATACCGCACCGGAGACAAGCCCGACCGGAACAGCCGCGAAAAGCGCCTCCCGTCCCTCGAACAATCCCGCGCCGAGAAACCATTCGATCGCCGTAAGCGTGATAAGCACGCTCACCATCGCCGAGTAGCCATGACTGAAGTTCAGCGTACCCGCCGATCGAAAAATCATGGCGATACCGAAGCCCATGAGTCCGTAGAGTGCGCCCTGCGGTATGCCTATTGTTATAGCCTGCAAAAACTCGTTCACGTTATGCCTCTACATTCCCAGATATGCTTTGCGCAGATTGTCGTCCTGCAGCATCACTGCGGCCTCGCCGGAGTGTACAATCCTGCCGTTCTGTAACACGTACGCGCGGTCGCTTATCGAAAGCGCTTTCGTGGCATTCTGTTCGACGAGCAGAACCGACATCTGCTCGCGCAAATCCTTCAGCACGCGGAACATTTCGTCCACGATCACCGGAGCCAGCCCGAGTGACGGTTCGTCCAGCAGCAGCACCTTCGGCTCGGCTACCAGTGCACGACCTACGGCGAGCATCTGCTGCTCTCCCCCTGAAAGCGATCCGGCACGCTGTCGGGTGCGTTCCTTAAGAATCGGAAAAAGCTCGTACACTCGACCTGCGCTCGCCCTGAAATCTCCGCGAACGAACGTTCCGAGCCGCAGGTTTTCCTCGACGGTAAGAGCCGGGAAGATCCGCCGATTTTCCGGGCACAGAACCATGCCCTGACGTGTGGGTTCGGTTGAGCTTTTTCGCTTCAGCCTTTCCCCTCCGAGCGAGACCTGGCCGCGACTGCGTACGATCCCCATTATGCCGAACAAGGTTGATGTTTTTCCCGCGCCGTTTGCTCCGAGGATCGATACGATCTCTCCCTTCTGCAGGTTGAACGATATCCCCCGCACGGCGTGAATGGGCCCGTAGGAAACCTGTAAGTCGTTTACTTCAAGCACTCTCTTCCCCACCTAAGTACACACGAATCACTTCCGGATTACTTGCGATTTCGCCCGGAGCTCCTTCAGCGATCTTCTTGCCGAAGTTCATGACGGAAATACGATCGGAGATCTTCATAACGATACTCATGTCATGCTCGACAAGGAGAATGGTAATGCCCTCGTTGCGCGATAGATCGTAGAGTACCGCGTCGAGTTCCTCGGTTTCCCCGTGCGTCAGGCCCGCTGCCGGCTCATCGAGGAGCAGCATACTGGGCGCGGAAATAATTGCCCGCGCTATTTCAACACGCTTCTGCGTTCCGTAGGAGAGGTTTTCGGGAATATTGAAAAGCACCGAGCGAATCCCCATGCGCCTGGCAACATCGGCGATGCGTCTGTCCACATCTTTTACAAACGGCTTGTGCGCCCCGAAAAAGATCGAAGAAAACGACTTGGAGAAGCGAAAGGCGAACCCCGCGTACAGATTCTCGTAGACTGTCATCTTGGAGAACAGCTGAAGATTCTGAAAGGTGCGGGCTATGCCTTTGTGAATCATACGGTGGTCGGGCAGTTCGGTAATATCTTCGCCCTTGAAGTACACCTTCCCGGAGGTCTTCGGGCCGATCTGCGTTATAGAGTTGAAAAGCGTGGTCTTGCCGGCCCCGTTCGGTCCAATAAGGGCGTGTATCGTTCCCTGCTCTACGGTCATCGAAAAGTCGTCGACCGCAACAATTCCTCCGAATCTGACTCCAACCTTGGCTACTTCCAGCATCGTTACTATTTCTCTCGTCGGTATAGGATGTGCGGGAGGCGCTGTGCACGGCCGGCGGAACAGCCCTGCCGGCGGAACAGCCCTGCCGGCGGAACAGCCCTGCCGGCGGAACAGCTCTACCACCCCCCTGAACGGCGCGGGGCCGGCCGAGCAGGTAGCTGCTCCGGCCGGCCGTGAATACACGGTACGAACGCTTACGGTTCGCGGTACTCAATCCAGTCGCTGGACTGGGTCCACTCGCCGTCCTGAACTTCCATGATGTACATACTCTGCTTCCCGAGACGGCTGGTGTTGTCGTCCGGATCGTAGTCGCCGTATGTCACATCGAGGGCGAGCCGGCCATT
>JBKGYS010000074.1:0-12642 GCA_046545955.1 Spirochaetales bacterium | reverse complement strand
ATGGCCCACGTGGCACATGGCCCACATAGCGAGGTCATGGCAAGTGTGGCCGAGCAGCGCGTAACGGCGCCACGAAATGAGCGTTGCGCTACCGGCCACCCCAACTCCGGAAGGGACTCGCATAGGAACCACAGGAACAACTATCGCGCGGACATGCTGTATGCCGTACGTTCTTCGGTCCGGTCTGTGGCCGGTGGCGGTGTTTGTGCCAGATCCGAAATGCGAGCCCGGAGGCTCTCGTCCATCGAGATGTGCACCGAATCAAGCCCTGCCTTGAGCTGTTCGGTATTTCGGGCACCGATAATCGGTGCGGTGACAACCGGATGCATCGAGACCCACCGGATGGCAAGCGACGCCGGATGTACGCCGAGTTCGCCGGCGAGGGTGGTGAACGCTTCCGCGGTTTCGTACATCGACTCGTCGGCGTAGCGGGTAGCGTACATCTTATTCTGTACCAGTCTTCCAGAATCCGGACGTTTGCTTTTCCCATACTTGCCCGAGAGAAGTCCGGCGCCGAGCGGGCTGTATGGAACCACACCGAGCCCTTCACTCTCTGCGAGAGGCAGGATCTCGACTTCCGCCTGGCGCTTAACGAGGTTATACATCGGTTGAATACAGTCGACAGGCGCGAAGCCGCGAAGGTCTGCTATGCCGTTTGCCTTGGCCACCTGCCATGCGGCGAAATTGCTCACACCGACGTACACTACCTTTCCGGACCGCACGAGATCGTCGAGCGCCCGCAAGGTCTCCTCGAGTCTGGTAATTTCATCGAATCGATGCAGAAAGTAAACATCGATCCGGTCGGTTCCGAGCCGCTTCAGGCTGGCCTCAACCGCTCGAACGATGTGGTAGCGTGACGAGCCTCGATCGTTTGCTCCGTCGCTCATCGGAAAGTGGGCTTTCGTTGTTATTACAAGCTCATCACGCGCACCGGCGATAAGCTTTCCGAGAATACGCTCCGAGGTGCCTCTCTGATACACGTCCGCACAGTCGAAGAAGTTGATACCTGCATCCCGGCAGGCGTGAAAGAGCTGCGCGGAGGTCTCCTCGTCGGCATCGCCGCCGAAAGACATTGTGCCGAAACACAACTCCGAAACACTGACACCGGTCTTCCCGAGAAATCTGTATTGCATAGTTCCCGGATGATAGTACGAAAATCGGCACAGAGAAAGCCTTTGCCCCCGGTTCCGACGGCGCTCGGGCCGCTTCGCATCCAAAGTCGCACCGCGCGCGCGAGCCTCGCCCGCGAGCAGGATATCACGAATGCTCATCTGGAGGTTCAGCGGGTAGTTGGCAGGAGAGCCGGTAAAGCCGCTGCTATCCGGGTTCGTGCTAACCGCTTGCGTCAAGCTGTACAAAGTACGCGGCTCGTCGGTAGGCTTCGGTGATATATGGTCGACGCGAAGACTCCTTCGATGGTTACGGTTTGTATTTACTGCGGCTCGGGAAGCGGCACCGGTACTCGATACACAGAAGCAGCGCGGGAGCTCTCGGCCGAAATAGCAAGACGCGGGATGGCAATTGTCTACGGGGGTGCACGTGTGGGGCTCATGGGCGAAGTGGCTGATACCGCGCTTGCCCATGGGGCGTCGGTGACGGGAGTAATACCGCAGGCGCTTCTTGAACGCGAAGTCGCGCATGAAGGGCTTAGCCGGCGGTACGTGGTCGCCTCGATGCACGAGCGTAAAGAGCGAATGGAGGCGCTCTCCGACGGGTTCATCGCGCTGCCGGGAGGACTGGGTACACTCGAAGAGCTTTTCGAAGTTATAACCTGGCAGCATCTCGGCCTTCACGACAAACCGTGTGGGCTCCTCAACGTAAACGCGTATTACGATCGGCTTCTCCAGTTTCTATACCATGCCGTCAATGAAGGATTCATAAGTGTTCGACGTTTGGACAAACTGATAGTTTCGAGAACGGCCAACGACCTGCTCGACCGAATGTGGGGCCCCGACAGCCGAGAAAACCGTACCGAACCAGCAACATCCGATTCAAACGATTCGATGTAACGCCATTGTAACCTCCGCCTACCCTCGATGTTTCATCCATGACAAGACCTTAAAATAAGCTTGATAAAACGTGGATATTATCTTAACATCGTTGACATTCTTGGCCGGTATTCGAAGGAGTTACCATGAGCGGTATGAGGAGACGGACCATTCGTTTGCGGCTGTTTGCCGTTGCATTCTTTTTCGCCTGGGTCCTTTTCGCCCTGTATCCTCGACCGTCTGATCTCGTCAAGAGCGTCTATCGGGTCTTCAGTCCTCCGGTAGACGGGGGGTATGCGGTTTCTTTTGCGCATCTCTTTGCCGATATGGACGAGCCTGTTGATATCGAAACGCAGGTGGAATCGGTTTTTGCCTACCAGTACGACTGGGTCACATACGACTTGCCCTGGTACTATCCCACCGTAGAGGAGGCCTTCGATCGAATGGCCGGCGACTGCAAGACGCAGCTTGTCGTACTGGCTTCCGTGCTGGAATCTCGGGGAATTCCGTACACCATCAGGGTTTCTCCAACCCACGTCTGGGTCGACTACGAGGGAAAACCCCAGTCCCGCGTCGAGAGCGCTGAACTGGCAATATTTACTTCACCCGCGGGGAATCAGGGTGAGTCGACGGTGACCTCGGAAGGTCCTCTCAGCCGCCCTGAGCATTTCGATATGGCACGGTCATTCGAGGTCTTCTGGGTTGCTTTCTGGGATTACATGCCGACCGACCGCAAGATTTCGCTCGCCGTCGGGCTCTTTATTTCGGTCCTGCTTTTCGCTTTTTCAGGCATTGGTCTTTCACCGGTCATTGATGTATCGCTACTGCCGGACCGGCGCCCGGCAGCCGATCTTCAATGACCGTATAGCCCGCCGCCCCCACCGGTTTGCACGGTTAAGATCCTGGCAAGGTTTGCAGCGGCGCGGTTTGCAATGGCCACGTTTGCAGTGGCGAGGTTTGCATATGAGGCGGGTCGCCGACCTCGACTCGCTCGGGCGGGCGATCCGGCAGGGAAACGAGTTGGCAGTGGTCCGGCGAAAGCAAGCAGGCGATCGCCCGGCCCCCTGATTTCCCACGCCGGCGACTCCTGTTCTCTGATATCGCGCAACGGCTTCTACAGCTCTCTTGTATTCTCGAAGCCCTATTGCTCTAACGCGCTTCCCGC
Source organism: Spirochaetales bacterium (assembly GCA_046545955.1). GTDB lineage: Bacteria > Spirochaetota > Spirochaetia > DSM-27196 > SKKC01 > SLAN01. The sequence goes on along the minus strand of JBKGYS010000074.1, from coordinate 9,489 downwards.
CACTCGTTCGAGCGTTTTTACCCGCAGAGCGTTTTCTTGCTGTAAAGGATTCTTGATTGTCGCCGTCTGCCCAGGCGTGTATACGCCGATTGGCGGATGCGTTTGCTCCTGCACGAGACTTCGTATGTTCTCATGCGTAATACCGTGTCTCATGATTTTGCAGACCCTCGACCGTAGAGTGGTCAGGTCGTTCGTGTGGGACCTACCCAGCCCGTGTGCCGACTCCTTTCGTACTGCGCGTCACGTACCACCATCGCCACAACATGCCGGACTCGATCAGCGCGTTGCGCAGTCGTTTCGGCGCGCTCGATCCAGCGGATGTCGCGTTGCTGCGAATGCTTTGGACGACGCTGAAACGCATCGAGTGCCTCCGACTTGGAAAGCTCCTCGCTCAAATCTTCGGGAATCACAATTGGTCCGGTTTTCATTTTGTTGAGCAGTTTCATAGCATCCTCCTCCTTCGTATGTACAGTATAATATACACCTCAGGCCTCCGACAAAGTCCGTATGGAGGGGTACTGCAAATCGAAATCGCTATGACAGTCTTTTCACGTAGCGCGCTGCATCGGAGCCCCCAGCGTCGAATCCAAGCCGCCTAAGATATCGCCGGTGCTCGTCCACGTGGGCGTAGGCAACGACAAGTGATGCCCCTTTGGATGCGAAGAACCCTTCGTTCTCCGCGTAAAGCTGACCTCCGTTTTTGAAGTCGCGGTAAGCCGGCGTTACATAATCGGCACGAATGTTCACCGCGGCGTCATCCGACCAATCGTACACGACGAGTCCGACCGGGCTAAGATTACGCGTGACAAGCAGCCACTCGCGACGGGTGCCGGACGCGGTGCCGTCGGGATCTGAAATGGTCGCCTCGAAGTCGGGAAAGTACGCGATGATATCGCTTTTATAGCGGGATACGAAACTCCTGAGCATGGGATCATCCGCTTCCCGCGTGAATGCCTCGAATGAGTCACGGTTACGAGTCATTTGCCGGATATAGAAAACATCGACCAGGACTATCCAGGCGTTGACCAGCAGTACCGGCCATGCCGCGATTGATCCGGCATACGCCACAAATACGAACGCCCCCGCGAGGTTTATCCAGCGAAGGCGCCAAACATTCGACATTGTTAACGAAAGCGCAACAAGAACAGAGGCGAGATAGCCCAGGCCTTCGACGAAATATTCCATAGGTGCTAATCCTTAGTAGGAATTCTCGCCTCTGTCCAGCGTGCAGAAAGGCCTCTAAGACTGGCCACCACCCTGGTGTAAAGCGGTGTCCAAGAAACGCGATAGTCGGGAGTTACCCTGCAGTTTCTGAGATTCCCCGGGGTGAGGCAGCAGTTTTTGCGATGCACCAGGGTGAGGCAGCGGCTTGTGCGATGCCCCAGGGCGAGACAGTTGACCGCAAAGAGCGGATTACGCCTTGTGCGACCGAAGCGAGAGCTAACCGTGCTCTAGCCGATATCCACGCTCGCGCACACCGGCAGGAACGCGCACGGATAGGTCTTTTGCTCATCGGTGAGAAGCACACCGCGCGCCGGCTGTGGCGGGCTCGTACCAACCACGCCACAGCCGGAGTGGCGCCTTCATAAGCGCGCTGAAGGGGCGCGCCGAAGGAGCGCTCGAACGCGTACGGGTCGCCCCCGTCGCGCGTTTCACCGATAAAAACACACCACAGTGGTGGACAGTAAGGTCAGCTCGTAACCGCGCCACCGCTCGCCGAGCCGACCGTACGCGCGTACTTGGCGAGTACCCCGCGGTGGTACCCGTGGTCTTTCGGCTGCCATGTCGACCGACGCTCGCGGAGATCTTCCTCGCTGACGTCAACCGAGAGCGTCTTCGTATTGCTGTCGATACGCACAGTCTCGCCGTCGCGGATCAGCGCAAGCGGCCCGCCGTCCTGCGCTTCCGGGGCGATATGGCCCACGACCATTCCGTGACTCCCTCCGGAAAACCGACCGTCGGTTATGAGCGCGACATCGGAGAGCAGCCCGGCGCCCGCTATTGCGCTTGTAGGCGCAAGCATTTCGCGCATACCGGGACCGCCTTTCGGTCCTTCATAGCGAATGACAACCACATCTCCGGCGGTAATCGTTCCGTCGAGAATTGCTTCGAGCGCGTCCTCTTCGTTCTCGAACACTCGGGCCGGACCCTCGTGGACAACCTCTTCGAGGCCGCATGTCTTGAGCACTGCCCCTTCGGGAGCTAAATTGCCTTTGAGAATGACAATGGGGCCGCCTTTTTTAACCGGCGCGTCGAATCCGTGCACCACGGTTTGGCCACTCACAAAGTCGCGGGCCCCTTCGAGGTTTTCGCCGAGAGTCTTGCCGGTCACCGACGGTGCATCCCCATGGAGCAGACCCTCGGAGAGCAGGAGCTTCATGATCGCCTCGAGTCCACCAGCTCGATCGAGGTCTTCCATCACGTAACGACCGGCCGGCTTCATGTCGGCAAGAATGGGTGTGGAATCGGAGAAAGCGTTGAAATCATCGATCGAGAGCGTAACGTCGACCTCGTGGGCAAGCGCAAGCAGATGCAGGACCGCGTTCGTACTGCCTCCGACAGCCATAACGGTGCGAATCGCGTTTTCAAAGGCTTCTCGCCTCATAATGTCGGTTGGGACGGTATTGGTCTCGATGAGCCGGTACAGGTGCTTCGCCGATTCTTCCATTACGGCTTTTCGTCGTGGGTCATCGGCAGGCACCGATGCATTACCCGGAATACTCATGCCCATCGCTTCCACAGCGCACGCGAGCGTATTGGCGGTATACATTCCGCCGCACGCACCGGGCCCTGGACACGCGGAACACTCAACTTGGTGCAGTTCTTCCTGGCTCATAGTTCCGCGGCTTACCGCGCCGACCGCCTCGAAGGCGCTGACAATGTCGACCGGCTTATCGCCCACACGTCCGCTTCGAATACTTCCGCCGTAGACGAATAGCCCGGGTCGGTTCACGCGAGCGATGCCCATGAGGGTGCCGGGAATAGTCTTGTCACAGCCACCGATGCCGAGCAGCGCGTCGAGCTGGTGGCCGCGGGCGACGAGCTCGATTACGTCGGCAATTGTGTCGCGGCTCACGAGGCTGGCTTTCATTCCCTCGTGCCCCATCGCCTCACCATCGGTAACGACGAAGGTGTTAAATCCGACCGGCCGCGCGCCGGCGTTCGTGAGCGGTGCCCGGCACTGGTCGGCGAGTGTATTCAGGTGAATATTGCAGGGACTCACGTCGCCCCAGGCGCTTGCTAAGCCCACGATCGGTTTGGAAAAGTCCTCGTCGGTGAACCCTGCGCCCCGCAGCATGGCGCGATTGGCTGTTCGGGCGAGCCCCTCGGTCATTATTCTGCTTGTTCTGTTGAGAGATCCGTTGGAACGGATCGATGTGTTGTCATCCGACATGTTTTCGCTTCCTTTGGGGATACTCCCCGATTTATGCGCGCCTGTGCGCGAGCTTCAAAACCGGACAGCTTATCCGGCGAAACCACTGAGATAGGGCAGATGAGCTGCGGTATCACGGATAGCCTGTCGGTCACTCAAGAGGAGGGCGGTGGAGTCCCATGTCCCCCCGAGCAGACTGTTTCGGCTTGCCGATGGAATAAAGCCCTCGAATACTCGCCGCTCGACCTGGACGATCTGCTCGCGAACGCGAACGGAGAGCTCGGCATTCGGCTGCTCCTCTACGAGTTTCATTAGCGTTTCTATCTTGTCGTGGTCCATCGTGAGCGTCGGGATACCCATTGCCGTACAGTTTCCGGCGAAAATCTCGGCGAAACTTTCGCCGACCACCGCGCGAATCCCCCATTTGGCGAGCGCCTGGGGCGCGTGTTCGCGCGATGAACCGCATCCGAAATTGGAGTTCACGATAAGAATCGGTGCGCCTTGGAAGCGTTCGTCGTTAAAAGGGTGAGGCTTCCTGTTTCCCTCGCCGTCGTAACGCTCGTCGTAAAACGCGTATTCGCCGAGTCCGTCGAATGTCACGCACTTCATAAAGCGCGCCGGTATAATTGCGTCGGTGTCGACGTCATTACCACGAACCGGTATCGCTCGGCCGGTGACTTCGTCTATTACCTGATCTGAGGCCTTCTGCATTGGATATCGCTCCTTATGCGCCAACCGGCTCGGCGGTTCGGCGTCTCATTTCCCGGACGTCGGTCACGCGTCCGTTAATCGCGGCCGCCGCGACCATCGCCGGGCTCATCAGCAAGGTCCGTCCGCCAGGAGCACCTTGACGCCCGATAAAGTTGCGGTTGCTCGAGCTCGCGCAGATTTCCCGCCCTTGAAGCTTGTCCGGGTTCATGCCGAGACACATGCTGCAGCCTGCACCGCGCCACTCGAATCCTGCGGCTTCAAAAATGTCGACAAGCCCCTCCTTCTTCGCCTGCTGGGCCACGCGCATGCTTCCGGGCACCACGAATGCCCGCACGCCAGGTTTTACCTTCCGTCCTTTTACGATGGAAGCGGCTTCTCGAAGGTCGGTAATCCGCGAGTTCGTGCAGCTGCCGAGGAACGCGACATCGATCTCGACGCCCGCCATAGACTGTCCTTCGGACAGCTCCATATGCTTGTAGGCTTTCGAGGCAACCTCACGCTGCTCGGGCGGAAGGTCGTCTATACTCGGAGTCTGTTCGTGAAGCCCGATCGCCTGTCCGGGGTTGATGCCCCAGGTTACCATCGGCTCGAGCGTGCTCGCGTCGAGGTAATACACGTCGTCGTATTCGGCGTCTTCGTCGCTCGCGATGCTCTTCCAGTAATCGATCGCGCGCTCATATGCCTCGCCCTGCGGTGCAAATCGACGTCCTTTGATATACTCGAACGTCTCCTCGTCGGGATTCACGTACCCCACGCGGGCGCCACCCTCAATACTCATGTTGCAGATGGTCATGCGACCTTCCATGGTAAGGTTGTGAATCGCGCTTCCTGCGTATTCGTACGCGTAGCCGAGACCTCCTTTCACTCCGAGGTCTGCAATGATTCGCAGGATAATATCCTTCGCGTACACACCATCGGGCAGGGTACCATCAACCTGAATCTTGCGCACTTTCGGCCTGCTGATCGCCATGGTCTGACTCGCGAGCACGTCACGGATCTGACTCGTTCCAATGCCGAGACCGATCGTACCGAACGCGCCATGAGTGGATGTATGCGAATCACCGCAGGCGATGGTCATTCCGGGCTGCGTCAATCCGAGCTCAGGCCCGATAATGTGGACTATACCCTGGTTGCCGCTGGCGAGGTTGAAGAAGTCGATGCCGAACTCCTTCGTGTTGTCCTCGAGTGCTTTCATCATTTCCTCGGCGAGTCTGTCGGTGAACGGACGATCCTGAGCAGCCGTAGGCACGATATGATCGACGGTTGCGAAGGTACGGTCGGGATACATAACCCCGAGACCGCGTTCCTTGAGCATTTGAAAGGCCTGGGGACTTGTCACTTCGTGAATAAGGTGCAGGCCTATAAAGAGTTGATCCTGTCCGTTTTCGAGAGTCCGTACCCTATGCAGATCCCATACTTTGTTAAAGAGACTTCGGCCCATGTTTCCTCCTGACTCGTATCGCTTGCCCCGGCACCACATTCCCCCGGGCCATGGTACTTCTAATTGCCCGACTGTGGGTATATCCGACGGATATAATGTCGTGACGGAGAAGATTCTCCGTTATGGGGTAATATCTTCCCCGCGGATCATGATCAGCTTACCGGTTCTCACCATTTCCATCACCCCGTAGCGCTCGAGAACTTTCTGGGCATTGTCGAGCGCCTCGGTCGTACCCGAGATCTCGAAGGCGACCGTGGTGTCGCTGAGGTCAACCGGCTTGCAGTCGAGAGCGTGGGCTATTTGCAGAATCTCGTTGCGCGCTTCGGGCTCGCAGCTGATCTTGATGAGGGCCAGCTCGCGTTCGATGAGATCGTCGTCGGTATGATCGGTTGCGTGAACCACATCGACAAGCTTATTTACCTGTTTGAGAATCTGGTGAAGTGTATTGGCCTCTCCGGTGGCGGTCATATTTATGACACTGAAGCGTTTGTCCGCGGTCGGGCTTACGACGAGGCTGTCGATGTTGTAGCCGCGTCGAGCGAAAACAAGGGCTATCCGGATGAGTACACCGGGGCGATTGTTCACGAGCAGGCTCATGCTGTGCTTGCGGATCGCTGTTTCACTCGATTGAGACGATCTACCCTGTTTTCGCTCCTGAGCGCGCGTATGACTGAGCTTCTGCTCGAAGCTCATCGTGGGAGTGAAGGATGTTTCTGTTCCGTTGTTCGTACTCATTTAGTCAACTCCTTCTGTTTTTTCGAGCGCAATCTCGCCGGTTCGGGCTCGAGAATCATATCGCTGAGGCTCTTGCCTGCCGGGATCATCGGAAAGACATTGTCTTCCTTTTCCACTTCAACGTCCAGAATTGCCGGACCGTCCGAATATTCGAGCAGGTTTCGCACCATTCGTCGAACGTCCGCGCTACGCTTAACGCGGAACGCTTTGACACCGAAGGCTTCAGCGAGTTTTACAAAGTCCGGGTTACCGGTCAGGTCGACTCCACTCAATCGGTTATCGTAGAAAAGGTTCTGCCACTGTCGAACCATCCCGAGATACGCGTTGTTTATGAGCATGATTTTAATGGGCAACTTGTTGACCACGGCGGTTGCAAGTTCCGCCTGAGTCATCTGAAACCCTCCGTCGCCGACGATCGCCACGACCGTTTTGTCCGGTACCGCAAACTGAGCTCCGATCGCAGCAGGCAGGCCGTATCCCATGGTTCCCGCGCCGCCGGAACTTATCCAATGGAATCTGTGATCGGTCAGGTAGTACTGCGCCGCCCACATTTGATGCTGTCCAACGTCGGTCGTGACAACTGCCTTGCCTTCGGTTTGCTCGTAGAGTTCCTGGATTACGTGCTGAGCCTTGAGCTTACCCCCCTTTCGAAACTTCATGGGGTAGTCTTTCTTCCACTTGTCAACCTGTTCGAGCCATTGCCTCGTGTCGCCGGGCTCGACGATCGACGCGAGCGCCTCGACAACCGGTCGAGCGTCTCCCTCAATCGTGCAGTCCATCGGTAGCGTCTTATTGAACTCAGCAGGATCTATGTCGATGTGAATCTTCACCGCGTTGGGGCAAAATGTCTCGTAACGACCGACAATGCGGTCGTCCCACCGCGAGCCGATACTCATGATAAGGTCGCAGTGTTCGACGGCTTTGTTCGCGTAAGCGGTTCCGTGCATACCGAGCCATCCGAGGCTTAAGGGGTGGGTCTCGGGAAAGCAGCCTTTGCCGAGCAGCGTATTCGTTACCGGTGCCTGAAGGCGCTCGGCGAGATGTTTGACCGCCTTTTCTGCGCCGGAGATCACCGCCCCGTGTCCCACAAGAAGCACCGGCTGCTTCGCTTCGTGGAGAAGGCTTGCCGCCCGCTCGACTGCGTCGGTATCGAATCCTTGCGCAACGGTATATCCCGGCAGATCGAGCTCGCCGTGATAATCAGCCTCGATCTGCGCACTCGAAACGTCTTTCGGGACGTCGACGAGCACCGGGCCGGGCCGCCCCGTGCGCGCGAGGTGAAACGCTTCGCGCACCACACGCGGAATTTCTTCCGGGTCCTTGACAAGGTAGCTGTGCTTAACGATCGGATAGCTTATTCCCGAGACATCCGCTTCCTGAAAGGCATCGAGTCCGAGATTGTTCCGCGTCTGCTGGCCGCAGATAATTACCATTGGAACCGAATCCATTTGCGCGGTTAATATCCCGGTAATCGTATTCGTGGCGCCGGGGCCGCTGGTGACAAGCACTACTCCGGGCTTTCCCGTAGCTCTCGCGTATCCGTCGGCCATGTGAGCAGCGCCTTGTTCATGTCGGCTCAGAACGAGTTCTACAGGAGAATCAACGAGTGCATCGAAAATGGGAATCGCTGCTCCACCGGGATATCCGAAGATGTTTTCGACGCCTTCCTGCTGAATAATGTCAACAATGGCCTCTGCGCCTGTTCGTTTATTAATGCTCATAGCACGCTCCTTATCTGTCCGGCAAAATTAGGCGAACTTTCTGCGATCTGTCAACATACTGTGGCGGATAAAGTCGTAAATATTCGCCGTATAAGCAAAAGTTGATTCTATTTGTGGCATTCACAGGCAGTATTGAACGAAATTTTAAAGATCTACAGCAAAAAACCGGGATATTTTGTGGAAAATCAACCGGCATCGAAGATATTCAGTGGTCAAGTTGGTTGCTGAAGCGAAGGATGCACTTTTTCGAAGTCGGCTATTAAGCTCTCTATGCGGGTATGCGGTGCGCATGGCCTTTGCTATATTACGGGGTACCGGTCCGCGCGAGGCGAAAACGATAACGGGCTGTTTTCCGGATCAGAATGGTGTAGGGGGATATTTGTTGGCGAGAAAACGTTTTTCTGCAGGTGGTGGTCGTGCCCGAGGGACAACCGTCCGCCACCTGGTTGCCCCGGGGCCTGGGGTAACGAATCTCCAGGGGAAAGACCACTCTGGTAAGTCCGTGTCGCGTGTGCCGTGTATTCACCTACTAAACCGTTGCCGGTCTTATTGCCCGGAGGCATTGGCTCGAGCCGGTGTTTGTCACGCCGCGCACACCGGGCAGTTTTATTCGTACAACGCGTTGATCCCATACTATAATGCGAGCGAAGGGAAGGAGATTGCGAGGGCGAGTCCGCGGTTACCGATCGTGAGAATCCGGCTGACGCTTCGCCGGACGACGGTCAACAATCGTTACTACCCGGAGAAGCGCACAAGTTCGCGAGTTGGGGTCTCGAACACCGGTACAGGGTTGCGCACAGTAGCGCGCACAGTCGCTCAGGAGTTGGCATGAACGTCAAGCGAGTTCAGAAAGATGTGTTTCGACGCGGAAGTAAGACCTATTTCAATTCGAGTGTGTTCTTTCCTCCGGCTGTACGGCGCGACGTATACGCGCTGTATGCGTTCGTGCGTGTAGCGGATAATTTCGTCGATTCGGTACCACCGGATCCTGACTCGTTCTACGAGTTTCGCCGTCGCTATGAGCGTGGTATCGCAACCGGCAGTCCGTCCGGGAATGACATTGTCGACTCGTTCGTGTCCCTCGCTACCAAGCGCGACTTCGATCCGGCGTGGACAACCGCATTTCTGCACTCCATGGAGCTCGATTTAAAAAAGAGCGTGTACAACACCCTCGATGAAACGCTCGACTACGTTTACGGCTCGGCGGAGGTGATCGGGCTTTGCATGGCGCGGCTTCTTGGCTTACCTGAGGAGGCGCTGTCGGCGGCGAGAATGCAGGGAAGGGCCATGCAGTTCATTAACTTCATTCGTGATATTGATGAGGATAATACACTCGGTCGGCAGTATCTGCCGAGGGAAGAGACCACGCTGCCGGATCTTTCCGAGTCCACGGCGCGAAGTCACGAATCGGAGTTTGTTCGCTTTATTCGTGCTCAGGTCACTCGTTATCGGCATTGGCAAGAGCAGGCTGAGGCAGGATATCGGTTCATTCCCAAGCGGTACCTTAT
>JBKGYS010000073.1:0-12710 GCA_046545955.1 Spirochaetales bacterium | reverse complement strand
CTCGACTGGCCGAAAACCTCGAGTCATAAGAGTACGCGAAACGAGGAACAAAAAAACTATGCGGCAAAAAGGAGATGCCCTTGCAGTTATTTTTTAAGGCAGGACGCATTGCAGTGTACGCGCTCGTACTCTCGCTTATGAGTACACCGACGGTTTTCGCCGAAGGACAGAGCGAAGCCGAAGTCGCCGTAGACGAGGATACGCTTGTCGAATTCGTCGAGGTAAACTGGCTCGATATCGAGGCGACAACCGGAATTACCCGCTTTGTGGTCGAATCGCTCGGTTATGAAACGGAATCAAGCGACGTATCGGTACCAGTGGCCTTCCAGGCGCTCGACTCCGACGAGGCGGATGTTTTCCTCGGAATATGGATGCCATCCATGCAGTCGGAATACACCCGCTTCATCGAAGAGGGTTCGGTTGAGGAAGTAGCCACAAACCTGGAGGGTGCCCGCTATACGCTCGCGGTGCCTCAATACGTCTACGATTCGGGCGTCACCAGTATCGCGGATCTTGACGAACACGAAGATGAATTCGACGGTGAGATTTACGGAATTGAATCGGGCAACGACGGCAACCGGCTTATTCTCGACATGATCGAGGACGACGCCTTCGGCCTTTCCGGCTGGGATTTGATCGAATCGAGTGAAGCAGCCATGCTCAGCGAGGTCGGCAACGCGATACGGAACGAGCAATGGATCGTGTTTCTCGGGTGGGAACCGCATCCGATGAACACCCGCTTCGACATAGACTTCCTCGCCGACGGCGACGATTACTTCGGGCCTGATTACGGAGCGGCGACGGTGCGTACAGCGGTGCGCGAGGGATACCTCGAGGAATCGCCGAATATCGGGCGGTTCTTTCAGAACCTCGAGTTTACACTCGAGATGGAAAACGAGCTCATGCTCATGATCGACGAGGAAGACATGGATGCTCGCGACGCAGGTCGTGAGTGGTTGGCCGAAAACCCGGGCATTCTCGACGAATGGCTCGACGGGGTACTCGCGGTCGACGGGACCGAAGGCGTGGAAGCTGTTCGCGCAGAACTCGGTCTCGATTGAACGGAACCGGAGATGGCGTATGGTTCGGTAGCCGTCGGCCTTGCCGGCGGAGCGGCGAAAGGGCTTGGCAACCTCGGCGCGCTTAAGGCGCTCGAGGAGTTCAATCTCCGCCCCACTGCTATCGCGGGAACCAGCGCCGGGGCTCTTGTCGGCGGCCTCTACGCCGCCGGCAAGACCGTCGCCGAGCTCGAAGCGCTTCTCTCCGGCTTAACTCAGCGGGACGTGCGGAAGCTCGTCGATCTTACCTGGGCACCCGGAAGTTTCGTGGCAGGGCGAAAGCTCGAGGAGTTTCTATACGACCTTGTAGGCGATGTTCGAGTCGAAGAGCTCGACCTGCCGTTTGTAGCCACGGCCGTGGATATTCGCAGCGGCACCGGCTTATATCTCAATCGTGGACGCCTTGTTGATGCCATTCGCGCGAGTATCTCGGTTCCTGGCGTGTTCGAACCGGTCTCGGCCAACGGCGGTTATCTCGTAGACGGTGGCGTAAGGTTAAACCTGCCGCTGGAGGTGCTTGACCAGTTTCACCCTGAGGTTCTCATCGGCATTAATATTACTCCGCGCTACTCCCGCGCGCGAACGTGGAAAGCCGCGGAAATCCAGCGTGACGACCCCCCCGACGACTCGATGTCGCTTTGGGAGCGGATTCGCGAGTTCACCGGCGTGGGCAATGCAAACCAAGCAAAGAAGGCAGACACCGATCTCCCTGAACGGCCGTCGAGCGGCGACGAGACACCCGGAACCGCGTATCTGCTCTCGCGCGTTTTCGAGTTCATAATGTATGAAGCCTCGCAGGCGGAGGTAGAGCGGGCGAGGCCCGATTTCGTGGTCAACCTCGACATGGAACCGATCGAGGTCTGGGAGTTCTGGAAAGGCCCCGAGGCGGTCGAGCTTGGTTACACCCAGACGGTCGCGGCGATCGAAACGTTCAACAAGCGTAGTCCGATGAAAGGCTGGTGGCTACGACGCGCGAGGCGATGGGCGCGCCGTATTTGAACACCGCCGGGTGGCCGGCCGCTCCCGCTTGCTTGTCCGGTTCTCTTCGCGCGGGGTTTCGAAGTGTGTACGCCGCACACCGGGCGGGCGGCTGACAGGTACTACCCTGCTGCGTACTGGGTACGCAGCAGCTGCGCGTACGCACCGTCAGCCGCCAGGAGTTCGCTGTGCGTTCCCGTCTCCGAGATAGCGCCGTCCTCCATGACCACGATCCGGTCGGCATCGCGGATGGTGGCGAGCCGGTGCGCGATAACAAAGGTTGTACGTCCATGGCTGAGCTCGCGCATCGCCTGCTGTACGAGCTCTTCGGTCTGCGAGTCGAGATAGCTGCTGGCCTCGTCGAGAATAAGGATACTCGGATCGCGCAACAGCGCTCTCGCAAAGGCGAGCAGCTGTTTCTGCCCGAGCGATAAACTGCCGCCGGATTCTCCGATTTCACTGTCGTAGCCGCTCGGCATCGCCGCGATCATATCGTGAATACCCATACGTCGCGCGACCTCTTCGACTTCCCGCCGTGTTGCCTCCGGCTTTCCGAAGCGGATGTTGTCGATGACCGTTCCCGAAAAAATGCGCGCATCCTGCATTACCACCGCGATCTGCGATCGATACGTCGATTGCGCGATGTTGCGCAGATCGTGCCCATCGATAAGGACGGACCCGTAAACCGGATCGTAGAAGCGACATACAAGGTTAATGATAGTCGTTTTCCCCGCGCCGGTCGGACCGACAATCGCTACGGTCTCGCCCCGAGGAACACGCAGGTTCAGGTCGCGCCCTACGTACGCGTCGCCTTCGTAGGCAAACCAGACATTCCGCAGCTCGACGTCGCCCTTGACCTCCAGCTCCCGTATTGCATCCGGCGCGTCGGCGACATCTATGTCATGATTGATGATCTCGAAGATACGTTCGGTCGACGCCATAGCCTTACTCAGCTGGTTGAGCATATTGCTGATCTTCTGCATCGGCTGAAAGAACCGGTTAATATACGTGAGAAACGCCGCAATAACACCGAGCGTAATCGTTCCCTGAGCCAGCAGGATGCCACCACCGGCAAGGACCATCGCAGGACCGATCGTCGAGAGGGTCGCCACCGACTGCCAGAAGACCGCAATGAGCGGGTAAAAACGGCGGGTCTGCCGATAGTAGTCACCGTTTATCTCTTCAAACATGCGCGTGTTTTCGTCCTCGCGGGCGAACGCCCGGATAACCTTTATCCCCGAAATGGATTCATTCAGAAAGGCGTTTACCGAGCCGAGCTTTCGCTGAATCCGGCGGCCCGCCTCCAGAATACGGCTTCGCAGTACGAATACCAGCAACGCAAACGCCGGAACGGTGAAAAGCAGAATTAACGCCAGCCGCGCGTCGAGCGTAAACATGGCGATAATGATGCCGGTAATCATGAATGCGTCGACCACGATAGTATCGAGCCCGGCGCGCATGAGTTCCTCGAGTTCCTGCACGTCGTTTGTCACACGACTCATGATCCTTCCGGCGCGTTCTTTATCGAAATAGCGGAAAGACAGGTACTGTAGCCGACCGAAAAGATCTCTGCGCAACTGAAAGAGTACCTTGTAACCGATTTTCATCATGAGCACACCCTGCCCTCGAGCGGCGAGGTAAAGGCCCACAAGAAGTCCCACAAGAATCATCGACATGCGCAAAAGCCCCGGTACATCGCCTGCGGCTATATACGTGTCGATTCCGATTTGAAGGACGATGGGAACGGCCACGGTCGCACCCACATTGATAAGCGCAAGCGTATACATCAACACCAGTCCCTTCACATGGGGCCTGAGGTAGCCGAGAAACTGCTTGAAAAGAGGCCAGTCGAATTCGGCGGTCTCTTTTTCGGTTGCGACGAGAACCGTTTCCACTCTTTTTGTACTGATCAATCGGTGGCCTCCTGTATCGGATCGCCAGGGGAAGCGGTCTGAGCTGCATAGGTGGTCCGGTAGAGAGTATTCCGCTCGAGCAGTCGATCGTGCGAATCGATATCGCTGATTCCTCCGTCCTCGAGCACGATAATGCGGTCGGCCAGTGCGAGCGTTGAAACCCGTTGGGCCACCAGAATGGTGGTACGCCCCTGCATGAGCACGCGAAGCTCATCCTGGATCATCTGCTCGGTCACCGCGTCGAGACTCGAGGTGCAGTCGTCGAGGATAAGCAGTTTCGGGTCCTGTAACAGTGTTCGGGCTATAGCCACGCGCTGCTTCTGGCCACCGGAAAGCCCCACCCCGTATTCGCCGACGATTGTCTCGTAACCGTTCGGCAGGGATACGATGAAATCGTGAATGTGCGCGTAGCGAGCCGCCTGCTCAACCTCCTGTCGAGTGGCCGCCGGCCGCGCGAATGCAATATTCTCGCCGATGCTTGCGGAGAACAGGAACGTCTCCTGCATAACCGTCCCTATCTGGGAGCGCAGGTAGCGCATATTCCATTCGGTAATGTCGCGATTGTCTATGAGGATACGACCGTAGGTAGGAAGATAGAACCGGGGAATAAGTGAAATCAGCGTACTCTTCCCTGCGCCGGTGAGCCCGAACAGCGCAACCCGCTCGCCTGGAGCAATATCAAAGGAAAGGTTATCGAGCACTGTTCGACCGTCTTCGTACTCGAACCGGACGTGATCGAACGTCACACGCCCCTCGATCGGTCCCGTACACGTACCAGTATCGTAGCGCTTCTGGTCGGGCGCGTTTAAAATCTCGAATAACCGGTTGCAGGCGCCCGTTGCGAGATTCAGCAACGAGGTGTTGAACGCGAGAATGTTCATAGGAAAGCGAATGACCCCTAAATACGAGACGAAAGCAAAGAGTACTCCGAGACTCATGGTACCTTCTATTACCTGATAGCCGCCGAACAGGAGAATGACGAGCGACCCAACTCCGTCGGTGAGAAGCAGCACCGGATTCAGGAGTACCTGAAGAAGCGACATATCAAGGTCTTTCTCGAGCATGTCGCGATTTTCCGCGTCAAAGCGGTCTATTTCGGCGTGCTCCATGGAAAACGCCTTCACGACCCGGATCCCGGTTACGTTCTCCTGCACGCGAGCGTTCAGACGGCCCATCTGTTCCTGCTTTCGTCGGACCGCCTCGCGCATTTTGCGGCTGTAGTAGATAATAACGGCAAAAAAGAAGGGCACGACCGTGTAAACGGCGAGCGCCAGTCGCCACTCCTGCCAAAGCATGATCGCGAAAATGGTTACGGTTATCGCGACAATACGAATTCTGTGCTCGATACCGAACGCGAAGAAGTTGCGCAGGAGCTGAATATCGTAGGTCACCCGAGACATGAGATCCCCGGTACGGGCCTTGTCGTAGAAGCTGAGATCGAGATGTTGCAACTTGTCGTAAAGGCGGCTGCGAATATCTTTCACCACCGATTCGGCAACGAACCAGAAGTTGCGAATCATGAGGTGCGCGGTAATTCCCCGAAGCACGCCGGCGACAACCAGAAACCCGGTCGCTATCCATAAGGCATCAAGCGGCTCGCCGGCACGGATTTCCGGGTATACGTAGTCGACAACATACCCTATGACCAGCGGAACCGAGTACGCCACGAGATCGAACGGAATCATAAACAGAATCGCAATTCCCAGATTGCGACGATACCGCCTGACAAACGGCCAGAGTCTTCTTAGTAGAGATATCATGAATACGCTCAGTGTATCCGACTGTGCACCCCATGGGAACTCATGAAATACCCACGAACAATTGGTTTTCGCGGACGTTACAATCCGCTATTGTAATAGAGGCATAAGGAGCAGCCTGCCGATGAGCGTACGCAGAAAGCCGCAACAGCTAGGTCAACGGGAAGTAGATACATTCGCCATCCGGCTGCTTGCGGTAGTGGCGGCATGTACCGTTCTGTTCCTGGGTCCGTTCGCGGTATATCGGTTCATCGAAGGATCATATGTCGTTGCGGTAATCGACGGCGTACTCGTTCTGGTCGCCTGCGCGTCCGCTTACTATGCACGTCGAAACGCGAACGTGCGGGTCCCCGGCACGATAACATCGGTCACGCTGGCTGTTGGCGCAGCGATCGTCTCACTCGAACTGGGAATTAACGGAGCGGTTTGGCTTTTCCCGGTTATGATGTTCAGCTATTACCTGTGCAACCACGGGTTGGCACTGTTTCTCGTCGTCGGCGTTCTTTCAACCATAGGCGCAGCCGAGCTCATGGACCCGGGAAGGATTTTCGCCTCGGTCGACCAGTTTATCGGTTTCTTCAGCGCGGCCGCCGCCGCGACCATCTTCAGCAACCTGTTCGCGTCGCAAAATCTCTGGCAGCAGCGACGGCTCATGGAGTGGGCAACGCTCGACCCACTTACCGGCCTCGAAAACCGCAGAAGCCTCGAACACGAGCTGAACGTGGCCGCAGCTGCCGAGCGACGGCACGGCCTGTGTCAGGGGCTCCTGATTATCGATCTGGACAACTTCAAGCAACTGAACGATACCTACGGCCACTTCACCTGCGATAAGATTCTCGTCGATTTCGCTTCGCTCCTCCGATCGTGCACCCGAATTGAAGATCGGGTCTTCCGCTACGGAGGCGACGAGTTTTTCATAATTCTGCCTAATACGGAGGCCGCCGGAATGCAGCGCGTGGCGAACACCATTCTCTCGGGGATACCCGAGTTTTTCTCCAATCGTCCGTTTGCTGTGTCGGCATCGATCGGCGGCGGGAGCCTTCAAACCGGTGAGGTGGTCGATGCATGGAAAGAGCGCGTCGACCGTTGTCTGTTTGAGGCCAAAGCTCAGGGGCGCAACCGCTACATATCCGATGGGTTGCCTTGCACATAGGCTATCGTCCTGTGCTGACACTCGATATCGCCCCAACGTCGAGCCTGAATCAAGCCGGACGGATTCTTGCGTTCATCGTGCCCGTGACGCCTCGGCGACCATCGCGTCGAGCGCCCGACCTCGAGAAAAGGCCTCTTCGAGAAACGCAGCATGATCGGCGTATGATTCGTTTTCGCTTATGACTTCTAATGTAAGACATCCTGTGTACGGGGAATCGGCGATAAGGCCCGCAATGCGTTTCCAGGGCACCTTGCCGGTAAACGGCAAGCGATGCTGATCACCGCTGCCGTCGTTATCCTGGAGGTGAAGCGAGTAGAGTTTGGAAAGATTTGATTCGGCATCGGCGAGATCGTCAAAACCTGTGGCGGTGTCAAGAATCGCATGTCCGGTATCGAGGCAATAGCCGAGCATTTCGCTGTCGAACTCGTGAATGAGTGGAAACGCGCGCGAAAAGCCCTGACCCACCAGATTCTCAAGGGCAATTCGCACGCCAATTCGTTGCGCGGAAGGCAAGAGTTCTTCAAGCGACTGCCGCTGCGCATCGTGGGAGTGGCCGACATCGGCGTGGAGAATTATTGTATCTGCGCCGAGTTCCGCGGCCATCTCCATCCGGTTTTTGACGAGCTCGACGCCTTTGTTTCGACTCAAGCGATCGCTATGCCCCCAGCTGATTTCCACGCCCTCGCTTGCATGGAGATTATTGACGCTCAAGCCGAGATCCACAAGTTCGTTTGATATTTCGCGTATTTGTTCGGGTGAGTACAATCGATCAGTATCCCACTCGTGGCAGAAGTGGACGAACGTGAAACCCGCCGAGCGTATTGCATGGAGATAAGGAATCGGATCATCGTGGCTGTCAAAAAAGTCGCTTGTAATGGATAAATGCATAGATGCCCGTTAAGGTATCACGGATGCGATTTACACGCACCGCAGGTAGCGTATTATCTTCAAATAAGCGGGATGAACTATGAGTGTTATTGAGGGACTGGTCGAGGAGCTGAGCATGATTCCCTTCGAGGTACTCATGCCTCCGGCCGGAGTGCTGCTTTTCTATCTGGCTGGGACGCGCCTGTTGATATCCAATACGACAAGCCGCGCCGCACGCATAGTTCTTCTTATCGCCGACACGATTGTAATTCCAACCCTTCTTGGCACCCTTGCGGTACTCGCCGAACGACTGCCAGGTGGGGCTTCTGCCGCAACGAACCTGCGCAGGGTGTTGCAGTCGTTACTCGTGCTAACGGCAGTTCGGCTCCTGGACCGATATCTCGGACTTTTCGTCTGGACCCGGCGCTTCCGCACGCTTCGCGGCGCGGAAGCGCCGATGATACTGCGAAACCTTGTCTCGGTATCGCTTTATGTGCTTGCCCTCGCGCTCGTGGCCGTTTTTATATTCGGGAGAACAGCGAGCGGCATACTGGTTTCCACAGGTGTCCTCGTCGGTGTAATAGGTTTTGCGCTTCAGAACCTGCTTTATGACCTTTTCGCCGGCATTGCGCTGACCTTCGATCGACCGTTCGACATGGGCGACTGGATCCAGATATCCGACGGCACGGAGGGAGAAGTGCTCCAGGTAAACTGGAAGTCGACCCTGGTCAAGTCACTGAACGAAGGCGTCTACGTTATTCCCAACAGTAAACTTTCGCAAAGCGTAGTACACAACCTTTCCCGGCCCAGTGTTGCCCATGCCATGTGGGTAACGATCTCCGTCGACAGGCGCTATCCGCCCGATATGGTTCGAAAGCGGCTTGTGGAAGCGGCATTGAGTACCCGGGCCGTTCTCAAGGAACCAGCCCCATCGGTGAACCTCACCGATGCAACGGGAAATCCCTTCCAGTACACCGTGTACGCCACCTTCGAAAGCTACCCTCGGCATTTCTCCGGTCGAAGCGAACTGTACCTTAATATTTACAGTTATCTCGAGCACGCCGGTATCGAAACGAGCGCCGCGAAGTACGAAGTGGCAACAGAGCAAGCGCCCGAACGCGTCATAGCTCGGCCCACCCTTTTCGACGAGCTTCGCGGCGCCGAGATTTTTCGCATGCTCGACGAAGAACAGATCCGCGAACTCGCGCGCCGATCGGCTGAACAAACCTACTACCCCGGCGAAGTGCTCGTTCGGGAAGGAGAACGCCGTTCCGACCTGATTATAGTGACGAGCGGCATCGTCTCGGTTCGAAAGCGTCAAGGTCGCGGCGGCGTGGAAATAGCGCGCCTCGGCGCCGGGTCCGTCCTGGGTGAAATGTCGCTTCTCACCGGCGCGCCGCGATCGGCGACCGTTAGCGCGTATGTACTGACCTCGGTTATACAGGTACCGAAGGAAGCGCTCGAACCGATTGTGCGAGACGTTCCCGAGCTGGCCGAGGAGTTCGGGCGAATTATGGTCGAGCGGCAGATCACCGCCGACGATCTCGGGCAGTCGTTGCGCCAAAGCGAGAGAAATACCTCCGAAATCGTACGCGAATCGATCGATCGGTTCGTTGGTCGTATTAGACACTTCTTTCGCCTCTCGGGCGAGCCTACCGAAACCGGCATGGCCGAAGAGAAGCCCAAGCGCAGCTCCAGGATCGCGCGAAAATCCCGGAAGAAGGAACCCGATACACGCAAATCTGCGCCAAGCCCGCCCACCCCCACTTCAAGGCCGTCGGACGCGCGGTCCTCCGAGAGCGGGAACGAGCGCGAAGACCCCGAATCGTCATGAGCAAAATGAGACCGCGAATCGTAACCTTGCTCACTCTGAGCGTGCTGTTCACGCTGCTGCCCGGCGCGTGCGCAAGCCGGGAAGTACGCGCCGCTCGCAGCGGGGATATCGAGGCGCTTGAGAGCTTTCTCGCCGACGGAGGTAACGTAGACGAGAGAGGCCGGGGAGAACAAACGCTTTTAATGGCGGCGCTCGAAAACCGTCAGCGGGCCGCTGCGGAGTTTCTCCTCGACGCCGGCGCCTCGTTAAGCGCAACGGATTCCCGCGGGCGCACTCCCCTGATTCATGCGGCGCAGTCCGATCTCCCGGGCCTCGCCCGGCGCATGATCGACGCCGGGGCGCGTATAGACGTCCGCGACGCAGAAGGAAAGACCGCGCTCCTTCATAGCGCGGAGGCGGGAGCCGTTCGAACCTTCGAGCTCCTTCTCGCAGAGGACGCCTCCGTAACCGTTCAGGATTTCAACGGCGATACCGCGCTTCACGCGGCCGCCGCGTCCGGAGCCACCGGTTTTGTGGAAAAGCTTATCGACCGTGGTGCATCCGCGGATACACGCAACAGTGAAGGGCGCACCGCGCTTCACCGTGCCGCCTCACACGGCTCAGCCGAGGTTGCCTCGGAGCTGCTTCGCGCCGGAGCACGTCCCGGGCTCGGGGATACGCGGGGGAGAACGCCTCTCATGCTCGCCTCCGAAGCGGGATCGACCGAACTGGTCAAACTGCTGCTCGAAGAAGGCGCGGACCCGCTGCAGGAGGACGACGAAGGATGGACCGCGCTCGGGTTCGCGCTCGCCCGGAGCGCAGCCGATCGTTCCGGGGTACAGCGCTCGGTGACACTCCTGCGGGAAGCCGGCGGCGAAATTCCGGGTGACGAGCAAATTGGAGCGGAGATCGCCTTTCTCGCCGTTCGATCCGGTAACGCCGATATCGTATCGCTCCTGCTCGACTCGGGCCTTAACCCGAATGCACGAAACAGCCGTGGCGAAACCCTCCTTACAGCCTCGTTGGCGCACGAAGCGATCGTCGGGCAGCTGCTTTCCTCGGAAGCGGACCCCAATCTTCCCGACCGCTCCGGAAATCGGCCGCTTATGCTTGCGGTTGAAGGCAATCGTGAACATAGCGTTCGTCGACTGCTCTCGGCCGGCGCGGATCCGGACATTAGCGGACTCGATCGTGAGACACCGCTTATGAAAGCCGTCGCGGCCGATCAACTCGATATAACTCGCCAACTTCTTCTCGCCGGGGCGAGCGCGAACCATCGCGACCGGCAGGAAAACACCGCGCTGCACGTTGCCGCCGAGAACGCATCCGAGCGGGTTATTCGTCTTTTATTGACCGCCGGAGGCGACGCGTCGCTCAAAAACATCGACGGGAAGGAGCCGGTCGATATCGCCGTCGAAGAGGGAAGAAGCGACAGCGTGATCGAGCTTTTCGTGTCCGCGGGAGGAACACCGCCCTCCTGAACGGAGGCCCCGCCGCAGAAAGCACGCGGAAATCCTACACAGCGTGTGTCCCGGCGCCGCCCGCGCAATAAACATCGACCTAAGAAGATTCGAATCGAATGGGAGCGTCGTACAATCGCGCGTAGTCGGCAATGGTTCGGCGGATACTCGCCCGTTGAAAAAGCACCTGTGTCATCGCCTCCCACATAAAGACCCACCCTCCGACATTGAGCCCCTGGAGAAGCGTAAGACTTACAAGGTTCTCGGAAAGCGCAGGATCCAGGACGTTTCCAATCGCCAGAAGCGCCACAGCTACGCCGATATAATAGACTCCGCGCGAAACCATTCGGCGGATACGTACTCGCTCGGCGAACATAGCGTAGCGAAAGTAGTTTCGAATACCGCGGATCAGATGCTCCTCCGCATCGAAATCGCGTGGATCGGTTACCGAGAACACGAGCTCAACCGGCGCCGTGAACGGAATATCGTTCAAACACTCCTTCAAATAGTTGAGCAGACCCGGCGCAACCTCGCGAACTTCCTTCCATGAGCTCTCCCACTGGCTGAACGCATGCGAATACTCGGGAAGCTGTACATCTATAATAAACGCGCCGGAGTTCTCGTCGTAGCGGTATATTGTTTTCAGATATTCGAGCGCCTGCCGGCGCCTTCGTCGCCACCCCATTTACCGCAACTCGTCGAATATATCGGCAATCCGGCGTATATCACCGGGCATTTTTGCCCGCGCGAAGCGCCTGAGTTCGGCCGGCACGCCGGCGAAAAGCGGCTCACAGATCGACCCGACAATACACGCTAAGGTATCCGCGTCTCCGCCGAGGCTTACCGCAAGGCGGATGCCGTGCTCGAATCCCTGTGCATCGCGTACGCACGCGAGAGCCGCCGGCAGCGTTCCCTCGCACGTCGAGTCAAAAGAATACCTCTCCCGAAACTCGTCGAGATTACCCGGAAGCTCGTACCCGAAACGCGTGGCAACCTCTGTAGCGAGCCTCGCCCCGTCGAGCGCGTTGCCACGCCCATCGTCATCGCCCGCGACGGCCGCCTCCCTCCGGGCGCGAAACACAGCAAGCGCAACCGCCTGCGCGCCACGGATTCCTTCCGGGTGATCGTGCGTCACCGCGGCGCTCGCCTGCGCGTGTTCGAGTACTTCCTCCTCGGTCTCGAAAAGCCAGCCAACCGGAGACACACGCATAGCGCTTCCATTTCCGAAGCTCCCGTACGGTGGCGGGGTTCTCCCCGCGCGAGCCGCTTCCATCCACCGGCGAAACCATCCTCCGAAGCCCGCATTCGGGTAGCGGAGGCCCCACTTCGCGTACGCAGCGCCATAATCAGGATACGCGGCGCTGCCCTCGAGAATCGCCTCCGCGGTCGCCGCGGTAAGAATTGAGTCGTCGGTCAAAAACGAACGCTCATCCGGAAACGGAAAATCCATGCGTTTGGTTCCCGCCGACTCGTATCTGCTTCCGGCCAGATCGCCGATTACCGCACCGTACATAGCACCCGAAAGCGTAGCTCAGCGCCGCATCCGAGGCAAGGAGGCGCAAACCCGAAGCGACTGCGTTCGCCCCGCTTTCGCTGCGACGTCCGCACCAACCGACGTGCGGGTCACTCGAAATGCCTCGCTGTTTCTCCTCCTATAGGCGCGATCGCATCGAGGCCCGCGACGGTAGCGACCCGCAGGCGCTCGAGCGCT
>JBKGYS010000072.1:0-12843 GCA_046545955.1 Spirochaetales bacterium | reverse complement strand
AATTGCATCAAATAAAGCCGTTGCCGTGGGTTGACCGAGGCTAAACGCGATATCTTGTGAGTAGAGCTCGAAGGTATTACCCCGGAGCTCGCGACTGGACTTCGGTTTCGATTTTGATCTGCACGGCCGGGCTATGCGGTTCGTTTCGCCAGGTCAAGACTTGGGTATTACAGCGCTGTGACGGCGGCGGGCATTGCCTGCCGGCCGACCCAATGGTAGGCTGCCGCTCGAAGCCGCCGCACGGCGAGTATGTGGATTGTGTTCTCTAGACTCGAACGAAAGTCCCTGCAGGCTAGTTTGTCAGATCCCGGGTTGGTTTTATCGGAATGTGTTGCTATGGGAAATGCCGTGCGGGTTATCGTCGGCCGGATGGCTTGCGTGCTGCGCCTTTACGCAGGGGAGCATCGCGGCGAAACTCGGTGAAGTGGGCGGAAGACAAAATTTCGCGCTTTGAACACGCGCTGAATCCCGGTCGATGCTCGATCGCCGATATCGGGGCTGGACGTGGATTTGTCACCCTCGGCCTTATGCGGCGGGGCCACGAGGTTATTCCCATCGATGTACGCGACGGCAGCAGAGTTTCCTCGGTTCGACCGGTTATCTACGACGGTCAAACGCTTCCGTTTGCCGACGATCGCTTCGATGTCGCCTTGTTGCTCACGGTTTTGCATCACACTCCCGACCCCGATCGCGTCCTCGCCGAAGCAAGTCGGATCGCCTCGAGGCTCATTGTGATCGAGGACATTGCGAGTTCGGCGCTGAAAATGCGCTTGACTTGGTGGGCCGACAGCGTCGCGAATCTCGAGTTTCGCGGACATCCGCATACCAATAGAAGCGACGCGGCGTGGAGGGCCACGTTCTGCCGCCTCGGGCTGCGCGTTCGGGAGGCACGCAGCGACCGCGTGTTTCGGTTTTTTTCGCAGATGACATACATTCTCGACCGGAAGGAAGGAAGTACGTAACACCGCTCGGCGCTGTTGAGCCGATTCGGCCGGTGCGACAGCGGTGCGCTTACCGCACGGCTGTGCTTGTGGTATCCTTGCATGCTGTTATACACTGCTTGAATGAGTTGCGTTCAGCCGGTCGGCCAACCGATTCGGACAGCGTGCATAAATGCAAAAGGGGTATAAGGGATGTCCAAAAAGAATCCGGAACCGTGGCGCTTTCTCGACGGGTATCGTGGGAGCGAGTTCGACGGCGAATGGCCGACGATTCCGCAACTGTTTTCGATTACCGCCTCACGGCAAGGCGCCGCTACCGCGTTCACCCGGTTCGATCCGGATGAGCTGCGTCTGACCTACAAACAAGTCGATGAGGCGGCGCGTCGAACGGCGAAGTGGCTGCTTTCGAAGAAGCTGAAGAAAGGGGACCGCGTTGCGGTAAATGGAGTCAACTCTCCCGAATGGGCGATAGCCTACCTGGCGATCCAGTACGCGGGTGGTGTTGTTGTACCGCTCGATCATCAACTTCGTGATGAGCAGCTCGAGGAACTCATTACGTTCTCCGAATGTAAGATGCTGTTTGTCGACGAGGACCGCTACGATACGCTGGCAACGAAGCGCAAAGCCGGTATAAAGCAGCGTATCTCGCTTTCACCCGGTAAAGCGAACTACATCCTCGATATGGAAGATCCCGGCGAGTACGAATTGCCGCGCGGGCAGGAAGACGATCTAGCGGCAATCCTGTTCACCTCCGGCACAACGGGCAACCATAAAGGCGTTATGCTCACGCACGGGAACTTCGTTTCCGACTGTTTTCTCGCACAGTCGATTATGAATATCTCGAGCGACGATGTGTTCTACGCGCTGTTGCCGATTCACCACTCCTATACAATGCTCGCGGTATTTCTCGAAGCAATTTCAGCCGGGGCGGAAATTGTCTTCGCCCGGCGTCTGGTCGTGCAGCAGATTCTCAAGGAGCTCAAGCGCGGGCAGGTCACCATGTTCCTTGCCATTCCCATGCTCTTCAACAAAATGCTCAAAGGCTTGCTGAAAGGGATAAGAGAGAAGGGTGTGGTCGTCTACGGACTTATCCGAACGCTCATGGCGGTCAGCGGTGGTGTCAAGAAGCTCACCGGATTGAATCCGGGCAAGGTCATGTTTAAGGGTATTCTCGCCAAACTCTCACTCGACACAAACCGAATTTGCATCTCCGGCGGCGGACCGCTGCCGAGCTCCACGTTTCGAATGTTCAATCAGCTTGGCATAGACTTTGTGCAGGGGTACGGGCTTACTGAAACGTCACCGATTCTGACACTGAATCCGGTGGAACGATTCAAAGAAGAATCGGTGGGCAAGGTGCTGCCACAAGTGGAAATGAAGATCCTTGATCCCGACGAACGCGGAATCGGTGAAATCGCGGTCAAAGGCCCGATGGTTATGCAGGGGTATTACCGCAACGAGGAGGCTACCCGCGAATCGTTCACCGACGACGGCTTCCTTCGCACCGGGGACCTCGGCTATCTCGACGGTGAGAACTATCTGTATCTCACCGGCAGAAAGAAGTCACTTATCGTAACCGAGGGTGGTAAGAATGTATTCCCCGAAGAAATCGAGGATCGATTTCAGCTTTACGACGAGATTGAGCAGATTATGGTCCGTGGATTCACGAAAGACGAGGCTATGAAAACCGAGGGAGTCGAAGCGCTCGTGTATCCGGCCTACGAGTACTTCCAGCAGCGAGCGAAATCCGAAGGACGGGAGATTGGAAACGGCGAGATTGAGAAACGTGCCAATAGCATCGTAGGCGAAGTCAACAAACAGCTTCGCCCGTTCGAGCGCATAGAGCGCGTTCAGGTACTCGACGAGCCTATGGAAATGACAACCACCAAGAAGATCAAGCGGCACAAGGTGTAGCGCTTCGCGTAGCCAACCAGCCTGTCATCCTGTCGCCGGGAGCGCTTCCCGGCGCGGCTCGTCGGCCGACCGGCGCTAAGTGTATCGCCGAAAGAGTAACGGATACCCGGGTAGTCGCGCTTCTTAGAGCAGCTTCTCGAGCTGCTTGAGCTTGCGAATCAGGGCATTCGCGGCCTGCTTCGCCGTCTTTGTCACTCCCGCTCTCGCCGCACGCTCGACTTCAAGCGCAGTGTTCCCTGTTTTCGCCATTTCTATTGAGTTAAGGATGCCTTTCGCAGCGTGTGCATCCCGCGCGATATTATCGAGTTTTGAACCGGCCGTTTCTGCCGACAGGGTTTGCGTCAATCCGTTTATCAGTTCGGGAATGCGACTCCGAAGCAGCGCTATAAGCTCATCGATCATCTCGTCTCGATATCCCCTTTTTGAAAGCGCTTCTATAAACTCTTCTCGCGAACCGTATTCGATGTTAGTGGTCTCCTCGGCGTTCATAGCTTTCTCGAGCTCGCCGTGTTTCCCCGAGCTATCGCTGGAGTGGGTGCGTTCACGAGTCTCGGTTGTGTCGGACCGGTACCCGGATATGCTCGGTTTTTCGGCAAATGCGTCGCTCGGTAGCCATCGCGAAAGGACTTCCCGAGTATGCTCGATGGTTATCGGCTTAATTATCTCGCCGTCCATGCCCGTCTCGATAGCACGCGAGCGTTCTTGGTGCGTAACACCCGCGGTCAGAGCGAGTATCGGGACACGCGGCTCGATCCCGAGAGCCTGTTCTTCCCGGCGTATAACCAGCGTTGCATCCAATCCGTCGAGCTCGGGCATTTGAATGTCCATAAGTACCAGGTCGGGACGTTGCCGGCGCAGCTCGTCTATTGCCTCCTGACCGTTCTCGGCAAGGATAATCCGGCTATTCGGAAGCATCGCCTGGAGCATTTCCCGGGCTAACAGCGCGTTCGGTCGATTATCCTCGGCTACAAGAATTGTGACCGCTGTGTAGCTCGTCGCCTCACGCGTGGGGGCGTCGGCCGATTCACAGTTCCGGTCGTCGTAGCGGGTGTGCCTTTCGGGGTCCGAGAGCGACTCGACAAGTTCGTACAACGACGTGGGACGAATCGGTTTAACCAGTTGACAGCGGATATTCAAGTAGTCGCATGCTTGCTGGAGCTCCGTTCCCTCGGTGGGGCTGTGCATAAGTACAAGGGGAAGGTCCCGCACGGCGGGATCGGGGCTACGGCGAATTCTCGAGCAAAGCTCGATACCGTCGATATCCGGTAGCGAATAATCTACAAACACGGCGTCCACCTTGGGGTTTTCCCTCTCGAGTAGCGATAGAAGCTGTTCGCCGGTCGCAACGCTTGTACACTCGATTCCGATCCGGCAGAGAAGACGCGAGGTAACATCGCGAAAACGCCGATGCTCTTCGGCGACAAAAACGCGCGAGAGCGTAGAGTACGTGGTATCCGCGGGAGCTTGCGTTGTTTCAACTTCGAACCTAAGGGTGAACGCGAAGCTGCTTCCCACGCCCGGTTTGCTTTCAACGGTGAGTGTTCCACCCATGCGCTCTACAAGATGCCTGGAAATAGGAAGTCCGAGTCCGGTTCCGCCGTAGCGTCGGGTAATCGTCTGGTCGGCCTGGGTGAACGACTCGAATATGCGGTTGTAGTCGTTGCGCGAAATGCCCGGTCCGGTATCCCGAACAACAAAGCTCACGCGCCCCGGATCTTCGACTGAATCGGCCCATGCGGAAAGCTCCACCTCGCCCTGTTCGGTGAACTTGACCGCGTTTGTCAAAAGATTGGTCAGCACCTGATGCAAGCGAGTCAGGTCGGTATGGACAAGGTGCGGCAAGTCCGGATCGAGGTCCAGTATAAGTTCCAGCCCTTTCTCGTATGCCCGGTAGACAACGATATCCCCCGCGGACTCTATAAGCTGGGGCAAGTCGACAAGCGTGTTTTCGAGTTCGAGCTTTCCCGCCTCGATCTTCGAAAAGTCGAGGATGTCGTCAATTACGCCCAAAAGCGACCGAGCAGATGTATGAACGTGGTGCAGGTACTCTTTCTGGAGCGGGCTCATTCTGGTATTGAGCAGCAGATCGGTGAATCCGATTACCGCGTTCATGGGGGTGCGAATTTCGTGACTCATGCGGGCAAGAAAATCGGATTTCGCGCGGTTGGCCGCCTCCGCGTGCTCACGAGCGTTTATCATTTCTGCTTCGGCGGCAGTTTTCTGAAGCGCGTCGGCGAGGGTGTTTGCGAGTAACTGGAGGAGTGTCAGCTCCTCCTCGGAGAATGTACGTACACCGCGGGTCACGTCGAAACCGAGGAAGCCGTTGATTGTGGGGCCGCTCACGAGCGGAAGCTGCAACAAAGAGTGGACCCCTTCGCGTTCGAGCTCAGCGCGAAACGACTCTGCCTCCGGCGGGAGATCACTCGGTCTGGCGACTTGAATGTTGATGCCCGAGAGAATTCGCTCGGCCCACCACGGCATGGTGTCGACTGGGATGTTCTGGAGGGAATCGCGGAAACTCGCTATACCGTCAGCGCACCATTCGTGTGTGTTGCTCATGGACCGGCGATCGGCGGAGAACTCGAATACGTACGCGCGGTCGACATCGAGACATTTTCCCGTCGCTTCGAGCATACCGGTGATCCGTGGCGCTATTGTTTCTTTGCTTGCCGAGACAAACTCGCTCGATATCTGGGCGATCGTACGTTGCAGCTCCAATCGGTACTGCAACCGTTTCTCGAAACTGCGCTGAAAGCTTATATCGCGGACAGTAGCGAAGTAGTTCACCGGTCGGCCGTCGCCGTCTGAAAGCGCTCCCACGTTTACCTGGACCGGGACGATGTGCCCGTCCTTGTGCCTGAAATCCAGTTCGAACGATCCGCCTCCGGTCGCCCTCGCGTGGGAAAATGCCGAGAGAATCTCTGCCCGGTTACGATCCGACCAGTACGGAAAGGGCGGAGCTGTGCCTTCGAGCTCTTCCCGGGGGTATCCGAGCAATTCGGTGAATCGCTGGTTCACTTCCAGATGGCGGCCATCGCGGTCGAAAAGTATAAATCCATCGGGGAGTCGATGTATGAGTTCGTACAGAAATTCTTTCCGCTTTGTTACGAGTTGCCGCTGCTCCTCCTGCTCTGTTATGTCCTGTGCGATACCGACGAATCGGTAGCCGCCGGTCTCAGCGGTTAGGCGCCTCCCCGATGTGCGAATCCACCGCGTGCGGCCGGTCGCCGTGCGTATAGCGCACGTAATGTCGAACGCAGTGCCGTTTGCTCTCAGGTCGCGAACTGAATCTTTGACAAGCTCCTTGTATTCGTCTTCGTAGTACGAAAGCGCCGTCTGCGGAGTAATCCTGGTTTCAGGGGGCAGCTCGTGCAGGCGATACACTCCGTCGGTCCAGTACAATTCGTCGGACTCGAAGTCGAGCTCCCAGGCGCCCATATTCGCGATTGTGTGTGAGTCGGTCAAAAGCGCCGTGGCACGGGACAGTTCCTCTCGCGTCTCGCGCTGACCGGTAACGTCGAAAAAAATCGTGGCGAAGTATCCGGGTTGCGGACTGTGGGCCTGCACGTGGTACCAGCGATCGAGGGGTGCAGAGTACTGTTCGAAGGTGCGGGTTTGCTGCAGGAGCGTAACTTCCCCGAAGCAGGCGATCCAGTCAAACTCTCCATCCCGGATACCGGGCAGCACTTCGGTAACGCGCCTTCCGAGGAGTCGCTCCGAGGGAATTCCGACCATCGACTCGAAGGCCGGATTCACTTCTACGAATTCGTAGTCGACCGGCGTACCCTGGCCGTCGGTAATAAGTCGATGGTAGGCGTAGGCGTACGGCGCCGACTCGATCACGCGTCGATATCGATCGTTGGAACCGCCGTCATCCATCGCCACCGTATTATTTTAACTCCCACTAAACGATTAGATGGTCACAATGTACCACACATACGAATAGTGAGATAGGCGAGCAGCCGGTCCACTCCTGCTGTTTTTCACGCTCGACCCGGCGCTCGACGAGTACCCCTTTGTAACAGCCCGAATCTTGGAAGTAGCACGAAGTTTTCATTTCGTGCTACTATTGCGGCTCGATGGATATTCTGCGATTCGGCGTATCAATGGAGCGGGAGCTCGTTGAAAAGCTCGACACGCGCGCGGCCGCTGACGGCTATGCGAACCGGTCGGCGGCGCTTCGCGCCCTTGTCCGGAAGGAACTCGCCCACCAGGTGCCGTCAGACGATCTGCGCGAAGTAGCCGGCATTGTCACCTTGCTGTATCCGTACGGGCGGCGCATGAGCGAGTGCCCGATTGCCTCGTTCCCGACCCTCACAATCGCCGCTAATCTGCAGCTGCACGTGCACGGCAACATCTGTCTGAAGCTTATCGTAGTTCAAGGCAGCGCGGCGGACGTGCACGGATGGGCGCGTACCGTTACCACGCAGCGGGGCGTCCTCGGTGAGCTCAAAGTCGTCGCGACCGAGGACGTGTATTCGGTGCTCGGAGATGAGTTGAACCCGCCGCTCCCGACCACGGCCGACGCGACGGAACACGCGAGCGCGGGGGCTTCCCGCAGGCGACGGTTCGACTACGGGGCAGCGGCCGATCAGAGCGCAGGATCTCCCCGGACGAAGCCCGGGAACCCTCGGGCGACGGACCACACGGCAACGGAGCAAGAAGAGGATGAAGGTTAATGCGTAATCCGCGGTACGCTTCCGCCGCCGACGATCGAGCGCCGGATAGCGGCTTCGCTGCCGTATACGCCGGGAACCTCAGCGTCGACCGCGCCGGCGTTCGAGTGCTTCACCGTGTCTCGCTTTCGATTGCGCGAGGAGAGTGCGTCACTATTACCGGCCCCAACGGCGCCGGCAAAACCACTTTGCTCGCCGCCATTCTCGGATTAATCCCGCGCGCGGACGGGAAGCTGGAAGTCTCAGGGCTCGAGGTTGGCTCGCGCGCATGGCGCCGCCGCCGAAGGATGGTCGGCTACGTGAGCCAGCACGCGGTGCAGACCGATTTTCCCGTTTCCGTCCGCGAGGTTGTTGCCATTGGCCTCAGCGGCAGCCGGCTTTCCCGCTCGGCCGCTCGCGCGCGCATGGACGAGGCTATGCGGCGTACCGGCTGCGCCGGTTTGGCCTCGCGCCCGTACGGCGAACTCTCCGGCGGCCAGCGTCAACGCGTGTCGATCGCACGCTGCCTCTGCCAGGCCCCGAGGACCCTGCTTCTCGATGAGCCGACCGCGAGTCTGGATCCCGAAGGAAAAGAGACGCTTCGAGAGCTTGCCGAGCAGCTTTCGAGCGAGTCGGGCATAACCGTTGTCATGGTGAGCCATGAGTCGGAGTATTTCGACCGACCGGGCTGGAGACGAATTGAACTCACCGGCGGGCGCGTCTCGGGGAGCGGTGAAGCCTGATGGCCGTCTTCGATGTCCTGCAGTTCGCGCCTATCCTTCGGGGTGCCGTTGTGCTCGTTGTGGCGGGGACAATTTTCCCGTTAGTCGGCGTGTTTGTGTTGCGGCTCAACCTCATAACCCTGCGCTTTGCGCTCATGCACAGCTCGCTTTTGGGGTCGGCGGTCGCGCTTGCCGCAGGGTGGAGCCCTCTCTTCGCCGGGCTGATCGCCAATACGATTCTCATTTCGGTTGTCGCCTCGGCGGGAAGCCGCACCGGCACGAGCGCCTCGCATGTGACCAACTTTTTTATGGTGTTCACCATCGGGCTCGCCTTTGCGATCCTATACCGGTTCGACGTTCCGGCCCGCGAGTCGCTCGGGCTCCTGTGGGGAAATATCTTCGCGCTCACACCGACCGACGCTGTGGTTACCGCCGGCTTCGCGCTTGTCGTGCTTGCTGTCATTGTCATTCTCTTCGGCCGGATTACCGCGGTCCTCTACGACCGGGACATCGCCTTTACCTCCGGTGTGAACGAGAAAGCGATCAGTGCGGCGATTCTTTTTATAGTCGGCTTTACGATCACGCTGGTCATGGGGCTGATCGGTGCGCTTCTGCTCGACGCGGTGCTGATACTTCCGGCGCTTATCGCCGGGGTTACCGCAAAGAGTACTCGCGCGCTCTTTGTCACCGCCTCGCTCTGGGGCCTTCTGATAAGCGTAAGCGGGTTCGTGTTTGCTGTCGAGATCGATATTCCGGCGAGCTCGGGCGTCACGCTTGTCGGCGCGAGCGTTCTCGGTCTCGTCGGTGTCTACCGTCGTATATCGGGCCGGCGCGAGCGCGTGTATTCCGAGCCTGTAGCGGGGATTGGGTCAATGGCTGGAAATTTCAAGTCGAAGGAGACTATGTAGATGCGTGAATGTTCAAACAGGTTTTTTAGGTCGATGTTATCCCGACGCGATCGGGGCACCGAGCCCGGCCGCTCGCCGCTCGTGCGCTTCGTCGTCTCAACACTCCTGCTCGCACTGGCGCTTGCACCCGCTACCGCCGGGGCGCAGACGGTTATCGCGACCACCCCATGGACGGCTGCGTTCGCCGAGCTCGCGGGTGCGGAAGACGTCGAGCTCCTCGCACCGTACGAAATGCGGCACCCGCCCGAGTACGAGATTCGTGCCGACGATCTGCGGCGAGTGCAGGATGCCGATCTTCTCGTGTACGCCGGCTACGAAACCATGATGGATCAACTGCAGGACGCTATAGGCGACTCGTCGGTGGATTCGGTGCAGATTTCGACAACGTATACCGAAGCCACCCTCGAGTCGGAAACCATGAAGATAGCCTCCGCGCTCGGCAGCGAGGATATCGCTCGTGAGCGTGTTGCGGAGGTCGTCGACTTTCTGGAACAGTGGCGTGACGAGATACAAGAGCATGAACTCGACGAAAACCCGGTGATTGCGCACTATCATCAGGAGTCACTGTTTGAAGACCTCGGTGTGAACGTTGTCGATACCTTCGGCCCCGGGCCACTCGAAGCGCGGCAGATAGCAAGTATGTCGGAGAAGGAACCCG
Organism: Spirochaetales bacterium; assembly: GCA_046545955.1. Lineage (GTDB taxonomy): Bacteria > Spirochaetota > Spirochaetia > DSM-27196 > SKKC01 > SLAN01. The sequence continues at coordinate 3,045 of JBKGYS010000072.1, read as the reverse complement.
ATCTTGTGGTGGACAACTGGCACACCGAACAGGCCCAGCCGTTTGCCGAAACTCTGCCGGATGTGCCGCGCGTAGCTCTGATAAACTTCCCCGGCGAAAACAATACGCGTACCATACTCGACGTGCTTCGCTATAACCGTGAAAAACTCAACGAGGCGCTTCGCGAATGAGTCATCCGTCCCCGCGTTCGCCGCGAGAGCGGTTTGTTAAGCGTCTCGCGCGGCGCAGTCCGTTCTCCTCCCGGCAATCGGGCCTCGCGAGGCGGTTGCGCTCGCGCAGGCTCGCGACCGGTGTCATGTTTTTTACCAACGGCGCGCTTTTGGGCACATGGGTCGCCCATATTCCCGAGGTGCAGATCGCGCTCGCCCTCGGAGAGGGCGCACTCGGGTCGGCGCTTGTGGTCGTTCCGCTCGGCAGTTTCGCGATTATGCCGGTCGGCGCGTGGGTCATTCGAACGTACGGCAGTCGTTGGGCTACCATTTGCGGGTTTCTATCGATGAGCGCCGGCGTCGTCCTTGTCGTACAGGCAGAGGTGTACGCCGCGCTTATCCCTGCGGTCGCGCTGCTTGGAATCGGCAACGGTCTCATGGATGTCGGCATGAACGCCCAGGGGGTGATCATAGAGCGCCTGCGTCCGGGACCGATCATGTCGTCGCTCCACGGGCTGTTCTCGGTCGGCAACGTTGCCGGGGCCGTAGCGGCCGGCTCCTTACTCGAGGCGGGACTTCTCCCGGAGTATAACGGCCCGATTATCGCTGCCGCGCTATTCGTCGCAACCGTGCCGTTCGTGTTTCGACTGGTACCCGCGCGTTCCGGCGGCGAATCCGCACCCGCTCCGGCGCCCGTGGCACCGGAAGAGCCTGCGGCTGCGTACTCGTCGGCCGAATCCGGCGAAGAAGCCTCAAGCTCTGTGCGCGGGGGAACTACGCTTGCGCTGGTCGTACTCAGCGCGGTCGCCTTCGCGAATCTCATCGGCGAGGGTACGATGAACGACTGGTCGGCTGTATATATTCGAAACGCGCTCGGCGGATCGGCGTTGGTCGCTTCATCCGCTTACAGTGCGTTCGCGTTTGCGATGGCAGTCGGGCGATTCAGCGGCGATCGGGTTATAGCCGCGGTCGGGCGAGGATGGGTGCTCGGCGGCGGACTCGCTCTTGCCGGCGTGGGACTCCTTCTGGCCACGAGCGTGAACGGTCTCGTGCCGGCGTTCTGCGGCTTTGCGCTGGCCGGACTCGGTCTCGCCAACGGAATCCCTATCGCCTTCGGAGCGGGAGGACGCCTGCGTAGCGTCCGCGCAGGAAACGGCATAGCGGTTGTCATGGGCGCTGCCTACGCCGGCGGGCTCGTCACGCCGCCGGCTGTCGGATTCGTCGCCGAGGCGGTCGGTCTTCCGTTAACGTTCGCGGGCGTCGGCGTCGTGCTGCTCGTAGCAGCGCTCGGTTCCCGACAGCTTCCGGACGAAGAGTAGGCGCTTGCGTAGCCCGTATGTTACGAGTTCGGCGTCGTATCCAGCGGCGATTTGCGCGGGCACCCGACCGCGGGCATTGGCTACTGTTCACCACTCTGGTGTTTTCCGTAAGCGCGCGTTATAAGGAAGGAATCGTTGCATTTGCGGCGAAACCGGAACATTGCGATACCGGAAGCGTAACTTTCGCGTGGGCCACCTCTTAGGCGGCTCTTAACACCAGAGTGGTGAACAGTAAGCGGGCACTGAAAGCGCAGCTGCTACCCCTTACGTAGTCGCGCCCGGCAAAAGCTCCACGAGCGCCGCGTCGAAGGTTTCGCGGACAATAGTTCCCCCGACATCGGCGACCGGAGCCTGGCAGCGGTTCAGGATTCCGGTATCGCTTGTTGCAACTGCCGAATCCTGAATCGCTGCAACGGTACGGTCCACGTGCTCCTCGAGGAGGACCTCCGGCGTTGGTTGCGGCGAAACATCGACCTCAAAAGTCTTTACCGCTGTTACCGAGTGCCAGCGTTCGAGGAGTATCCGACGGTGCTCGCGGCTCCACGGAAGCGGTGCATCGAGCAAAATGGTGAGTCGGCGGAAACGCGAGGCGGCAAGGGTGCGACACAGAATATCGGCGATGCGACTGAAGCGTTCGTCGCGGGGGAGTCGGGTGTGTGTACCACCGATGTCGCGTATTATGCCGTCGGTGCCGAGGACGACGGGGCGCCCGGCGAGGTAGTTTGACACGGTGAAAAGCACGTTGTGACCGTCGACAAGGAGGTGTTCAAAGCGGCTTTCGGATTCGTCGGGACGGTCGCTGTCGGCCTCTTCGCCGGAGAGCCACTCGGTCGCCGGAATCAGCATTTCACCGCGTCGCGTGGAGTCGCTGTCGCTGAACACGCCGCGGAAGAGCATGGCCCTTTCGACACCGGTGAGCTGATAGCGGTCGCCCACGAGCTTAATGGCCGGCTGGTCGGGATAGCCGCGGTCGAGAAGCCATCGGTAATCGTGTGCTGCCTCAATGAGCCCGGCGCTCACTTCTCGGTGTCGCCGGTGGTCGCGAGCGGTCACAGCGGGTATCGTATCATATCATCCTCGCGTGCGGCTGGACCTCCTAAGGCGTGGAGCGCGGCGTTCGAAACGCGCCTGCGTAACCGAATGCCCCGACGCGCGACGGTGCGAACCGAGGTTCGCGCACCTTCTCCCGCGTACCATCCTGTTGGTATACTTGTACCAGACTATGAGCGATGAAGACAAAGGCTACAGAGCCGAAACCGGTAGCGCCTCCGGCGAGCGTGCTAACGCTTCCGACCACGGCGGTCACAGCGCGGCGGCGGCCGAGGCTGAACAAGGTACGGCGACCCGCGAGTTCCGCGTCTCGGGTATGGACTGCGCAGACTGCGCCCGGACGGTACGCGCCGCGGCATCGCGGGTTAAGGGAATCGAAGATTGCGAAGTGTTATTGAACGCGGAGAAGCTTCGCGTACGGGTTAGCGACGACGCGAACGCCGCCGGCGTGGAACGCGATCTCAAGCGAGCGATCCGCGGCGCCGGGTATCGAATGCTGGGGTCGGCGCGCGAAGAGGCGCCGACCG
>JBKGYS010000071.1:0-12912 GCA_046545955.1 Spirochaetales bacterium | reverse complement strand
CGCGGGGACCTCCGCTGAGACGTCGACGACCGAGCATCGAAGCGGCCCCGCGGGGCCTCCTTCCGCCGCTTCCGCGATGATAAGCCACATTACAGCGCTTACAGCCGATGAGTCATCGCGTACCCGCGCGGCCGTTGATATTACCCGCTGGATATCGGAGAACGGACTGACGAACGTTACTCAATAAACTCGAGTACGAGCTCGACCGTGCGATCGATCTGTTCGCTTCGCGAAATACGCGCCTCTCCATCGCCAGGCTGTTCCCCGTAATCGGCGAATCCTGCATGGTTACCGCCGGAGATTTCGTGGAACCGCGTATCCGGCGGAAGCAACGACCGTGCGCGTTCCCACGCATCCCGGTCGAGCACCCGGTCGTACTCGGCGGTGATCGAGAGCACGGAGACCGGTTTGCCTGATATATCCCACGAGGACGCCGGGTAGCCCGCGAGAAGTACCAAAGAGTCGATTCCGTACGTCGACAAATCCACGGGATCCGCCCGGTCGATCAGTCTTGAGGCCGCCGCTGCACCGAGCGAATGGCCTACGAGCGTCCACTTCTCCACGTCCGGATACACGCCGGCGATCGTAGCAGCGCGGTCGGACGCAAGAAGCATAATGTTGAGCGGCGCGCTTACAACAACGACCGTGTATCCCCGATCCGCGAATCGACGGGCGAGCGGCGCGTAGGACCGCGAATCTACCCGACCGCCCGGATATAGAATTATCCCCCGGTCGACCGCTCGGGTATACCGAAGCGGGTCGACACTCCAGGAGTCACCGCTCAGCGGCCGGCTGTCAGGATTGGGGGTGAACACGTGCCAGTCACCACTACGGCGGTGGACAGCGACGCGTTCGTCGGGACGCAGCGCTCGTAGCGCCGAATCGCCCGGTCCTAGCGCCTGCGAAGCCCAGACGACGAACGCGAGCACACCGACTACAAGCAACGCTACACCGCCGATAAGCGTTTTCTTCAGTCCGGATGACACTTTAAACTTCACCAATTCCCAGCCCTCAAGACACGCACGCCGCCCCTTGTCTCTTCACGCGCGCGACCGCCGTAGCGCGAACAGCATGAGTACCGCCCGACCTGTCTTCAGTCTATCATCGACAGCGAAATCCTGCCCCGATCCAAATCCACCGAGACCACAGTTACTTCGACCGATGTCCCGACCGCCACTACCTCGTGCGGGTCGGAAATGAACCGGTCGGCGAGCTTGGAGATATGCACCAAACCGTCGCGGTGAACACCTACATCGACAAACGCCCCGAAGTCGGTGATATTGGTCACCACACCGGGAAGCCGCATTCCCTCGGCGAGATCGTCGATCCTGCCTACATCGTCTCGGAACTCCACCGGGTCCCATTCGGGTCTCGGATCGCGAGCGGGCGCCTCGAGCGCAGCAACGATATCCTCGAGCGTCGGCCTTCCTGCATCGTCGCTTATGTAGGATTCAAGGTCGATGTTTTCCCGAAGCCGCCGGTTTCCCACAAGCTCGACAACCGAAACCCCGAGGTCCTCCGCAATCCGCTCCACAAGCGCGTATCGCTCCGGATGCACCGCGGTGGCATCGAGCGGATAATCGCCGTGTACGCGCAGGAAGCCCGCCGCCTGCTCGAAGCGGCGCGGGCCGAGCCCCGCGACCTTCAAAAGCTCCTTCCGTGTGCGGAATCCCCCGGCCCGGCGCCGGTACTCGACCACCGCGTCGGCGCTTTTCGTGTCGAGTCCCGCGACATAGCGCAAAAGATGAGCGCTCGCGGTATTCAGGTCGGCACCGACCGCGTTTACGCACGAAACCACCGTATCCGAGAGCCGCGCGTCGAGAAGCGCCGGGTCGACATCGTGCTGGTACTGCCCGACGCCGATCGCTTTCGGTTCTATTTTGACCAGTTCTGCAAGCGGATCCATAAGCCTGCGCCCAATGGATACCGCGCCGCGGACGGTCACATCCTGATCGGGAAACTCGCGTCTGGCTACCGGGCTTGCCGAATACACCGAGGCCCCAGCCTCGTTTACGCTTACCACCGGCATCGCGCCACAGGTTGCACTGCCGCTCACGTGGTCGCGAAGAAAGCGCTGCGCTTCGCGCCCACCAGTTCCATTACCCACCGCAATAATCTCGATCCGGTACTCGCCGCACAGCCGTTGAACCGTGCGGGCCGCTTCGTCGGTGCGGTTGCCGGGCGGCAGCGGATAGATCGTTTCGGTTGCGAGAAGTTCGCCGTGCTCGTCGAGACACACAAGCTTGCAGCCGGTGCGCAGGCCAGGGTCGACCGCGAGAACTCGCTTTCCACCGAGCGGAGCGGCGAGCAAGAGCTCGCGCAGATTTTTCGCAAATACCTCCGCCGCCTCGCGCTCGGCCGCCTCCTTCAACGCCGTCTTGCGCTCGTTTTCAAGCGACGGGGCGAGTAGCCGCTTCCAGCTATCGTAAAGCGCCGTCTCCATTTGCTCGCGGCACGCAGAAGCAAGCGACTGATCGCGTTCGGCAATTGCCCCGATCCGGCCATCACGTTCGGTTTGGTTGCGCGCCGGCCGGTGCCGCCGAATTATTGCCATTGCCTCGTGTTCGTCCGGAAGCAGATGTACCGAAAGCTGCCCTTCGCGCTCGCCTCGAAGAATTGCGAGAACCCTGTGCGACGGCGCCCGCGCGGCGGGTTCCCGATGCTCAAAGTAATCCCGATAAACCGCCGCTTTCTCTGATTCCGGGGCAACCCCCCGCGCGCGCTTCGCTTCAAAAACCGAACGCCGGGAAAAAAGCGTTCTAAGCTCGCCGCGAAGCGCAGAATCCATGGCCGCCTCCTCAGCGATAATATCCCGCGCGCCGGCGACGGCATCCGCGTTCGAAAGCTGCTCGCGAAGGATTCCCATCGCTTCGGCGGCACGATCTCCGGGGCGTGAGTCCGCGAGACGCTCGGCGCGTGCGTCGGCGCGGTCCGCATCCGTCGTATCGGCCGAGTCGAGCGCTGCACTGTCGGCGATCCGCACGCCGCAGGCAACGAGCGCGATCGCGTCGGCGAGCGGCGCGAAACCCGCCTCGCGCGCCTTCTGCGCGCGCGTTCGCCGCTTGACCCGGTAGGGAAGGTAGATGTCCTCGAGCTCGCTTTTACTGTTCGCCGCTTCGAGCCGAGCGGACAGCTCGTCGCCGAGCAAGTCGCGCTTGCGCAGCGACTCGATCATCGAAGTGCGGCGGCGGTCGAGCTCGGTAAGCTCCACCGCCCGGTCGCGCACCGCCCGAATGAATTCTTCGTCCGCGTTTCCGGTCTGTTCCTTGCGATAACGGGCAATAAACGGCACAGTGGATCCGTTCTCCAGGAGTGAAAGAATACCCGCGACCGAGGCAGGCGAGCGCTTCAATTCGTAAGCAATGGTCTTCTCGTGCATGGACGAGTGCTAGTGTAGCGGGCCAGACTCACGCTTACAATAACCTCGAGGGCGGTTGAAAAACCATCGAGGCAACGGTGGTAAAGAAAGGAATCGAATGGCATATGACAGGTGAATCACGCTCGGTAGAAAGACAGGACCCCTTTCCCCGCCACCCCGCGGGCCCACTGCAAGCGATCACGGCCGGCGACGACCAACCGCCGGTTTCCCCCGGAGCACCCGACAGGCGGTGCGAATCCGCGACAATCCGTTTCGCCGCCGGAAGCATCACGGTGCGTTCGCTCGCGGGCGGCGCCTTCGCCCTGCGCTTCGCGACCGAGCCGACCGAAGATACCCCCTCCTACGCGCTCGCGAAGGCGCCGGACTACGAATCGCTGCTCCTCTCGCGCGGGTCCGACGGTTCGCTGACCGTCTGCGGGTCGAAACTCGCGCTGCGCCTCGCCCCCGACGGTGAAACGCTCGAAGTCACAGGCCCCGGCGTCGGGGACGCCCGCCGGATGAGCGCCACGGCAAACCGAGAGCGTCCCGACCGCGCCGGCGGGCGCGGCGAGCAGGCGGTCGCCTGCGGGGACGCTGCCGAGTCAGGGTTCGATGGTCGCCCAAGGCTCCTGCAGACCACAGGTTCGCCGTTCTTTTACCGCCGCAGCCGAATCGGCATCGCATTCGATCTCGCTGCCGAAGAGCGCGTATACGGGCTCGGTGAACGCATGGGGTTTCTCGACAAGCGGGGAAAATCCTACCTCAACTGGAACAGCGACGACCCCTTTATTCGCGAGAACACCGACCCGCTGTACCAGAGTATCCCGCTCGCCGTGCGCTTCCGGCCCGGCCGCGCGGCAACCAATGCCCGCGGTGTGCCGGAACGCGGCGCCGGCGGCCACCTCGCGAGCAACGCCGATGGCAGCGTACCGGCCGATACCACCGCCTCGAGCGGCGCCGAAGCGCGTGACGCGAGCGCTGCGAGCGCCGCCGGATACTTCCTTGACTATCCCGGCGCGAGCTGGTTCGACGTCGACTCGAAGGGTGACGGGTGCATGAGGATACATCAGCTTGAGAATCAGATGGACCTCTACATTTTTCCCGGCCCCGGCATCGACGACGTGGTTGCACAGTACACAGCGCTCACAGGCCGCATGCCGCTGCCGCCAAAATGGGCGCTCGGATTTCACCAGAGTCGCTACAGCTACTTCACCGCCGAACGCGTGGAGGAAATCGCGGAGACCTTTCGAGCGCGCGATATCCCGATCGATGCGATTTACCTTGACATAGACTACATGGACGGCTACCGGGTATTCACATGGAACCGTGACAGCTTTCCCGATCCGGCCGCGCTTACAGCCAGGCTTCGCGAGCGAGGTATTCGCGTTGTCACGATTGTGGACCCCGGCGTAATGGCAGACCCGGATTACCGCGTGTACCGCGACGGACTCGCGCGCGACGTGTTTGCGCGGCGCACGAGCGGGGAAATTTACCACGGCGAGGTCTGGCCCGGCACGGCGGTCTTTCCGGACTTCACCAACCCGGAGGCACGCCGTTTCTGGGCCGACCACCACGCGCCGCTTCTCGCACAGGGTGTAAGCGGTATCTGGAACGATATGAACGAGCCCGCCGACTTTACAGGCGAGGAGTTCGACAGAACCGGCTTCACTCCGCCGAAGGCGTTGATGCTCTCAGGTGACGGCCACGCGAAAGGGCACGAGCACTACCACAACGCCTACGCGAACGGCATGGCTATGGCTACACGCGAGGCCTTCGCAAAGCACAGACCCGATGAGCGCGGCTTCGTCCTCACACGTGCCGGCTACGCCGGCATTCAGCGCCACGCCGCCGTCTGGAACGGCGATATAGATTCCTCGTGGCACCATCTCGCGCAGTCGATACCGATGTTTTTAAACATGGGCCTCTCGGGTGTCGCGTTTACCGCAAGCGACATCGGCGGATTCCAGTACAACGCGACCCCGGAGCTCTACCTGCGGTGGATGCAGTTCGCCGTCTTCTCGCCCTACATGCGCGCACACACCGCCGTTGATACCGCCGATCACGAACCGTGGTCGTTCGGCGAGAGCGTCGAGCGCATTGTCGCCGAGGCAATTCGCAGCCGATACCGGTACCTGCCCTACCTCTATTCGGTAATCCACGAGTGCTCGGGCACCGGCAGGCCGATAATGCGCTCGCTTGTATCCGCCTTCCCGAACGACCCTCGCGTCCACGCGATCTGGGACCAGTACCTGTTCGGCCCTTCGCTTATGATATGCCCGGTAGTATACCCGGAAGTTCGAAAACGCCACGTATATCTTCCCGAAGGACTCTGGGTGAACGTCGATACCGGCTCCGAACACGAGGGGCCGTGTGATATCCTCGCCGACGCCCCGCTCGAGCGTATTCCCGTGTTCGTTCGGACCCCGGCGGTTATTCCGACGCAACCTGCGGCCGCGCATACCGGCGTTACCGCCGAGGCGCTCTCGCTCCACGTATACCCCGGTGTGCCGAAATCGCGGTGCCGCTTTGACCTCTACGATGATGACGGCGTGAGCCATCGCGCAGCCGACGGCGAGTACCGCTTGCTGAACCTCACGGTTGAAAGCGGCCCCGCAGCGGATGCCGCCGACGAGCCGGTAGCCGCATCGCGGCGGACGGCGACCTTACAGGTGGCGCTCACCCACGACGGCTGGACGGCCGGCCCACAGACCTTCCACGTGGTCCGCGGCGGTGCGGTGGTGAGAGCGATCGCCGCAAGCGAGATTCCCCGTGTTGGTGACGACCGCGCCGCCGGTGGTGCAAGCGCCAATGCGCCCCTTAGTATCGACGTGTAGCGGCGGAAGCAAGCCGGAACGACTCCACACCGCCTCGCTGCGCTTCACTATCCGTTGCGGTCGGCGCAGACCAACACCACGCATGCGCCTGAAAACAGGCTCAAACCGACGCGGGTCACAGCAGCAGCTCGAGATAGATTCCGAAGAAGAAGCAGATGCTGCCACCGAGCACGAACAGGTGCCAGATCGCGTGATTGTAGGGAAGCTTCTGCATACCGTAGAAGATGGTACCGACTGTGTAGCTGATTCCTCCGGCGATTCCCCATCGAATAAAGGACGCGCTCACGCTGTCGATAACATCCTCCCAGATTAGGACAATCATCCATCCCATAGCCAGGTAGAAGAGAACATGAAGCACACCGTAGCGTCCCCAGAAACGAAGGGTGAACAGAACGCCGATGACCGTGACTGCCCACGCGATAATGAGAACGGTACGGGAGGCCGGTGTATCGATATAGACCATGACAGGTGTATAGGTACCGGCAATAAGGAAGTAGATGCTGACGTGATCCATGATTCGAGCTATGCGCTTGGCTATCGGCCCCTGCATAAGGTGATAACCGGTAGACGATGCGTAGAGCACGATCATAGTAAACCCATATACGAGGCTGGCAGCAGCCAGTGCTCCACCTATTACGCCCTGCGCAATGAGAACGACGAACATGGCGGTCGCCACCACCGAAAGGGCGATCCCGAGAGCGTGGGTGAGGCCGTTTGCGAGCTCATAGCGCCACAGGATCGCGGGCTTAAGCGTTATGTGATCGAACAGCCATCTGGTAATGGGTCCTTCTTCTCTATTCAAGCGTACTTCCTCCGTGTACTCCGATTGAACCTGACTATCCCTCCGGGGTTTTGACCGTATCCGTTTGGGCACACGGACGGTATCATATGTCATCCACAAACGGCAATTTACAGCCGATGAAGCGGGTATAGGGGTACCCCCTACCCGTACTTGACGCTCGCCAGTCGAGCTGTGTACCCTTCATAGCAAAATCGAAGCAGGAGGACGAACCGATGGGGCTGTTCAAGAAATCAAACCGAATAACACTGCGTGTGCCCGATATGAGTTGTGGGCATTGCGAGGCGAAAGTGAGCGATGCGCTCGGTAAGCTCGAAACGGTAGCCGCGGTGAAGGCGGACTCAAAGAAGAAACGCGCCACGCTGACTCTGAGCGGTGAAAAAGCGCCGACTCAGGAGGAGATCCAAAGGGCGCTCGAGGGTTCCGGCTACAGCGCGACCATCGAGAACTGAGTTTCCCGCTACAGCCCGCTTTACCGTCCACCAGCACGGTGGTGGACGGTAAAGGGAACGCGGAACCCGGGAAGTCGCGGTCATGACAGTCCGTACACACGTCCGGTATTCGTGTCGACATCGATGTTTCGAAACGCCGGTGTGGAAGAGGTACCGGGCATGAGTTTTATGTCGCCGGCCACCGGAACGAGAAACCCCGCACCGCGGTACACAAGCAGGTCCCTGATCGGCAAGGTCCAGCCTCTCGGGCGGCCTTTGCGCGATGGATCGTGACTGAGGCTTAAATGCGTCTTCACCATGCACGTCCCAAGTCCTCTCAGATCTCGGTCGTTCGCCGCGCTCGCGATCTTCTCTTCGGCTTCCTTCGTGTAGCTTACGCCCTCGGCGCCGTACACTCGCTTCGCGATTCGTTCAATGCGTTCTTTAAGCGGTGTTGCGTCGTCGTACAGCGGTTGGAACTCAACCGTATCCTCGCAGGCGTCGACAACCGCCGAGGCGAGCTCTTCAGCCCCACGCCCGCCTTCGGCCCAGTGGCGGCTTACGGCGACGCGAGCGTTCAATTCGCCCGCCGCCTGTTTAACGATAGCGATTTCCTCTTCGCTGTCGGTCTCGAAGTGATTGACGCAGACCACCGGCGAGACGCCGCTTTCTTTCACCGTTTCAATGTGGGCTTTGAGGTTTTCAATACCCTTTTCGACGAGCGCCGGAGCCGGCTCTCGATATTCGTCGGCAAGCGGCGCGCCCGGGGTAACCGCGGGCCCACCACCGTGCATCTTAAGCGCCCGAACCGTACAGACAAGGACTGCAGCGTCGGGTTTCAACGCTGAAATACGGCACTTCAGGTTCCAGAACTTCTCGAATCCGATATCTGCACCAAAACCGCTTTCGGTCACGTGGTAGTCGCCGAGCTTCAGCGCAAGACGGTCGGCGACGATGGAGGATTGTCCGATGGCAATGTTGGCGAAGGGGCCTGCGTGCACGAACATGGGCTGCCCTTCGATCGTCTGAAGGAGGTTCGGATTTATCGCCTTGTGCATGATCGCCGTCATGGCTCCGGCGACTTCGAGATCCTCGGCGGTTATCGGCACGCCCTTTTTATTGTAGCCGACTACCATACGGCCCATTCGCTCCCGCATATCGGCAATGTTGCGCGCAACCGAGAGAATAGCCATGACCTCCGAGGAGACCGTGATCTGGAATCCGCTTTTCATCATAAAGCCGTCGAGCTTGCCGCCAAGCCCCACAATAATTTCCCGCAGGGCCTGCGCCGAGAAGTCGATTGCCCACCCCATTGCCGGATTGCGGGGATCAATATCAAGGCGCTCGAGACCACGCCGCGACAATCCTTTATCCGTATAGTTAAACTCGTGCTGAAGCCTCGACGTCAGCGCGACCATGGCAAGGTTATGCGCGTTGGTGATCGCGTCGATGTCGCCGGTGAGCCCGAGGCTCAATTCGGTAAGCGGAAGGCACTGCGAAAGCCCTCCACCGGCGGCGCTTCCTTTGATGTTGAACGTTGGACCGCCGGACGGCTGTCGAATAGCGCCGGTGACGCGTTTTCCAAGCCTCCCGAGTCCGTCGACGAGACCGAGCGTGGTCGTGGTCTTTCCCTCGCCGAGCGGCGTAGGCGTTATCGCGGTAACATCAACATACTTTCCGTCGGGTTCCCGTGCCGCGCGATCGAGAACGCTGAGGTAGTCCACTTTCGCTATATGATGCCCGTAGGGAATGATCTCATCCTGCCGAACGCCCAGCTCATCCGCCAGCAAACTTGCCGTTTTCATGGAACCCGCCGCGGCCTCGGCGATTTCCCAGTCTTTCATTGTCGTCGGGTCTAACCTTTGCATGCCCACTATTATAGGCACGAAACGGTGTCGGCGTCGTGTATGCGTTATACTGCTCTGCGCTGTGGAGACGATGTCAATTCGAGGACTGTTCCGGCACCGGCAACATGACCGACACGGTCGTACCTTTGCCCGGCGTGCTATCGATCGCGATAGTACCACCGAGTCGGCTGATGATTTCGCGGGATACTGTCAGTCCAAGGCCGCTTCCGCGTTCCCCGGCTGTCCCTACGGTACGCGTGAGTGTTTCCCCCGACAGTAGGTTTTCGAGCCGTTCAGGCGGGATTCCGACCCCTGTGTCGGAAACGAACAGGCGAACCTTGCTCGGGTCGCTCGCCGGGCATTCGCATCCGAGTGTAATTCCGCCGCCTTGCGGAGTAAACTTTATCGCGTTGCTTACCAGATTTTCGATCACGGTTCGCAAGCGGTACACATCCGCGAGTACGGCAACGTCGGCACTGCATTGTGTTTCAATCCTTACGTTTTTCGCGAGCGCCGCTCCCGTATACGCTGCGACAACCGCCTGGATAAGCTCGTCGGCTGGGACCGCAGTCGGCTCTAAGACCACCTTTTTCCGCTGAAGCCTCGCCCACTCGAGAAGGTTCGACAGCATGCTCTCGAGTCCCTCCGCGGTCTCAAGAATTGCTGCGGTCACCTCGTGGAGAGCCTCGCGGTCGTATGTATCGAAATGCTCGTGCACCCTGCGCGTGAGCTGGGATATACCGCTTATCGGACTTCGAAGATCGTGAGAGACAAGAGAGAAAAAGCGATCCTTCGTCGCGTTGTTGACACGCAGCGCTTCGTTCGCGAGCGAAAGCTCGCGGGTGCGTTCATCGACCTGTTTCTGAAGAGACTCAGCCCGGGCGGTGAGTATTCGAGTACGCAGATGAATGCCGAACCATACGAGAAAAAGCACGAGTACGGCCGCCAAAACGGCAAACGCCCGAGTCCGCCAGAAGGGAGGAACTATCGTCAGCGCCAGCCGCGCGACCTCGGAGCCCTGGTCGGGCGAAGCGGTGGCTTCGCGAACTTCAAACGTGTATTCGCCCGGCGGCAGATTAATAAACCCGACGTCGCCGGACATCGAGCACTCGGACCATGTATCGTCGAAGCCCAGCAATCGATACTCGTAGCAGTCGGAATCAGCCGACACGAAATCAAGCGAAGTGAACTGGAATCCGACCGTGTTCTCCTCGTGCGAAAGCTCCATGTGTTCGACGAGATGGGGTTGTACACCGCTGTCGTAGGCGCGGTTCATTACAGTAATGCCGGTTATTTGAATTGGAGCGGACACCGGAGCTCGTCGCGCTCTCGGATCGTCATCGATCCGCGTTATTACCGAAAACCCCCCGAAAAGGAGCGACCCGTCGGGCAGACGCGTTCTTGCGCCCGTTATCTCCTCCCCGAACAGCCCATCGCGGTCTCCAAGCGTTGTTATGGTCATTGTATCGAGTTCGATTCGGTCGACACCGAAGGCATGCGCCGCGTACACAACCCCGCGAGCCCCCGCTCCGGCCGAACGTATGTGGTTCGTGCTCAGGCCATCGTCGGTGGTAACGTGGGTCCACGTATCGCTGTCACGTTTGTAGCGCATGAGACCGCCGCCTCGGGTTGCAAACCACAGATTGTCGGCGGAATCCTCGAATGCATGGATTATCGAATCGTGGCTGATACCCCTCGGATTCGTCGGATCGTAACGATACTGTTGAAAGCCGTCGATTTCACGGTCGTAGCGGTTGAGCCCCCGATTTGTACCGACCCATACGTCGCCGGCTGCGTCTTCATAGATGTCGTACACCAGATTGTCGCTGAGACTGTCGCGGTCCCCGGTCACGTGCGGGTAATGGTGAACTTCGCCGTCCGGCGTACGCCTCAGCACACCGTTGTCGTAGGTGCCGATCCAGAGGGTGCCGCGGCTGCTCCTCGAGAGCGCATAGACGATAGGCGGTGACAGGTCGGACTCACCGGAAAGTTCCTGCCATACCTGTTTGAACTCCCCCGACGCCGGGTCGAAGCGGTCGATACCCTTGTTGCTGCCCAACAGGAGCGTGTTGCCGTCGCGCATTATGGCGTTGATCTGGTCGCTGCTGGGACTGTTCGGATCATCACTATCGTGACTCCAGTGCGTGAAGGTACCATCGCTTTGATCGCGAGCGGCAAAACCGCTTTGCTGCATGCCGGCATAGAGAATCTCGTCTTGTTCGTCGTAGAAGAGACTTTGAACCTGTCCTTGCGGGAGGCGCTGTTCCGGCGGAAGTTGCGAATGAACGAGACGATAGTCACGGCGTGCGGGGTCGAGAATGCTTATCCCGTTGCCGTTCGTACCCACCCATATCCGCCCGAGGGCATCCTCGTGCAGCGAATACACCACGTCGTGAGCAAGACTGAACCTGTCGTCCTCGTCCGCACGATATGCGGTCGTTTCACCGGTGTCCGGGTCTATCGCCGCCAGCCCCCCACCCCAAGTGCCCGTGTATACCACCCCCGAGGACGTGACTAAGAGCGTGTAGATCCGGGTATCATGCAGCGTGTAGTGCTCGACCAACGCGCCGTTGGGATCCAGTTTCGACACACCGCCGTCCCAGGTCCCGACCCAGATATCGCCATCAGCGTCCTCGACAATGTCCATGACGGTCTCTGCCGGGAGATCTTTCCCGACTTGCTCGAACTGCGGTGTATCGTCCCGGTATTGCATTCGATAGAGCCCCTCGTCGGTACCGATCCAGAACCGGTCTCGCGAGTCGAGAAAAAGCGACCGGACCGAGCCGTCTATCTCGTCGGAGAATCGCGTAACGACACCGGTGGACTCGTCGTCCATACGGTTCAGTCCCTCGAGCGTGCCGACCCACAGCACGCCGCGACTGTCACGCCCGATACTGACGATAACGTTGCTGTCGAGCGTAGACCGATCATCCTCATCGCTTACAAACGAGTCGAAACGGCCGGTACCGCTGTCAAGGCGGTTCAGGCCGCCGTAGGTACCCACCCACAGTATATCCGGGCCCTCGTAGAAGAGAGTCTGAATGAGGTGGTGCGAGAGCTGATTATCGGCGAAGGGCTCGTTCGTGTAGAGCCGCATGTCGGTTCCGTCGTAGCGTTGAAGCCCGCCCTGGGTAGCGAGCCACACGAACCCGTAGGCGTCCTGCAATATGGAGGATACCGAGGCGTTTATGAGCCCGTCGGTGGCGTTGAGTCGGTCGAAGACAGCGGTGTCCGGATCAGGAATGCGCTCATCAATCGCCGCTGCAGCGACCGTGCTTATAAACAGCACGATGGATAGCCCGCAAAGTCTGACCGACCCCCACAGGGCTGACGGCGATGTTGACGAATTGGAACGTTTGGCGCGATTAGACCGTTCCACATACAGAGTTTAATCGCCGCGGTAGCTCTTGTCTATTGCAGCTGTAAGTTTGCAAATCGCATTCCCCGGGCAGTTTCCGCGCAAAACCGTAGACCGATCGCGTGTGTTTCGGTAGGCCCGCCGATTAACGGTGACATTGACGTATCCGATCGCTCCGGGTACATTCTAGGTAACATACACATGGGGGTGCTGGTTCGAAATCCAACGACGCGAACCGGCTGAGATCATACCCTTTGAACCTGATCCGGGTAATTCCGGCGGAGG
>JBKGYS010000070.1:0-13065 GCA_046545955.1 Spirochaetales bacterium | reverse complement strand
AAACGGCGGCTCGGTGGCGCACTTGACCGAGACGCTCACCGACGAGGAACGCGAGGTGTTCAAAACATTCTCCGAGATAAGCCAGCTCGCCGTCGTGCAGCAGGCGGCACAGCGGCAGAAGTTCATCGATCAGTCGCAGAGCCTGAATCTCATGATCCATCCGGCGACGCCAATCAAAGACATTAATCAGCTTCACATCCGCGCCTGGGAGCTTGGGGTGAAAACGCTGTACTATCAGCATTCAATAAACGCCGCGCAGGAGTTCAACCGGAATCTGCTCAACTGCTCGGCGTGCGAGGCGTAAGGCGTAGGCGGGCAGCGCCGGCCCGGCCACGTTGCGCCGGCCCCGTGACGCTGCTTAGCCGGGTCGGGCACGTTGCGCCGCGGGGTCGGTGACGTTGCGCCGGCCCCGTGACGTTGCTTAGCCGGGTCGGGCGTTTGCCCTTGCTGGGCAAGCGCGCAGAAACAGACGGGCTTACCGACAAACCCGGTTTCGCCCGCCGCGTTTCGCGCGGTAGAGCTGGAGGTCGGCCTGCTGGAGCAGCGATTGAAGGTCGCAGTGCGATTGGGCGCATTCGGCAATTCCGGCGCTGAACGTTACCGGTATCGGAAGGTTAAACTCTTTCGACGCGCTACAGTCCTCACGCAAGCGGTCGACAATGCGGACCGCGGTGTCCGCGTTTGTATTCGGTAGGATGACGACGAACTCCTCCCCGCCGTAGCGCACGAGAATGTCCTCCTGCCGTAAGCCGTCGCGCATAAGCTCGGCGAGTTTACGGAGGACCTCGTCGCCGGCTGCGTGACCGTATGTATCGTTGACCTGCTTGAATCGGTCTATGTCGAGCATCGCGATCGCGTTTACGGGGTGCAGGCTTTTGTACTCATCCCACAGCGCAGGGACTTCCCGATCGAACGCCGAGCGCGTGAGAAACCCGGTTAGCCCGTCGTGCTCGAGTCTCGTGACCGTCTCCCGGAAATAGCTTCGGTCGTACACCGCGGTGGCGAGGCTGTCGGTGAGCGCCATAACCGGATACAGATCGTCGCCGGAGAAGGTCGGCCCATCGTAGCGCCACAGGAGCACCATTCCGACGAGCTGATCGTGAACACGAAGCGGGACCAGCAGGAGCGAACCCTCAGAGCGGACTCCCGGCGGATTGTCCACGATAATCGGGTAAAGACTTTCAGACAGCATATTCCTCAACTCCTGAAGCGTCTCGCGGTTCGACCTCACTTCCGACGTGTTGCTTGGCGATGTCCCGTAAACCCGTTGTGTCTCTTTTCCTGCGAGCGTCACCACCTCGGCGCTGTCGAACGTGATAACCGCTGCGAGTTCTCGGGTCGCCTGCTCGAGCATGTTTCGCAGGTCGCCGTCGAGGGTCATATTCGCACCCACTCGTCGCATAGCCTCATTAATCTCGATTTTCTGTTGGGCTTCCTGCAGTTTGGCGCTGAGCAGTTCCTCGGACTGCTTGCGGGTATCGATAATCCGGTCGAACCCCATTACTTTGCCGATCGTACCGTGTTCGGTGCGTTCGACCACGACCGCATGGGTTTCGATCCAGTGCCAGTTGCCGTCGGCACTCTTCACACGGTACTCGCAGTAGAGCTCGTCGGTGCGCCCGTCATTAAGTCTGTGCCACAACCGCATATAGTTAGGCCTGTCGTCAGGATGGATTCGCTCCTGATACGTCGCGTCGCGCATTTCCTCGTTCGTGACCCCGAGTCGCAAAAGCGGCGCACTCGTGGTTCCAACGTGGTTAACAAGATCGCCAAAGAAATACCCCGCCTGGAAAACCTTCTCTCGAACGTGTTCCTTGCTGAGGCTTTCATAGAGACTATCCGCGGTTTTCATATGCCCTCTTAAGGTATCCGGGTTTCGCTGAAACGAAAAGCGACTATTCCTCGGCCGACGGTTTGGACCTGCCGCGAACCTTGCGAAGCATCTGAAACGCAGCGGCGCTTGTGCGCGGGTAAACGCGATACAAGCTGTTCGGTCTCGGCAACGCGGGGATCAGCACGATCCGCACGACAACGAATGCGACAAAGAACCCGAATACAAGCGTCATCGAAAGGAAAAGGCCTGCCGGACCGAACCACCGCATGAATTGACTTCCGAGGAGAGGACCGAGAGCGTTTCCGATCCCATAGTAAATGACAATGGCCCCTGCGGCGCGGACCATCTCGCGCGGCTCGAACTGGTCGTTCGCAAGCGCCACCGAAAGCGAGTAGAGCGGCATGCCGAACCCACCGTACAGAAAAATGAGTACGTAGAGCACGCCTCCGCTCGGGCGCACGGCTGCGATGAGCGCCGCCGCGACCGCGGCGGCGCCGATACTCCACAGGATCGCCACGCGCCGACTGCGCTTGTCCGACATCCAACCGAGCGGCCATTGGAGCGCCAGCGTCCCTAAGGAGACCAGAAGCATCAGAACGCCGATCGCTCCGCCGTCCATACCGACTTGCTGCCCGTAAAGCGGGGTCAGGCTCCAGGTCGCGCCGGCCATAAGGCCTGCCACGACTATTCCGCTCCCGGCCAGCGGCGACTTCATGAATGTCCGTATTAGCCGCGGTGGTTCGCGATCGGCGCTCGGCTCCCCGGTCACCCGCATGACTGCGACCGGGATGAGGCAGAACGAGATAAGCACCGTCGTCGCGCCGAAGATTTCGAACCCACCGGGCGGAAAAATCGCGAGCAGTGGCTGTCCGGCGCCCATCGATACGAGGTATACCACGCTGTAAACACTCAGTAGCCGCCCGCGGTTCGCGCTTGTACTCGACGCGTTCAACCAGCTTTCGGCGACCACGAACATGACCGCGAGCGAGAATCCGGTCGCAGTACGAAACAGGATCCAGGCCGACGGTGCGATCAGAAGAAGGTGTGAAATAGCAGACGCCGACCCGAGCGAGGCCGACGCGGCGAACGCGCGCACGTACCCGACATTGCGGATAAGGGTGGGGGCCACCATGGAGCCTATAATCAGGCCCACGTAATTCGCGGACATGATGATCCCGACTACCGAGTCTGAGAATCCCTCGATGCCTCCCCGCAGGGACACAGCCGAGCCCTGCACACCCATTCCCGCCCCCATGAGAAACACCGAGATCATGATTGCAACGACGGTCGTTCGCGAGCCAAGGGAGTTCGCGCCCGGCGGTGCGGCGAGTTCGCCGGCGGGTGTGTCTGCCATGCTGCGGAATATAGCAACAGAACCCCGCTGTTTCGAGCGTATGCGCGAAGAATTCGGAAATCTGGTTCAGGTTGATGTCCACCCCCCGTCGCGCGCCCGGCCGAAAGCGGTGCATGCGGTGCGGGGGTAACGCTTCGCGCCGGCGGTTCGGTTCGAGTTCTCCACGGTCTTATGGCCACTGGATCACGACGCGATTTTGAAGGTGTACTCGCTTGTGAACACCGGATATGCCGAGCTCGTCTCCGCGGACGTGAGCGCAATAGGGAGCCGGACGATTGCCCGAAAAGTGGCGCCTACTCGCCGATTGTGGCGAGGGCAACGAGCGCGGCGGCATCCCACGCCTGAGGCCTGCACGCTACCGGATACGGGACCGGCCCGCAATCCTCCGAACGATCGTATCCGGCAACGAGCTCCGGGAGTCTCAGATCGCGTTGGTGCGCCGCAAGGTCGTAGAGTGCGTTGCGCACGAGGCGCGCTTCGGAGTGAAACCCGTATCCGGCAAGGCCGAGCGCCGCGATTGCCGTATCGTGCGGCCAGACAGAACCGTTATGGTAGCTCAGCGGATTGTATCGAACTTCCGATGCCCCAAGCGTGCGAAATCCCCACCCGGTCCACAGGTCCGGTCCGAAAAGAGTGTCGCGTACCTTGCCCGCTTTGTCGGAGGGCACGATTCCCGACCATAACAGGTGGCCGACGTTCGACGATTTGACTTCGAGCCGACGTTTCTCGCCATCGAGCGCCATTGCGTACGTACCGAGCCGATCTATCCAGAAGCGATCCTCAAACCGGCGCCCGACTTCGATCGAACGCCGCTCCAACACCGCGGCTCTCGCCTCGTTGCCGCAGAGCCGCTCGAGGCGCGCACCTGTCACGAGAGCGGCATAGTAATACCCCTGCGCCTCCACCGGCGCGATCGCCCCTTCGGCAAGCGTTCCGTCGGCATGGCTCATCGAGTCGTTCGAATCCTTCCACGATTGAATCGGCAGCCCCTGCCCGTCACCGGCAGCGCTTCCTACGTATTCGAGCAGCCCGTCGCCGTCGATGTCGCCGTAGCGCTCGAGCCATTCGATCGCCAGTCGCCACGTGTCGGCGAGCTCTATCGCCAAGTCACTACAATCGAGGCGCTCGATGAGCGCGCCGGTGAGCACTATGTAGAGCGGCGTCGCGTCGATCGACCCGTAGTACGGGCCGAAGGGAACCGAACCGGTGCGCGAGAGCTCGCCGAATCGAAGCTCGTGCAGGATCTTCCCCGGACTCGCCCCGCGGTATGTATCGTGATCGACGGACTGATGTCGACCTAGATATCGCAGCGTTCCCTCCGATACTTCCGGCCAGGCGCCGGAGGTAAACAGACAGGTGATCAACGCATCCCTGCCGAACGCCGCTACGAACCACGGAATACCGGCTGCCGGAATCGGACCGTCTTCGGTGAATAAAAGCAACGACCGAAGGTCGTCGACCGCCCGGTTCAGAACCTGTCTGTCGAACGCGTACCGCTCGATGTCCCCTTTGCCCAGCACCGGAGCCGACTCGCGCCACTGTTCGTAGCGTATCGGTTCTCTCGGCGCGTCGAGCGGGTTGAAAATCGTGGTGTAAACGGTCAGCGACTGCCTTTCACCGGGAGCAAGTCGGACCGTCGCGCGAATGGGTGGACCGGCCGCACCGCCGTACTGCGCCTCCACGGTGCCGCTCCAGCGTAGCGATGTCGCGAAGTCCAGCGAATCGGACGCCCGATACCGGTATACGATCGAGCGGTCGGATTCAAGCGACCGCTCGGCGAACCGGGATTGGCGTCCCGTATGCCGATCGCGGGCGACAAACATATCGACGAAGTCACATTCGACGGCGAGCGACAGTGTCAGCGAAACCTCGCCGAGACTCGTGTTCTCGAATGTGAGTTCGTCCTGCATCCCGTCGGCGACGAGGGCGAGCGAGCGCTGTACCGACATTCGCTGGTAGTTATCCGGAAAGTCGGCGTAATGGAAATGGATACGCGAGCAGCGCACACTGTCCACATGAAGGAGTGCGACCTCCGCGTCGAATTTCCATTCATAGCCCGCGAGGAAGCGGGTGTCCATATTGTACAGGCCGTGCTCGCCACCGGGGCGAATGGCTCCGTGCGCGTCGAGCACAACGAAGGTGTAGTTCTCTTTGAGTACGAGGTTGTCAACTAAGTTCATGAGATGCTTTGTTGCTCCAATGTGGTAATGCCTAACCCTTGCTCCCACCGAACGAGACGCCCCGAAGGAAGTACTTCTGGAACACGACGAATACGATAACCACCGGCAGCGCGCTGAGTATCGCACCGGAGAGGATAAGTCCCCAGTCTCCGGCCGCGCCATAGGTTTGCCGAAACGAAAGGAGTCCGATCGGCAGGGTCTTGATCTCTTCGGGGCTCGTTAGCACGATGAATGGCCAGAAGAACTCGTTCCACGCGCCCTGAAACGTCAGAATGGTGACCGCGCCGAGGGCGGGACGAGCGATCGGCAGTACCACTTTCCAATACCGTTGCCACTGCGATGCGCCGTCTATTAACGCCGCCTCTTCCACGTCGCCGGGTATGGTCTCGAAAAACTGTTTCATGATGAACACTTTGCCGGCCTCAATCATTGCCGCGCCGCTTCCCGCACCCGCGATAATGACACCCCATAGTGAGTTCAGCAGCGACTCGCGTCCGAGCAGCCGGCTCACGCCGAACAGTCCGTCTCGCAACAGAAGATAGTTGGAGATGAAGGTCACCTGCGCGGGCACCATCTGACTGAACAGGAGAGCGAGAAAGACGAGATATTTGCCGCGGAACCGATACCTCGCGAGCGCGTAGCCGGCCATCGACGCGAAAAAGAGATTCGTGAGCACCCGGACAAAGGCGACGAAGAACGAGTTCCGGGTCCATGCGGCGAACAACGCCGCTCCGCTCGTCACGCTTCGGGCCTCATCGAAAAGGCGGGCGTAGTTTCGAAACACGTAGCGATATATACCGGGAGTCAGGTTGATGTACGATACGACACGTCCGCGTCGCTCGAGTCGACTTGCCGGCAATGTGCTCGACACATATCGATATCCCGGCTCCGCCTCGGCGTCGAGCGGAACACGATTAATCCACGGTCCGTCACCGGGGTATCGTAGCGTAAAAGCGAAGGACACGTAGCTGCCTTCGACACTCTCTCCGTCGACGTCGTAGCGTCCCCGTTTGCGTTCGGCAACCGTTACCTCACTGAGCTCGGTGTAGTCCGCGGCGTACTCGATCGCGCGGACCGCGCCGAGCCCTCCGCCCGGCCGGCGTCGTGGAACCTCGATCGACGGTGGTGTAACATCGACACCGTCGGGGACGAAGTATCGAATTTCGAACGGCACATCGGCGCCGGGAGCTATGCCCCCCTGCCATACATTTCCCGAGCCCATTCTCCCGAGGCGGGCGGCCTGTAGCCAGTTCGCCGGATTGAGTTCCTGAATACGTAAATTCGGTGGATAGTCGAGCGGATTGACCTTGAGACTCGATATCGCCGCGAAGAGCAGCGGACCGACAAAAATCACCGCAAAGGCGAGCATTGTCGTGTAGATTATGCCCACTCGCGCCCACCGTCGGCGCCGCCGCCACGCTACGACATCGAGATCCTCGATGGTCGTCGCTGCCGGATTCCCGTGCACGTCAGTTCTAAGAAACCACATTAGCCTACCTCTGACTTGATAAAGAGTCGCTGGATCAGGACAAGCGAGAGGGTAAACAGCGCCAGAAAGATCGCCGCCGCCGAGGCGAGACCAACCTCAGGAAGCTGGGCTCCGGGAAACATTCGATCGTAGACGAAGTATGCAAGCGTGATTACCGATTCTCGCGGAACCGAATCGCCGAATATGGCAACCTGGTCGAACATTTGCAGCGTTCCGATCAGGCTCAGGGTGACAACAAGAAATGTTACCGGCCGTACCGAAGGAATGGTCACGTTTCTGAATCGCTGTGCCGCGTTTGCACCGTCGATCTCGGCAGCCTCGTAAAGCGACTTCGGAACATCCTGTAGGGCCGCGAGATACATGATCATGAGCGTGGGGATGGTTGTGAAAATGTTCTGGATCATGATCGCGATGAGCGGCACCGGCACACGCAGAAATTCCGGTCGTTGCGGTATCCGCATCCGCGTCTGAAGCCACACGAAATCGACCGGAGGCAACTGTCGGACCGAGACAAGCCCGCTCGCCCAGAGAAACAGCGTAGCCGCAGCGGCAATCAGCAGACTCATTACGAAGAGTGCCGGATCGAGCCAGTGAGCCGGGAACCCCTTCCGGCGCTCGTAGATCACCTGAACGATCTGACAGAGCGCCAGAATGGCAACGAATGTGATGATAATCGGGGCGTGCCGGCGTAGCTCCGTCCACAAATAGTTGATAAGCCCGCGACGTTGATACATCCACATGAATATCAGCGTGATCACGACGCTCGACGCTATGCTCGGCATGTAGTAGGAGGCTCGGAAAAATCCGAGTCCGCGGATACGCTGATTGAGGATGGTCGCCATTACCAGAGCGAGAAAGCTCTGAACGGTTGTGACGATAAGCGAAAAGAGCACCGTGTTTTGAAATGCCCTGAGAAACAGCGATTGCCTGAACAGCCGTGCGTAATTCGCGAATCCCACCCACGACGGCTCATTGAACATGTTGTAGTCGGTAAAACTGAATACAAGCGCTCTCCCGGTCGAATAGAGAAAGAACACCGCCAACACGATGAGAAACGGAGCGAGGAATAGCCACGCTCCCAGCTGTTCGCTACGGCTACCTTTCATAGCGCCCCCCTTACGCCGCGCCGCACGGGAATAGAGGGCGGTTTATTCGGCTCTCCCGTGTCGGCGCGCGATTACTTACTCGACGTCCTGCAGAAGCTCTTCAAGATCGCGCTGCGCGCGTTCGAGCGCCTCGTCAACGGATGCGTCGCCGGTCATGATTTCCGAGACCGCCGAGTTTATCGGAGTCATCCAGTCGGTACCGACTTCGCCGAACTGATAACCGAACACTCGGCCGTGTTCGGCGCCGTCGAATATGGTCCTGTTCGCTTCGGATTCCGCAGTGCCTTCATCGAAGTACGGGTTTTCGGCGAGCGCTTCGCGGCTGGGTATTGCCAGCCCCTCTTCCAGAACGAACTGCTGTGCCTCCTCGGAGGTTAGCGCCTCGAGGACGGCAACCGCCTCATCCATGTGTTCGGTCTGGTTGTTGATGCCGTATGCGACCGTATAGAGGAAGTTTCCACTTTCGCCACTCGGCCCGACAGGGACCGTCGTCGCGCCGAATTCGAGGTTCGGCGCCTCGTTCCGGAGGTAGCCGAGAATCCACGCACCTTCGAATACGATGCCCACCTCTCCGGTTCCAAAGGCTCCGCCTGCCCAATCCTGACCGAGATCGCTCGGCTGCACCGCAACACCGTCGCGCACGAGATCGGTGTACCATTCCACCGATTCGATCAGGGCGGGGTCGGTCAGGTTGCTCGTTCCATCCTCCTCGAACATGTCCCATCCGGCGGCAAACGAGAACACGCCGAATCGCTCGAAAAGTGCGGGGAAGGCGGCTCCGTAGATGTCGTCGTCGAGGGCCGCGATCTCACGGATCATTTCCTCGAGTTCATCCCAGTCGGTGTCGCGATCCGGATAGTCGAGCCCCGCTTCGTCGAAGAGGTCCTTGTTGTAGAACATCGCCAGCGTAT
Source organism: Spirochaetales bacterium (assembly GCA_046545955.1). GTDB lineage: Bacteria > Spirochaetota > Spirochaetia > DSM-27196 > SKKC01 > SLAN01. The sequence goes on along the minus strand of JBKGYS010000070.1, from coordinate 4,191 downwards.
TGAAATCCTTCGCAATACCGTAGGTTGAGCCGTCGAATGTGAATGATTCGTTGAGCGAGTCGATAAACGGACTCAGGTCGGTTCTCTCGTCCAGCGGCTCGACCAGGCCGGTATCGATGATCCCGGGCGCCGTTTCGACGGGAATGTAGATGATATCCGCCGCAGTGCCCGCCGAAAGTGCGTTGAACAACGCCGCATTGTAGTCGCCCTCGAGCGGCTCATACTCTACCTCGATACCGTTTTCGGCGAGCTCGTCCCCGATTACCTCGTCCAGCAGGCGACTCTTTATGGCCGGATCCTGCCCACCGTAGCCCATAATCCGGATCGTCACCGGATCGGCGGCATCGGTCTGCTCCCCCTCTCCTCCGGAGAAGAGAAAAGCAGGGGTCAAACATAGCACCAGCGTCACCAGCACGCCCACGATTGCACCGCGCGTTCCCAGAGTAGGCCTAAACATATCAAACCCTCCTTTCTGCAAGATATGCAAACTGTGTAATCGGTTACAATTCTAGGTCCGCTTTGCTCGCGAGTCAAGATTTTTCGGTACGCAACCCGGCGAAACTATGTCAGATACACGACCATTAGAAGATGAGATTGCGGGAGGTGCTTTTGCGAACGACCAGCTGTACGGGGAGGATGACCGAGCGCGGCGGCGCACCCTCGAGCTGCCCGCCGAGCAGCTCGACCGCGTTGTGTGCGAGCGCGGCAATGCTCTGTCGAACGGTCGTGAGCCTGCCCGGCATTATTTCAGCGATGTCGTCGAAGCCGACCACCGATAGGTCCATTGGAACTCGTACTCCGTGATCCTCCGCCGCTGCTATGGCCCCGGCGGCCATCTCGTCGGAGGCGGCGAATATTGCCGTAAATGTCGCTCCCAGCTCGAGGGAGCGACGCGTAGCCCGATAGGCACCGAGCGATGTGAACTCGCCGTCGAGCACATTCTCGCTTGCGAGCTCGATGCCGTCGGCTTTCAGTCGATTCCGGAATCCGAGTAAGCGATCGTACTCGCCCTGTGAGTGCAGTCCGCCGAGAATACAGGCGATGTCACGGTGTCCGAGCGACATAAGGTGCTCGGCCGCCTGACGTCCCCCATCGATATCGTCGGGCGCGACGCAGGGGGCGGACTCGTGGCGACCAATGAGGACAAGCGGAACACCGCGTTCCTGGAGATACGGTACGCGCGGATCGGCGTCGTGAGCGCCAAAGAGAACCATTCCGTCGAGCAGATGGGCCGGCATTCCGTTCTCAGTCGAAGCGACCTCTTCGAAACGCATTCCACTGTCACGTAACTCGCGGGACAGATGGCTCTGAAAGAGCGAGAAGAAGGGGCGCAATCGGCCGATTCCGTAGGAGATATGCAGACCGATAGCGATACCGCGAGCGAACGAGAGCTCGCGTGCCGCCTGATCGGGACGGTATCCGAGGTGCCGCATCGCTTCGAGCACTCTTTCCTTCGTATTGGAATGTACGCCCGGTCTGTCGTTGAGAACCCTGCTGACCGTGCCGGTCGACACCCCGGCGCTGCGCGCGACTTCCCCCATCGTTACTTTCGGGCGGGCTACATTATCGTGCGGCACTATGTATCGTATCCTCCCATCCGGCGAAGCAGCGGCCGGCACGCAGCGGTCGGATGTCAGCTGACATCCGTTCGGTATGTTTGTCGCAAAATGTAACCGCTTACAAGCCGGTTTGGTCCAACACTACCGACGTTCGTTGTACGTGTCAACTTGTGTCGCTCGGAATCGAGTCCGCTTAGAGCTGTTCCAGTTCCTGAGAGCATGAACGGTAGTCGCTCCGAGACGGCCAGGCGATAGGTGCCAGGTTGCGGCGTTTACACCTCGGTCTTCTTCAGCCTGATTTCAACCAGTCGAGATTACGCAACGGTTCCACAGCGCCGTGTCAGCACGGGGTCCATCCAGAAACGGCCGACGGCGCACAGCGAAAAGGGTCCGACGCGACGAACCATGACCGGTATCGGAACGCAAGCTAAAAGAAGCGCCGTCGGCAGTCTACAGGCGAGCTTAGCAAGGGTGGCCTTGCTGTGGCCGTTCTGTGCTTGTGCTCGGAGATAACTAGTCCTATACTCCCAAACAGCATTACAATGAAGGTATAAGCAAATAAAGCGCTCGCTGTTAACAGCCTTCATTCCAAAGGAGTGATCCCAGCATGAAACTAGAAGGAAAGGCGGCGATTGTTACCGGTGCCGCGTCGGGCATGGGCAAGGCCATTGCGGAATTATTTGCCGCCGAGGGGGCGAAGGTTGTCGTCGCCGACTTACATGAGAGCGGGGCCAAGGAGGTCGCCGACGGGATTTCGAAACGCGGCGGAACAGCCGCGCCGTTTATCGTTAATGTCGGCAAAGTGGACCAGGTGAAAAAAATGGTCGCCTTTGCGGTGGACACGTACGGCACGCTCGATGTGCTTGTCAATAACGCCGGTGTCATGGACGGTTTCGAGCCCGTCGGCGAAATCGGCGACGAGAAGTGGGATTTGCTCTTTGATGTCAACACGAAAGGGGTCATGGCTGCGATGCGCGAAGCTGTACCGATCTTTCGCGAAAACGGCGCCGGCAGCATTATCAACATAGCCTCGACCGGCGGCGAAAACGGCGCGCACGCCGGTGTCGCTTATGTCGCTTCCAAACACGCGGTCATTGGTATGACGAAAAACACCGGCTTCATGTATGCCGAGGAAGGCATCCGCTGCAATGCGATCGCCCCTGGCGCGGTCAGCACAAATATCGGCTCGAGCATGACCAACATCAGCGAGTTCGGCATGGCGCGGTGTGGAAAAACGCACGGCCTCAGTCCGCGCACCGGGGAAGCGAGCGAAGTCGCGCAGGCAGCGCTGTTCCTCGCATCCGACGACTCAAGCTTCGTCAACGGTGTCGTCCTCACCGTCGACGGCGGCTGGACCGCAGCGTTTTAGCCTGCGATTGCTTCAAGCTCAAAGCAGCCGGCCGGCTGCTTTTGCTTTTTTTCTCAGAATCCGTGGGCCCGGTGAATCCTGACCTCTGTGACGTAAGTTTGCGAGGGGGCCGGCGAAAACTCAAGACCTGCCGGTAAGAGAAACCGACGCGGAATACGGATTAGCGCCGAGCTTATCTGTTTTCCCAACGGCACAATTAGTCGATATCAGCAGCGCAAACGCTTATGAGCTTCGATAGATAGTCCATACCGGAGAGAGCAGGACGGAGTCGCTTGTGCAGCGTAGACCGTAGGGTCCGCTCGTAGGCGGGCGTGTAGGCGACGGTCACAGTTGTTCACGTCCGGCGGGGTGACAGGCGGTATTGACCGTTTTCCGCCTCGAGCCTGGTCGGCAGAAGTCCGGCCCATTGGCTCTCATCGGTGATGTGAGGCGCACGGGTCATCTGAACTACTGTCGGGCCGCAAACTCCTGAACGACACCTTCGCCCGCAATCGTCTGTCCGGGAAGCACCCGAGTTTCTTGCCGAGCTCACCGCAGCGCAACGGGCGGGCAATACCACGCCGAAGAAGCTCACCGTCGACGCCCATGCTCCCTCCAGCGCTCACCCACCGGGAGGCGAAAAGCCGGTCAACCGCGATCATTGTCGTCTTTCGCGCTAGCTCGCCACTGACAGGCCGTTTTGCGTTTGAGCTCGGAGATAGGTTTTCCTATGAACGCGGATAAAACCACGTTACAATGTACATGGCTTTTAAAGCTAGAAACAATTAATATGAAAAGGTGGGTCAAATGCAACGATTTGAAAACAAGGGTGTTATTGTCACGGGCGGCACCGGCAGCATCGGTAAAGAGACAGTCAAAAGTTTCTTGGATGAAGGGGCTTCTGTTCTGGCTGTCGATTTGTTTGAGGATGCGTTGGAAGGATTGAAAAAGGAATTCGAGCAGTACGGCGACGCGTTGAACACTTGCCAGGCGGATGTTTCCAAGGAAGAGGACGTCGAAAAATTCGTTTCGAAGGCTTCCGAAGTTCTAGAGAGCATCGACGTTCTTGTCAACAATGCCGGTGTCGAAGGAAAGGTAAAACCGATCGAGGACCAGGCCCTCGAGGATTACGACAAGGTCATGAACATCAACGTAAGAGGCATTTTCATGACCCTGCAAAGGATCATGCCGATCATGAAAGCGCAGAAAAGCGGCGCCATCGTCAACCCTTCATCGGTGGCAGGACTCAGTGGTAGTGCGGGCGTTTCGCCCTATGTAACGAGC
>JBKGYS010000069.1:0-13289 GCA_046545955.1 Spirochaetales bacterium | reverse complement strand
GACCCCGCGACGAGCGAAGTAGCACACGTTACCGTCACCGGAGACATGGACGAGGAGCTCACCATAAACAGAGGACACGACGCTTTTACCGACTCCTATTCGCCTGGTACAAAGATATACACAACGCTGGTAGTCCGGGCGGACGATATGACCTACTCCGGAGGTCACAGCTTCGTGGTGGAATGATATGAAAAAAATGCGAATTGAATCGATATGTAATCGTGCGCTCATTGTAATCTTGCTTCTGGTCGGGTTCGGATTGCACGCCCAGACTATTGGCGTGAGACCAGGTATTGCCTTCTACACGGGCACCGCCGGCTTTGAAGGATTGCTTGAAGGGCGCTTTGATCTTCCGTTCTTTGAAGACGGCCCGGGCCAGTTTACTACGTCTGCTTTTCTCGGCTACAGCTATGTCGACGCCGGAGGACTAAGTACAAATGGTTTCATGCTTGGCGCCGGTGGAGGATACGAGGTGAACCCGGGACCTGAGGAAGTGTATACGACACCGGGTCTTATTACGGGAGTAGAGTTTTCTCAGTTTAACGAGTCAGTCCTTGAGAACGAGGCCGCTATCATGCTCGTTCCCTACATTGAGGCGGGCTACGAGTTCGACTTCAACCTGTCGGCAGGACTGCAGCTTGGCCTGAAAAATCTGTTTTATGTGGGTGAATACGGGGCGGCAGAGCGAAGCATTACCCTCGGTCCGGTCGTTCATTACACTTTCGGCGGCTAAGAGCGGGCGACTTTCGATTAACCGCGCCCAGAAGGATAACCGCGCCCAGAAGGATTCGAACCTTCGACCTACTGCTTAGAAGGCAGTTGCTCTATCCCCTGAGCTATGGGCGCTTGAGGCGGGAAGTCGGGATGAGAGGATTCGAACCTCCGATCTCCTGCTCCCAAAGCAGGCGCCTTAGCCACTAGGCTACATCCCGGGATGACGTTGCCGGAGTATAGAGGACCCCGACGCGGAGGGTCAATCTCGTGCGTGGCGAGGGTTGATAACGCGCATTCGCCTCTGCGGTGAATCCAATGCTATATTTCCGTCTACGATGAGAGAACGAGAGGAAGTTATCAAGCACAAAAACCTAAGCGACCACGACCGAACAGGTGAAACCCACGATTCGGCGCGCATACGGCAGATCCACGACAGGCTGGCAGCCGTGTATCCGACAACCCGCACGCTTCTGCACTACAAAAGCCCCTTCGAGCTCCTCATTTCGGTCGTGCTGTCGGCCCAGACCACGGATGCTTCCGTGAATATGGTGACTCCCAACTTGTTCGCGCGGTATCCGGACGCGCATGCGCTCGCTCGGGCCGATCCGGAGGATGTGGAGCCCATCATAAAGCGCACCGGATTTTTCCGTTCGAAGGCGAAAAATATCGTAGGTGCGGCACGGGGTCTGGTTGAACGCTTCGATGGTGTCGTACCCCGTACCATGGAGGAGCTCACCTCTCTTCCGGGGGTGGGAAGAAAGACCGCGCACGTCGTTCGCGGGACCCTCTTCGGCGAACCATCGATTATTGTCGATACTCACTTCGGGCGGGTAACCCGGCGGCTGGGTCTGCACGACCACAAGGATCCCTTTAAAATCGAAAAAGCGCTGGAACCGAAGATTCCCGACGATATAGCGCATCCGTTCAGTATGAGAATAAACTTTCACGGTCGTGATTGTTGCGAGTCACGAAAACCTGCGTGCTGGCGGTGTCCCGTGGAGGATTTGTGCCCGTACGAGGGAAAGCTACTCGAGGCTCCCAAGGATTGATCACGGATCTGCTCGGGAAACAGGGCGACGGTCATGCGGCGATCGAGCGGATCGGGATGAACGACAGCGAACTCGGTGCGTTGAATCCGGTCGTAGACGCTACGTGCAGAATGCATATACTACGAGGTGAATCGGGAGTAAGGCGATGAGCAACATGAACTCAAGCTCCGAGCGGCTTGAAATACGCATGGCGGAACTGTCGAGGCGCTTTACCAGGGATGTTCCCGTACGGCTCGAGCAGATCGAGCGATCGGTTAACGCGTATTACGACGACCGTACGAATGACTCGCTCGACTCTGCGATTCTCCACGCGCACAAGCTTGCCGGCAGCGCCGGCAGCTTTGGGTATTATGTACTTGCGAACCTGGCGAGGGAACTGGAGCTTTGTCTCGGTCGGGTTCGCAACGGCTCGGAGTCTTCTGAGCACGACTCCGCTGACGAAGGAATTAACGATCTGCTTCGGCGAGTTAAGGAGCAAGGCTTAATGACGGCGTCGAACGGCTCCGGTACTAATCAAGTCGACTCCATTGGCCGTTTTCCCGTGGAATCTGACTCTTCGCCGGAAGCGGATTCCTCGCTCGGGACTAACGCGCAATCCGGAGAGACGGGCGAACCTGCCATCGGGCTTCTCACGGGCCGAAACAGACCGGATGCGGCTTGGCAGGAACTCGAATCGCAACTCGGGTATTTCGGACTCAGCGTTACTCGCATATCTACGCGAGAGGAGCTCCGCGCACTTCTCGAGTCGGCGCGGGTGTTAGTCGTCATCGCGCATGTGGAGACGCTCAACGATTTCGCCGAAGGTGGTTTCGACTTCAATGCGCTGTCGGATTCCGGCGGCGCCTACGCGTCGGTTATCGCGGTAAGCGAAGACGACTCTTTTGAGACGCGTCTACAGGCCGTGAGAAACGGCGCAGCGGCGTTTTTTACGCTTCCGGTCGATATGCCGCGTCTCATTGACAAGGTCGCCGAGGCCGAGGAGGAGGCCAACCCGTCGCCGCTTCATGTTCTTATCGTGGATGACGACGTCGATCAGGTGTCCAATCTCGCCTACCTGCTCCAACGAGCGGGCATGGTTACCTCGGTGGCATCCGATCCGACTCAGGTGTTCAGCCTCATGGTGGAGACGAAGCCGGAAGTGGTTATCACCGACATGTATATGCCCCGCTGCAACGGTATCGAGCTTGCAAAGCTTATTCGCCAGCAGGAGTCGTTCGTGGGAATCCCGATAATCTTTCTTTCGGTGGAGCGCGATATTGGTCAGCATTTGGAGGCGATGAGCTACGGCGGCGACGACTTTCTCGTGAAGCCGGTGAACCCGGATCACCTGGTTTCCGCGGTTAGAGCGCGCGCGCGGCGTCAGCGGCAAATGCGCTATTTCATGGAGCGCGACTCGCTGACCGGTATGCTCAATCATTCGCACTTGAAGCAGCAGCTCGAGCGCGAAGTTCAGAGAGCCGGCAGGATAAACCGACCGCTTTGCTATTGCATGATCGATCTGGATAATTTCAAGCATGTGAACGACAGCTACGGACACCTCGCCGGAGATAGAGTGCTCAAGAGCATAAGTCGTCTACTCCACGAACGCTTGCGCAAGACCGATACGATCGGTCGTCACGGCGGCGAGGAGTTCGGCGTTATCCTCTTCGATACCGACGACGGACAGGCAGCGAAAATCATGGATGAGTTGCGCGAGTCATTCAGCCGCATCGTGCACAGGGTCGGAGAAACCGAGTTTCAGTTGACCTTCAGCTGCGGCATATCCGCGTATCCGCGTGTCAGCGACCTTTTGCAACTGACCGAGCTCGCCGACCGGGGCCTTTATCAGGCTAAACAGACCGGAAAAAACCGCGTCGTCGTTGTATGATTCGGTTTCCCGAGGCAGAAGTCGGTAAGCGTGGCGGGGCGAGCACGAGGGGCGCTGCGCCGGCAGGGCGCCGCGCGAAACGGGTGTCTCGGCGGCGCGCTACGCGAGAGAGCCTCATATAGAGTAGGTAAGCTGTTCGGCGTGTCGCTGCCGTTCGCTCACGAGTTGCTCGAGGGTCATCTGCAGCTGAGAGCGGATCGTTGTTGAAATGTCCTGCCAGAAAAAATCGAGTGATTTCGCGCACTCATTGTCGGGAACAATTTCGAGTTGCCCCTCGAGGCTCGAGAGAACGTCAAGGACGGTAATGCTGCCGGGGTCTCGGGCGAGCGCATATCCACCCTGTGCGCCGCGAAAACTCTCGACAAGCCCAGCCTTTTTTAGCGTGACAAGAATCTGTTCCAGATAGTGCTGCGGAATGGCGTGAGGTCGCGCGAGGTCACGAATCTGCGTCGACCCGAGATTCCACTGTCCTGCAAGTTCGACCATCGCCGTCAGCCCATAAACGCCTTTTGCTGATACGCTGAACAAAGTTCACTCCTTTGCTATTCTTTCGTCATTATTTCGTAGAATACTATAGCATTTCTTGCAAGTTTTACCAGATCCGAGAGTCAATTCAGCGTGAAAGTTTTCTGTTAACAATCTCCACAATCTCGCGAATCTCATCAGTCTGCCAGGTACGGAATCGACCGTACCCCGGAATGCACGCGGTGAGTCCAGCCTCGCGAATAGACCCGGCGAGCTGTCGCAGGGCCGTCGACCGGGAGGTTCTACGAGCGATCGACTCCGCGCTCGCGAGCAGGGCAAAGTCTTCTTCGCCGAGCCGCCGGTGAGTGCCGCAGCAGATATCGCACGCCGTACAGGCCTCGCAACGGCGGCCGAATGCCGCGAGGATGCTTTCCCTGCGGCAACGATCACTTCTCGCGTACGCTACGAGCTCTCCGTGCGGATCACTCGCGAACGCCGGAAAGAGCATAACCGCGTCGGCCGGCTGCCGATCACGGCCCGCGCGGCCGCTTTCCTGCACATAACTGCAGAAGGTGCCCGCCGGACTCGTGTGGACGACCGAGCGCACATTTTTCTTGTCTACTCCCATTCCATAGGCGGTAGTCGCCACGAGCACGCCGTCCTGCGAATTGAAAAACCACTCCTCGATCGCGCTTCGCTCGGGTTTCTCGAGGCCCGCGTGGTAAAAGCCCACATCGGTTTCCGGAAGCTTTCGCGCGATCATACGCGCGGTCTGTTCGGTTTCTCCTCGGGTTCGGCAGAAGATAATCGCCGGTCGGGCGAGCGGCAAGGGTGGTCTCCACACCGAAAACGGGTCGGGATCGGGGTCCGGCTTACCGCCGCGTAGCAAACCGGTAAGCGTTCGCCGTACCGATATTGCAGGAACAACGTGAAAACGCAGCTCGGGGCGATCGGGAAACGCCTCTATCCGATGCGATTCGAACCCGGGAAACAGATACCGGTCGATATCGTCGAGGATCGCTTCTGTGGCCGTGGCGGTGAACGCGGTCACCAGCGGTATGCCTGCGTCTCGGATAATCTGCCCGAGCTCGAGATACGCTCCACGAAACGTAAGCCCCCATTCGCTTACGCAGTGTGCCTCGTCGATCACCGCGTGGCTGAATCCGCATTCGCTCGCTATCGCCCGCCCCGAGCGTCCGCAGAGAGCCTCCGGGCTTGTCAGAAGCATTTTCACTTCTCCGCGACGAAGCTTCCTGGCGATCCCGACTCGTTCGCGCGATGTCTGGCCTCCCCGAAGCACCTCGCAGCGAATCCCGGCCTCTTCGATTCGTCGTTTCTGGTCGGCTACAAGCGATATGAGCGGGTAGACGACCAGTGTCGGTCCGCGAAGCAGCGAGGCGGGAAGCTGGAAGCAAAGGCTCTTACCGCTGCCGGTGGGAAGTACCGCGGTCTGCTGCGCGCGAATGTCTGCTATGTATTCGGATTCTATGTCGATGTTTTTCCCCACGCTCCCGCCGGATTCCCCGGACACCCCGATTTTTTCACGCGTCGCACGCTCGCCAAGCGCCTCCGCCGCCTCGAGAATATTGCCGATCACCAGCCGCTGGTAGGGGAACAGGTAGCTGGTGCCGAAGCGCGTGCGCGCCTCCTCGACAATCGGATCGGCGTCGGCGGCACGCTCACTGCCGTCGGCCGACGGATCGCGTGACTCCCGGACCGTCGCAACGCGTGACTTCGGCACCGTCGAATTGCGTGACTCCCGGACCGTCGTATCGGCGTCGCCTACGACCGTCTGCGCGTGTTCTCTCATGATACCTCCGATTCACTGACACGTAGGGGATAGTGCTACTTTATTCTACGCGTGCGCGGGCGGTGACGATTCGTCTGCCCCGCCACCAAAGACCGTCCGAACAAAGCCCACCCCGCGTGACACCGAAAGTGCTTCGCTCTATACTCCGGCAGATAGCATATGTACGCGCAACCCGATATAAGCCGGCGCCGGATACTCGAATCGCTTAAGCAGGCGGTGTCCGGCGAGTTTCAGAGGCGGTTTGACGAGCACTTCGCTGAGCTGTACTCGCTCTACCGCGAGCTCTATGGGAGTCGGCCCGACTGCATTGTGCAGTTGCAGGAGCTTGTGAACACGCTCGCCGAATACGACGCGGTGCGAGAAGCGGATCTCAAATCGCGCGATACGCACGACGAGCGACAGCGCGCCGCCGATACCGAAGGATTACCGTGGTATCAAAGGCGCGACGCAGTCGGGGCTATGTGTTACGCGGACAGGTTCGCCGGCACTATCCGCGGAATCGATGAGAAGCTCGCGTACCTCGAAGAGCTCGGTATAACCTATTTACACATTATGCCGCCGTTCCTCTGCCCGGAGACTCGCAACGACGGGGGGTACGCGGTATCGAGTTATCGCGATTTGCGGCCCGACCTCGGTACAATCGAAGATATAGACTGGCTTTCTCGACGGTTGCACGACAGAGGTATTCGCATGGTGCTCGACTTCGTGTTCAATCACACCTCCGACGAGCACGAGTGGGCTCAGGCCGCCCGGCGTGGGGATCCACGGTACCTGAATCACTATTTTGTATTTCCCGACCGGCGAATGCCCGACCGCTACAATGCAACGTTGCGCGAGATTTTTCCCGAGAGAAAACGTGGAAGCTTCATTTACGACGGCGAGCTCGACGGGTGGGTCTGGAGTACCTTCAATCCGTACCAGTGGGACCTCAATTACTCGAATCCGCAGGTTCTCACCGATATGGTAGGCGAGATGCTTGCCCTCGCCAACCGCGGGGTGGACGTTCTGCGCCTCGATGCTCTTGCCTTTACCTGGAAGGAACTCGGGACGGCGTGTGAAAACCTTCCGCGTGTGCATACTCTGATTCGACTCTTCCACGTCGCTGCGGCGATCGTAGCGCCCTCGGTAGAGTTCAAGAGCGAAGCGATAGTGCATCCCGATGATGTTTTAGGTTATATCGACGAACACGAGTGTCGCCTTTCGTATAATCCGCTGTTCATGGCTCTCTCCTGGGAGGCGCTCGCGACGAAGCGCAGCACTCTGCTCGTGAAAAGCCTGCAAAAGCGCTACGAGCTGCCCGCGAACTGTGCCTGGATAAACTACGTCCGCAGCCACGACGATATCGGCTGGACCTTCTCCGATGAAGACGCGCGCGAGCTCGGTATTGATCCGTTCCTGCACCGCAGCTATCTCAACCGCTTTTATACCGGGCGGTTTCCCGGGTCGTTTGCGCGTGGTGTTGCCTTCCAGCTGAACCCGGCCACCGGCGACTGTCGTATCTGCGGAACCGGGGCGAGTCTCGCGGGTATAGAGCAGGCGCTAAGCGACCGCGACGAGAAAGCACTCGACCGCGCAGTCCGGCGATTTCTCCTTGTGCACGCGGTAATCATGTTTGCACGGGGACTGCCGGTCCTGTATCTTGGTGATGAATACGGTCAGCTCAACGACTATTCGTACATTGAATCGGCGGCGATGGTAGACGATTCGCGATGGGTGCACAGACCATTGTTCGATCCCGGAGGCGGAGGCACGCTTCTCAACGACAACGTGCGTCGGCGAATCCGCTCGGGCGTTTCGAGGCTGATCGAGTTCCGCAAGACCGAGCCGGAATTCGACCATCCGCGCACCGAGTTTTCGGATGCGGGCCATGAGCAGTTGCTTGTGATTTCGCGGCCGGGAGGTACGACGTGCCTGCATGTTATCTGCAACTTAGGAGACCGTAGCGAGACTGTTTCGGTAGAGTCCCTCCCGGGAACACTCGGGCATCACGGCGCTGCGCTTCTCGAAGATCCCGGGAAGGCGGGGAAGAGGATAGACCCGGGACAGGCGCTATCGATCGAAGCGCTTAGGTATGTCCTCGTACGGACGTGGTACGAACCATCGACCTGACCGACGATGGTACAATGAATACTCGATTCGACGACGGTCGAATAAACAGAGGATGAGCATGACATTTTCAACACAGACGGAAACAGTCCTCGAGCGATTCCGCGAAATATCGGCCATTCCGCGCCCTTCCAAAAAGGAGGGGCAGATCGGCGCGTGGTTGCTCGAGTTTGCCGAAAAACGCTCCTGGGAGAGTCAACGCGACAGTGCGGGGAACGTAGTGATACGCGTACCCGCGAGTCCGGGGCGGGAGAATGAGCCGAACGTCATTCTCCAGGGGCATCAGGACATGGTGTGCGAGAAGACACCGGAAACCGAGCATGATTTCGAGCATCAAGGTATCGTGCCGGTGGTCGACGGAGAGTGGCTTCGAGCCGAGGGGACAACGCTCGGCGCGGATAATGGAATTGCCATTGCCCTCGCGCTTGCAATAGCCGAAGACAGCGATATATCGCATCCGCCGCTGGAGCTTCTGTTCACCGTCGACGAGGAAACGGGACTAACCGGCGCGAGCGAGCTCGACCCATCGCTTTTGAAGGGACGAACGCTCATTAACATAGATAGCGAAGATGAAGGCGTGCTCACGGTCGGTTGCGCCGGAGGGGCGGACGTGCGCATCAAATGGAAACATGGTCGCGATAAACGGCCGAAGAGCACCAAGGCATGGACTGTGCGCGTCGGTGGTATCGCCGGTGGACATTCCGGCGTACAGATACACGAAAAGCGGGCGAACGCGAATGTGCTGCTCGGCAGGACGCTCGCTCGGATCGCCTCGGAACACCCGGTGCACCTCGTTTCGGTTTCCGGTGGAAGCGCGCACAACGCCATTCCCCGCGATGCGTCGGCGACAATCTGGACATCAGCGGAAAAGCTCGACACGGTAGAAACCGAAATGCGCGAAGCGATCGCCTCGGACTACGGCGATCGCGAACCCGCGGCGACCGTGGAGATCGTGCCGGAGCCGGAGGCAAAAAAGAAGGCGTTTTCACCGAAGGATTCGCTTAAACTCATTGATCTGCTTGTGGGGCTGCCGCACGGCGTTGCGATGATGAGTCCGGATATCGAGGGCCTCGTCGAGACGAGCTCCAATCTGGCGATCGTGAAGTCGAAGAAGGGCGATGTTGAGGTTCGCGTGAGCGTGCGAAGCAGCAACGAGGCGAACATGAACGCGATGATAGAGCGCGTTGCTTCGGTAGCGCGCCTTGGGGGGGCAAAGACCGAGGTCGGTAGCCGTTACCCCGGCTGGGAGCCGGATATGGACAGCCCTCTGCTTGCTGTATGCCGGGAGGTCTACGAGCAGCACTTCGAAGCGAAGCCGGTTGTCGAGGCAATTCACGCGGGCCTCGAGTGCGGTGTTATCGGCGCGAAATTCGACAATATGGATATGATAAGTATCGGCCCGACGATCCGCGCTCCGCACTCGCCGGACGAATGCCTGTACCTGCCGTCGCTCGACCGGGTGTATGTATTTCTTTCGGAGCTTCTGAAACGGTCGTTTCGCTAATACGCTGTTGGAGGGGACCATGGCTAAAAAAGTACTTATCGTCGATGACTCGGCTGCGATCCGTAAGAGTATAAGCTATATACTTGGACAGGCAGGGTACGAGGTAAATGAGGCGGAAGATGGCGTCGGTGGGGAGAAACGGGTAAAAGAATCCGAGTACGATCTCGTTATAACCGATGTGAATATGCCGAATATGGACGGAATCGAGCTTGTGCGACGGATACGCGGACACGAACCTTCCAAGTTTACGCCGGTTATCGTGCTGACCACCGAAAGCCAGGACACGAAGATGTCCGAGGGGAAGGAAGCAGGCGCAACCGGCTGGATCGTAAAGCCGTTCGACGCGGAGAAGCTTCTGAAGGTAGTCAGAAAGCTCGCCGGATAGCGCGCGTTGCAAGACGAACAGGTGATATCTCTATGGCGTATAGAATCATGATCGTATGTACCGGAAATATCTGCCGAAGTCCAATGGCTCACGCGGTACTCGAACACAAATTGCGCGAGAGACGGCTCGGCGAAGCGATTTCCCTGGAGAGTTCAGGGACAACCGCGTTTCACGCCGGCGAGAATGCAGACGCCCGCGCGCGGGCCGAGCTTCGAAAGCATGGAATCGAGTTTCGGCACGCCGCGAGGAGTTTTCGCAAAAGCGACCTGGAAGCCTACGATCTGATTCTCACCATGGACCGTGGCAACTACCGCGATGTAGTACGAATCGCGGAGGCTGAGACTGAACCAAAGGTGCACATGTTTCGCGACTTTGATCCGGAGGGCGGCGGAGAAGTACCCGATCCGTATTACGGAGGCCGGAACGGTTTCCGTGAGGTATACGAAATGATCGATCGCACCTGCGACGCGATAATCGATCACGTGCTTTCGAGAGTACAATCATGAGCCTTGGCGACTTGGAGATCATCGACCGAACGCCACTCGGAGGCGGGTGTATAAGCCGGGCGGAACGAATTCGGGTCAAATCCGGCCGCGAATTCCTTCTTAAACAGCATAGTGGCTCCGAGGGCGCGTCCATGCTCGCTGCGGAGGCTGCGGGACTCGAAGCTCTCTGGAGCGAAGCCGGCCCGCGGGTGCCGGCGGTTGAAAACGTCTGGACGGAAGGCAGAACGACCTACTTACTTATGGAGTATATCGAGAGTGGAGCACGGCCGGGCGCATTTTTTCGGGATTTCGGCGTCAAGCTCGCGCGGCTGCACCGGGAGCGAACCGAAACGAGCTTCGGGTTCAGCATGGATAACTTCATTGGTTCGACGCCTCAGCCCAACCCGTGGACCGACACCTGGATCGGGTTTTTTGCCGAACATCGCCTCGGCTATCAGATACGACTCGCGCGAACGAAAGGCCTTTTGGATAAACGCACGGTCGACGAGGTTGAAGGGATAATCTCGCGGCTCGACCTGCTTCTCGTGGAGCCGGAACAGGCGTCGATCCTTCACGGTGATCTTTGGGGCGGTAATTACCTCGTCGATGCCTCGGGGGAGCCGGTCATAATTGATCCGGCGGTTTTCTACGGTCATCGAGAAGCCGACTTGGCTATGACGGAGTTATTCGGTGGCTTTTCGCCCGACTTTTACCGTGCGTACGAAGAAGAGTGGCCGCTTCAGCCCGGATATCGCGAACGGCGCGACCTGTACAATCTTTACCACATGCTGAATCATCTGAACATCTTTGGATCGGGATATTCCGGAGCTGTAAAAAGGATCTGTAGCAAGTATCGATAGCGAGATTATCTGTCCGGTTTCCTGAATACATGAACAACTATATTCAACAGAAATCCGATACCGAGCAGACCAGTGACTACGAACCCTCCGAGGCCGATGACCGGAATATTATTCCATGTCGGTGGCACCCCGGCGTGAACCATGAGCGCTGAGGCGATCATAAGGGCTGCAAGGACGAAACCGAATACAAGTCGATAGCTGACGTTGTCGAGTGTATTGCGCAGAGGCTCGATACCCTGTACCTGTATCCCGAGCGAAAGGCTTCCGGTTTTCGCCTTTTTTACGAGCTCGCGGCCATCCCTTGGTAAATCACGAAGAAGATCGACCAAGTCGAGCGAACTCGCTCCCGCATCCTTCGCGAGGCGCTTCGGATGAAGCCGCTGCCGGATAATTCGTCCGGCAAACTTCTCGAGAAGGCTCATAAGCTGGAAGTCCGGGTCGAGCCCGTAACCGATTCCTTCCATGATTACGGTGGCCTTCACCATGACGAGCATTCGGGTGTGCATACGCAGGTTGTGGGCGAGTGCAATCGTGACAAGCTCCTGGAACAGATCGCCCATATCGAGTTCGGCGAGCGAGGCGTCCGCGTATTGGTCGATAAGGTCGAATACCTCATCCTCGAGTCTCTGGCGGTTTACCGGACCGACTTCCTCGGTGAGCGCCAGCAACGCTTCGGTAACGCGTTTCGGGTCGCGGTCGACAAGACCGAGCGCCGATTCGGTCAGCGCCTCACGTTCCCGTGGTCTGAGACTGCCCATCATGCCGAAGTCCAGAAAACAAATAACGTTTCCGGGAAGCACCATGAGATTGCCCGGGTGGGGGTCTCCGTGAAAGAAACCGTGAAGGTAGACCTGGTCAAGCATGAGCTCACCCGCACGCCTGGCGAGTAACTTCCGGTCGAAATGTCCCGACCGATCCTTCAGGACCTCACTCATTCGCGTCCCTGAAATGTACTCCATGGTCAGTACACGCTTGCTGGAATGGTCCGTGTACACGGTCGGCACGCGAACAGCCGGATTGCGCCGAAAAATCGAACCAAAACGGCGTATACTGCGCCCTTCCTGAGTGAAGTCCAGCTCTTCGTTCAGCCGCTCGCGAAATTCATCCACAAAGCCGGTGGGGTTAAAGATTCGCCAGTCCCTGAGGTAGGTTTCTACCAACCGCGCGAGCCCCTTAAGTATATCCAGGTCGACTTCGACCAGTTCCCGCAGTCCCGGTCGCTGTACCTTAATCGCTACTCGGGTCCCGTCGCGTAGTCTCGCGCGGTGCACCTGCGCGATGCTCGCACTTGCGACAGGCACCGGTTCAAGGGTATGGAGAACCTCCTCGGCGTTCGCCGCGGGGAGATCGCGCGATATGGTTCGGCGAACATCTTCGACGTCGAATGCCGGGACATGATCCTGAAGTTGCTCGAGCTCCCGCAGAAATTCCGCCGGGAGCATGTCGCTGCGGTTGGACAGAAGCTGCCCGAACTTGATAAAGGTTGGGCCGAGCTCTTCGAACGCCATGCGAATGAGCTGCCAGCGCGAGGCGCCGATCGGGACTTCGGTTTCGCGCCCGGAGATGAGCTTGCGGACAAAGCGAAAGCGTCGGTCCAGTTTTACGGCGGTCAGCCAGTCGGCGAAGCCATAGCGGGCGAGAATCCCGACGATCTCTTGGAAACGGCGGCTGTGCCGTATGGTTCTTCGAAGTAATCTTCTGCGGCGTAACACGGTTCTTACGAGCATAACGCATTCATCGGATCGATGCACGCGCCCTGTTTTTGCTTGTTGATTCAGGCATTGAGAGAGTACACTACCTGACGACTATGGCGGTAACACTGAAAGATCTGACGCACGATAACTTCGAGGAGTGCATTTCGCTTCGTGTCCGTGAGGATCAAAGCGGTCTGGTAGCATCCAATATGTACTCGCTCGCTCAGGCGCAAGTCGACAGCGAAGTAACGCCGATGGCTATTTATAGTAACGGCACAATGGTCGGGTTTCTTATGTTCGGTCTCGATGATGACGACGGCAAGTATTGGCTGCTTCGACTAATGATCGAC
>JBKGYS010000068.1:0-13465 GCA_046545955.1 Spirochaetales bacterium | reverse complement strand
ATCGAATGCCGTTGCAATCGTACGTTACGTCAAGGCAGCGATTGCGGGAGTAACGCTACAGCCAGGGTACTCGTTTGGGCGTCTGTTCGTCGGACCAGCGCTTTGTCTTCGCCTTCCTTCAGATTCCACCTTGCGATGGACACCCTTGGCGTTCGGCTAACAGTTCCCCCTGTCGGGCCTGTAGGAGACTTTCACTCCCAAGTGAGTGCGCCCTGCCGGGCGCAAAAAAAAGAGGGACGCTTGCAGCATCCCTCTTTCGATAAAACAAATGGTAGGTGAGGTGATATTCGAGGCAGAGAGTTACATCTCTCCTCCGCCTTCGCCTTCGCCTCCGCCTTCTTCTTCCATCATGGGATCTTCTTCCATGTCTTCTTCCATGTCTTCGTCGACTTCGACGGGCTCACAGGCCATGGCCACGATCCCGATGGTGAAAACCACTACCAAAATCTGAATAAGCTTTTTCATAAGGCATCTCCTCTATAATCGGGTGTTTTTTGTTCCGATTACATGTGAGATGATAGCGGCTACATATCGATACCGGGTTAGGCGAGAGTTAAGAGTTTATGGAGAATTGCCCGAATCTGCTCTGCACGTCTGAAGCCGAAACCTTGTAAATAGACTCCCTAATGAGCGATACCATAATTCATAGCGATATTACAAACTCACCGCTTTTTGTCACAGCACCCAGGCACCTTGAACAGTTGCTCTCCGAGGAGCTTTCGGCGATTCTGCCCGAAGCCACGATTCGCGTAAGCGGCAGTGGCGCCGGTGTTATACCCCCCGCCGGGCGAACGGCTGCGTACGCGCAGCGGGTCGAGCTCTGGTCGCGTCTTGCAGGACGTGTTCTTATTCAGGTAGCTCGGGGTCGTACCGCCGACCGGGACGCCGTCTACTCGCTCGCGCGCCAAGTCCCCTGGGAATCGCATACCGACGAGACTACCACCTTCGCTATCGGCGGTCACACATCCCACCGCGCGTTTCGAAATCCCAACCTTCCTCGACTCGTCCTAAAGGACGCGCTCTGCGACCGCTTCGTCGAGCGCACCGGCACGCGCCCATCGGTGGACACCGACGCTCCGAAGCTTCGCCTCTACGCATTTGTAACCGACCGGGAAACTATTCTTTATGTCGATGCTTCGCTCGGCAGCCTCCACCGCCGCGGGTACCGCACGGACGCTGTCGCGGCCCCACTGCGTGAAAACACCGCGGCGGGAGTACTTGCGCGAAGCGGCTGGACCGCCGCGGTCGAGCGCTGGCGCGCGACAGCCCCATACGCGGGTGCACTGAACGCCGATACCGCGCCCGCCGACAGCGCCGCTTTCGAAATCGGTCAAGCGCCGGGCTCACCGAGTACTCCGGCCGGCGGTCGCTCGCTGCCACCGCTTTTCGTAGACCCCATGTGCGGGTCGGGCACGATCGCCATAGAAGCGGCGATGATCGCCTGCGATATCGCGCCGGGCTTTCTTCGCAGGCGAAGCGGGCTCGCCGCGTGGGGCGGTTTCGATGCGAAGGCATGGAAGAGACTACGAGAAGAGGTCGGCAATCGGGCAGAGCAGGGCCGCGCACGCTGGCTGGAAGCAGGCGGGCTGATCTGGGCGTCCGATATCGACCGCAAGGCAATCGAAGCAGCGAAATCAAATGCGAGCCGCGCCGGCGCAGGCGATGCGATCACGTTTAATGTAGCCGACTTCGCTCAACTGTCGCGGAAAGACATACAAGGCGACCCCGACCGCGAGTTCTACTCGTCGAAGTCTGATGCTTCCGGCGAGTCGCCGGTACGCGAGCGATTCCTCGTAACAAATCCGCCCTACGGCGTTCGCATACGCGCAGGCGGCGAGAGCGCCACTCGTGCGGGTTCTTCGAGCGAGGGCGGGGACGACCGGCACGTCGGCTCGGGCGCCGGCGGGGAGAACATGGGCCAAGGGGCTTCGAGCCACGATACTTCAGCCGACGAGCGGCAGATCTATTCGAAGCTCGGCCGCTGGCTTTCGCGGACCGTCCCCGGCTTCCACGCGACAATACTCGCGCAAACCCTCGAGCAGTCGCGCGCGCTCGGGCTTCAAGCGAAAAAACTCCACCGCTTCTACAACGGAGCTATGGAAATCGTCGCCGCGCGAATCGAACTCGGGCCCGGGAACCGCTACCAGCCACCGCGGAGCGCCGGCGGGGCAGCCCCGAGCGGCCGCGGCGAGGTGGCCTTGCCTGCCGGCGCAGAAGCCCTTCCGGTCTCGCGCGAAAACGTAGAGATGGTTGCGAACCGTCTTCGCAAGAACCGCCGCCTGCTCAAAAAGTACCTCGCGCGCGAGAAGGTCAGCTGTTTCCGCCTCTACGACGCCGACATCCCGCAACACGCGGCGGCGGTCGACGTGTACGGGACCATCGACGGCGAGCGTTCGGTGGTTCTGCAGGAATACGCGGCACCGAAGGAGATAGAGGCCGAGACCGCCGCGACGCGCCTTGCCGAGCTTATCGAAGCGGTTGCCGATGTGCTCGAGGTTCCACGCGGGTCCATTGCCGGCGACGAAGCGGCGACCGAGACCACGCGCCTGTTTGTCAAAAAGAGGCGGCGGCAACGGGGAAAACATCAATATAAGAGAAATGAACATGCGACTTCGGTGGTACGCACGGTATACGAGCGCGAGCTTGCCTTCGAGGTCAACTTCACCGACTACCTCGACACCGGCCTTTTCTGCGATCAGCGCATAACAAGGCAGCGAATTCGCGACCGGGCGGAGGGAAAGAGCGTGTTGAATCTGTTCGCGTACACATGCAGCGCATCGGTGGCCGCAGCTGCCGGCGGTGCAGCGACAACCACATCGGTGGATACCTCAAAGCACTATCTCGACTGGGGCAAGCGAAACTTCCAGCTGAACGGCCTCTCGGACAATCGCCATCACTTTGTGTGTGAAGACGCGTTCGCCTACCTTGAACGGGGAAAGTCCCGGTTTGACCTCGTGTACATAGACCCGCCGGTGTATTCAAACAGCAAAGACCGGCAAACAGATTTCGACGTCCAGCGCGACCACGCGCAGCTGCTCGGCGCCGCACGCGAGCGCCTCCACGACGGAGGAGCCGTTATCTTCGCGAACAACCTGCGCGGCTTCGAGCTCGACGACAGGCTCGGGGAACACTTCGATATATTCGATTGGTCGGCTGAAACGCTCCCTCCCGACTTCGTGCGGCAGGCAAAGCGCCATCACGTATTTCTTCTGCGCCCGCGGCAGGGGGTATAGAACCGGCTACCCGAGCAATCGTTAAATCGCCCGCGGAACCAATCCATCCGCGGGAGCAACAACCCGCACGCGCGGTTCACACACAGTTCATATCCCTCCCGTATTGTGCCACTATTACGCGCGAGAGAGGTTACTATGTTCAGCATACTCGTCGCTGAAGACGACCGGAATCTGCAAAAACTCATGTCGGCAATCCTGCGGCAGAATGGATACGAGGTGATTACTGCCGACGACGGAGAAGCGGCGCTCGAACAGCTCTACAGCGAGCACGTGGACCTTCTCATATGTGACATCATGATGCCGAACATGAGCGGTTATCAGCTCACCCGAGAAGTGCGCGATCGCAATCCGGACATGCCGATTCTCATGGTCACCGCACGCGAGACGCTCGACGACAAGAAAAAAGGCTTCCGGGTAGGAACCGATGACTATATGGTCAAACCAATCGATATGGACGAGATGTTGCTCCGTGTTTCGGCGCTCCTTCGACGTTCCCGCATTCACAACGAGCGACGACTTCAGATTGGTGAGGTGACCGTAGATTACGACACGCTCACGGTGACCCGCGGCGACGCCTCGCTCACGCTTCCCAACAAGGAGTTCTTTCTCCTCTTTAAGCTCCTCAGCTATCCGAAGCAGATCTTCACCCGACAGCAGTTAATGGATGAAATCTGGGGCCCCGAACACGAGACGGATGAACGGACGGTCGACGTACACGTGCGGCGTCTGAGGGACAAGCTCGGCGATTATCCGGAGTTCAACATCGAAACGGTTCGTGGACTCGGCTATCGGGCGGAGCGGTGCATATGAATCGAATAAGTATCAAGCTTGCCGGCTTTTTCCTTTCGATCGTGCTCTTTTCAACCGTGCTTTCTTTCGTGGTAGCGATCGTTTTTTCACAAGATCTTGCCGAGGAAATTGCCAAGGAACAGCGGGAGATGGCTCGCGTGGTGCGATCGCTCGAAGAACAGACGGAGCTCAGCATCGATAATATTGTCTCGGTTACCTCCACCGGCACGTACCCGGTGACACCGATAGAGCAACTCGACGAAATCGAGGATCTGGATATACCCGACAGCATTCGCTCCCGCATTAATTCAGGAGAGATCGTTTCGATGGAGTCAGGCCGGTTCGATACGGCGGTGACGATTATTCAGCTCGGCGATCAATACGCGACGATCGGTGTCCATCCCGGGAATACGCTTCTGAACATTCTCGCTTCGCGACTGTGGAACTCTATGGCTACCTATGTGGCAATTGCGGCGGTGCTCTTTATTCTTCTGACTCAGCGCGTCGTGCACCCCGTGCTTCGACTTACCGAGGCAACAAAACGGGTGGCAACCGGCGATTTCACCGTGCAGCTGGAGTCCGAGCGTAACGACGAAATCGGGCAACTCACCGAGAATTTCAACCGCATGGTCGCGCAGCTTAAAACCATAGACGACTTGAGAAAGGACTTTATCAGCAACGTATCCCACGAGATTAAAACACCGCTTTCGTCAATTCACGGGTTTGCGCGGCTGCTGAATAAGCCCGGGCTTTCGGCTGAAGAGCGAACCGAGTACGCGACGGCGATCAGCGAGGAGGCAACACGGCTGTCGAATCTCGCTTCGACGATGCTCAAGCTCTCGCGGCTCGAGAGCAGCGAGCAGATCGATGAAAAAGATAGTTTCCGGCTCGACGAACAGATACGCCACGCCGTTGTGCTGCTCGAGCCGCACTGGACGCGGAAAAACATCGACCTCGAGATCGAGCTCGAAGCGGTGCAAATACAGGCCAACGAAGAGCTCATGCAGCAGGTGTGGCAAAACCTGCTCAGCAACGCGATCAAGTTTTCACACCCCGGAGGCTTAATAGAGATTTCGCTTCAGGTGGTCGGAGATACTGCCACGGCAGCGGTACGGGACCACGGAATCGGAATGCGCCAGGAGGATGCCGACAGCATTTTTGAGAAGTTTTTCCAGGTCGAGCGGGCACACTCCGGGGAAGGAAGCGGGCTCGGACTTTCACTCGTCAAGCGAGTCGTCGATATGCACCGCGGAAGCATTACCGTCGATACGGAGCCGGACGCAGGGTCGTGTTTCACGGTCCGACTGCCCAACGCGATCGGCGGAAAGGAGCAATAACCCATGTCAGCACCTGACTATCGAAGTCGGATACTGCCTCAGAGTGTAGCGGCGTTCACCGACGATTCGGCGACCCGGCAGGCGCTTTTGCGTTTTACGAACCGTTATCGGTTTGCGCTGCAGGAAATGAGTACTCGCATCGATATTCTCAGGCAGGAGTTCGAGTCGATGCACGAGTACACTCCGATCGAGCATGTATCCGAGCGTCTGAAGAATCCCGACAGCATTATCCGCAAAGCAAAGCATCGCGGCATTCCTCTCACGGTAGAAGCAATTCGAAACTCCGTGCGCGATATCGCAGGAATCCGTGTATCCTGCTCTTTCGTAAACGATATTTACCGGGTGGCGAGCATGCTCGTCCAACAGAGCGATCTTACCGTGGCCGAGTACAAGGACTACATAGAAGAGCCGAAACCAAACGGGTACCGCAGCCTCCACCTCATCGTACAGACTCCGATTCACCTGTCCGACCGAATCGACCACGTCTATGTGGAGGTACAACTTCGCACCGTCGGAATGGACTTCTGGGCGAGTCTCGACCATAAGATTCACTACAAGTACGACCATCAGGTACCCGAATATCTGCTCGAGGAATTGCGGTCGGCCGCCGAAGACATAGACCAGCTCGACCGCAAAATGGAGCACATTCACCGGCAAATGCAGGAGCGCAAACTCGCCGACTGGCTCGAATCGTAGTTTCTAACCACCGTTGACAGTACGACCTTCTCCTGAGAACAATCGCAGACACCATGCGAATAGGCTTTATCGGAGCAGGAAATATGGCGATGGCGCTCGCCGGCGCGATCGCGAGCTCGGAGCCGGCGGCAACATTTATTGCCTCGGATGTGAGCGCGGACCAACGCGAGCGATTCCGGGAGGCGGTTGAAGAGGCAATGCGGCAGGCATCGGGCGAGGAGTTACCGCAGCGCGAAAGCGGCGACCCGGCCGGCGCGCGCTGCATCACGAGCGAGGATAACGCACAGGTCGCCGCAGAAGCAGATCTGGTCTTTCTCGCCGTGAAACCTCAGGTGCTCGACAAGGTCTACCCGGACATTGTCTCGACTACGGGGCTCGTGGTATCGATCGCGGCGGGTGTACGAATAGCGTCGATCGAAGCCGCGCTGGCGCGGGCGCGGGTGGTTCGCGTTATGCCGAACACGCCGGGGCTTGTGGGCGAAATGGCCGCGGGCTACGCCGGGGGAAGCCGGGCAACGGCCGAGGATACGGCGCTTGTAGGGCGTCTGTTGTCGGCGGCGGGAACCGCTGTAGAGGTGCCCGAGGAACAGCTTGACGCGGTAACCGGCGTGGCCGGTTCCGGTCCGGCGTTCGTTGCGCGTCTTATCGAGGCGTTTACCGAGGCCGGCGTCGGCCACGGACTCGATCGGGAAACCGCCTACGAGCTTGTGCTTGCAACCTTCCGGGGAACCGCGCAGCTGCTGAAGCAGACGGGAATGTCGCCCCAGGGCCTCGTCGATATGGTCAGCTCGCCGAACGGCACGACCGTCGCCGGTCGTGCGGTGCTCGAATCGTCCAATATAAAAACCATTATCAGAGAAACCGTGGATTCCACGGTATCGCGGGCAAAGGAGCTCGGATCATGAGCGTACAGACACAAGTCAAGGACGCCCGCCTCGCCGCGTACCGACTCGCGGTACTCCCGGAATCAACGAGAAACGATATTCTCGCACATACGGCGAGACTCCTCGCGCAGGAGCAGCAACAGATCCTCGACGCCAACCGGAGGGATACCGAGCGGGCGGAAGAACAGGGGCTATCGCAACCGTTGTACAAGCGTCTTGTTTTAAGCGAGCGAAAACTCGAAGTGATGGCGTCGAGCCTTCACAGTGTAGCGGCGCTCACCGATCCGATCGGGGCGTGCGAGCTGCGGCGGGAGCTCGATGAAGGACTCGAGCTTACCCGCGTTCGAGTGCCCATCGGCGTGATCGGCGTTATATTCGAGTCGCGTCCGGATGCACTCGTGCAGATCGCCTCGCTTGCGGTCAAAAGCGGAAACTCGGTCATCCTGAAAGGAGGGCGCGAGGCACGCGAGACGAACCGCGTCCTGCACGCGCTGTTCGTAGAGGCGATTCGCGAGGTCAATGGCGCGGGCGAAGCCGTTTCGTCGGCCGTGCAGCTCGTGGAAACCCGCGAGGAGATCTCGGCGGTTCTCGAGCTGGATTCCGACATCGATCTTATGATACCCCGCGGCTCGGGCGAGCTCGTGCGCACGATTCAGCAGAACACCCGGATTCCCGTGCTCGGACACGCGGACGGTATCTGCCACATGTTCGTTGACCGCGACGCGTCGCAGCCGATGGCGGTCGCGCTGGTGAAAGACGCGAAGACACAGTACCCGGCCGTCTGCAATGCGATTGAGACACTCCTCGTACACAAGGACGCCGCCGGGATGCTTCCGGCGATCGTCTCGGCGATGCCCGAGGTCGAGTTTCGCGGGTGCGAGCGGACGCGACGAATTATCGATGCCGTGCCGGCCGACGAACACGACTGGACCACCGAATACAACGACCTTGTACTCGCGGTGCGAGTCGTTGATTCGCTCGACGAAGCGGTGGATCACATAAACAGGCACGGATCACACCACACCGACGCGATCGTCACCGAACAGCAGGAAGCGGCCGACCGGTTCGAAGCGGAGGTCGACTCGAGCTCGGTTCTGGTGAACGCGTCGACCCGATTCGCCGACGGATTTCGATACGGGCTCGGAGCGGAGGTCGGCATTTCCACCGGCAAAGTGCACGCCCGCGGCCCGGTCGGGCTCGAGGGCCTTACCACGACGCAGTACCGGGTTCGGGGTAACGGGCACATTGTCGCCGACTACGCCGAGGGTCGGCGCGGTTTTACGCACCGGGAGCTGACATGAGAATACTGGTCAAAATCGGGAGTTCGCTCATCAGCGAAGGTCCGCGCGTGCGTTTTCCCTGGCTCGCGCAGAAAGTATGGGAAATAGCGAGCCTTGCCGAGCAGGGGCACACCTTCCTGATTGTAAGTTCCGGCGCCGTCGCCGCCGGAATGGAAATGCAGCGTGTCAGCGAGCGCCCGAGCGACATAACCGAGCTGCAACTTCTATCGGGAATCGGTCAGGTACGTTTGATGACATATTACAAGGATCTGTTCCGGGAGTGGAATCGATCGGTCGCTCAGATTCTCCTTACACACCACAACTTCGCAAGCGATCGAGAACGCGCGACCATCACCGACATTATCGGACGGTATTTTTCGCGCAACGTCATTCCGATCGTCAACGAAAACGATATGGTGGACAAGGAAGAGTTCGACTATCAAAAGAGCTTTTCCGACAACGATATACTCGCAGCGCTTGTCGGGGTGAATGCCGGGGTGGATCTCGCGGTATTGCTGACCGATGTAGATGGGCTGTACGCCGCCGACCCTAAGACAAACGATTCGGCCGAGCTTATAGAGGAGGTCGAGCGCGTGACCCCTGAAATAGAGGCCATGGCAAGCTCCAACGGGAGCCCGCTTGGACTCGGAGGTATGAGCTCCAAGGTCATTGCATCCCGCATGCTTACCGAAGCGGGCATTCCGACCATTATCGCCTCCGGCAGATACGAGCTCGGAGACGTCGTAAACCGTACTGCCCCGGCGACCAGTTTTCACGCACAGCCGAACGAGCACGGCGCGCAACCGGCCGCGCGAGACCAAGACGACAAAGGGGTATCGCCATAGATTACCGGGCACTCGAGCAGACAGCGGCGGAACTCGAAATATCGGTCGAGAGCTACCTGCGCATGGTGCGACTATTCCTCGACGATACCCGCTCGCAGCTCGAACGGCTCCACACGGCGATGAGTGCGGCCGATCGGCGCAGCGCCGGCCACATCGCACATCACATTGAAGGAGCAGCGGAAAATCTCGACCTCACGGATTTGGCTCGCGCCGCCCGCGCGCTTCGTATCAGCCTTGACGCTCCTGAAGCCGAAAATCCACCTCCGGCGGATTCCGCACAAAGACTGTACCGCGAGTTTCAAGAGGTCGAGAAAACGCTCGATATTCGGTAGTATCAGCGACCATGGACACGACGAACCCGATACGAACAATCCTCCTGGTAGATAATAGTCCCGCGATCGTATCGTTTCTTGAAGCGGTATTGTCCGAACGCGGATACGAGGTTCGCACCGCAGCCACTGGAATGCAGGCTCTTCGCTCAATGCGGGAAGTGGTTCCCGATCTCGCGATTGTAGACCGCATAATGCCGGAAATCGACGGGGATGAGCTGTGTCGTCTTATCCGCTCCGATGCGCGAACGCAATCGATGTTCGTGATAATGCTTTCGGCTGTCGCGACCGAGGATCCCGCTCCGCCTATGATCTCGAGCGTAGACGCGTATCTGGCGAAAACCCGGTTCGGCGAGCTGAAGCAGACCGTGCTCAAGGTCATCTCCGACTTCGAAGCGGGAAAAACCGACGAATACGCGAATAGAGTAGTTGGCGTTGAGCCACTCTACCGTCGGGAGATAACCACCGAGCTTCTCGAATCGAAACGGCACCTTGAAACGCTTCTCGAGACGACCCCCGACGGAGTGCTCGAACTGAACGAAGAACACATTGTTGTCCGGGCGAATGAGCGAGCCGGGCAGCTGCTCGGAATGAAAAAGGCAACACTTGTATCGTCCGATTTTCGCTCGATACTTTCCGGCGCCGTTTCGGATTCGGCACTGGGGGATTTCTTAGCCGGTGCCGGCTTCGAATACCGAAGCATCGGAAACGACAAGCCGATCGCCGTCAATGACCGTTTCCTCGAACTCACCGCGCGTTCGCTCCAGGTCCCGCAGCGGCCGGCAGTGCTCGTGCTTATTCACGATGTGACGCAGTTGCATACAAGTCACACTCAGGTACAAACCCTGCTCGAAGAAAACCAGCAGTTACTTCGGGAAGTTCAGCACAGAATTAAGAACAATCTCAGTACGATAAGCTCAATGCTGCACCTCGCTATCGGCCGCACCGAGTCGGAGGAAGCCCGACAAGCGCTGTCCGCCTCCGAATCGCAGGTACGAACAGTACAGCGCGTGCACGAAACGCTCAACGTAACCGGGCAATACCGGAGTGTCGATATCTCGGGCTTTCTGCGCACCCTTTGCGGAGATACGCAATCGCTGTATTCGTCGTCCGGGAACCGGCTTTCCTTCCGGATTCCGGATGAACAGATCCTGTTTCCGGTGGGTACCGTGCTGCCGTTGGGACTCATGGTCAACGAACTCATTGCCAACGCCTTCAAACACGCTTCACCGACGGAGAAGGACAAAGCCACGGAAGTGTATGTTCAGCTCGACAGACCGTCCGCCGAACAGGTTCGTGTCGAGGTTTCCGATAACGGTCCGGGACTGCCCGGCGGCACGTTTGAGAACACCGACAAAGGACTCGGGCTGCAGATCGTCGCCGCGCAGGCCGAGCAGATCGGAGCGACGCTGAGCGCCCACTCCGAGGCGACCGGCACCCGATTCGAAATCCTTTTGCCTCGTCCGCGCGAATGACATTCCGCGCGAACGCTCGCACCGTGCCCGGCGTACGGTTTTCCCGGCGCACCCTTTCCTCTATTATGCTACCCGCATGCCGACACCCGAACACGGTAATACCGCTAACTCCCGCGAAACTCCGGCGCCGAGGAGCATCCTCTACAGCGGCGTAGGCGCAGGGCTGCGACAGGCGCGCTGGCTGCTGTCGATACTCGTGCCTGTTTCCTTCGGCGTATTTCTCCTTCAGGAGCTCGGCATCCTCGTTCTCATTTCCGGCGCCCTTACTCCGCTGTTCGAAGGTATAGGGCTCTCGGGCGTCGGCGCCCTCGGTTTTGTAGCCGGGGTCATCACAAACCCCTACACCGTCGTCGCGATCATCGGTACCGCCGGCCTGCCCGTTCGCGAAATCGCCATCCTTTCGATCATGTGCCTGATCGCGCACAACTTCCCGGTCGAGCTTGCCATCCTTCGACGCACCGGAAGCAGCGTTCTGCGGATGTTTTTTCTGCGCCTTACCTCCGCGCTTATCGCCGGTTTGAGCCTGAACCTGCTTATGCCCGAGGGAGGAGGACTGGAGGCTGATGGTTCCCCGCCCGCCGCCGCGGAATCGGTGCTTGGGGCTGCTGCGTCGCTTTCCGAGTTCGGCGACGGCGTGTTCGAGTGGTTTATCTCGACGGCGCACCTTGCAGCTACGATTCTCGCCATTCTCACCGCGCTCATGGTGCTCGTGCACTTCCTTCGCGCGTACGGCGTTATCGAGCGTATCGCCTCGACGCTCACCCCGCTTATGCGCGTGTTCGGCCTGCCCGGCACGACTTCTTTTCTCTGGCTCATATGCAACCTGCTCGGGTTGAGTTACGGGGCGGCGGTGCTGCTCGAAGAGGAACAAACGGGGCGCCTGCGCCCGGCCGACGGCGACCTGCTCAATCACCACGTGGCGGTCTCGCACTCCATGCTCGAGGACACCATGATATTTGTCGCCGTCGGAGCCCCGCTTTTGTGGATCAGTATCCCGCGGCTTCTCCTGGCGCTGGCGGCGGTGTGGCTGCGGCGCGGGGAAATGCGCTTGCGGGGAGCTTAATGACCGGAAGGAAAGACCATCGGTACATGCAGACACTGACACGCGACATAGGGCTTCCCGGTGCGGTAGTTATCGGCCTCGGGTCGATTCTCGGAACCGGTGTGTTCGTGAGTATAGCGCTCGCCGCGGAGATTTCGGGACCGGCCATTCTGCCGGCTGTGCTTTTGGCCGGGATTATGGCGAGCTTGAACGGATTTTCAAGCGCCGCGCTCGCAGCCGCGCATCCGGTTTCAGGCGGCGCCTACGAATACGGCTACACGTTCGTGAGCCCTGCGGTAGGCTTTACCGCCGGATGGATGTTTCTCGTCGCTAAGAGTGCGTCGGCGGCCACGGCAGCGCTCGGTTTTGCCGGATACCTGTGGAGCGCGGTCGGTTCGAGGGTTGGACTGGAGCTTGGCGATTACCGAGCGCCGGCGTCGACCCGACTCACGGTCTTCACCGCTATTGTGCTGATCGCTGTTCTCACGGCGCTTGTCTCCTTTGGAGTACGGCGATCCAATCGGGCCAACGCCGCGATCGTCGCCGTAACAGTCGCAACCCTCGTGTTTTTCGTTGCGGTGTCGTTCGGCCCGGCGGTTCGATACGCTCCCGAGGCCTTCACGCGTTTCATGCCGTCTGAAGGACTTCCCGCACTCCTGCACGCGACCGCCCTCGTGTTTGTCGCCTTCACCGGATACGGCCGTATTGCCACACTCGGCGAAGAGGTGCGCGATCCGGGCCGAACCATTCCTCGCGCGGTCGTAGTAACGCTTTCGGTCACCGTGGTCCTGTACGCGCTGATCGCATTTACCGGCTTCGCCGCGGTGCCACCGGTCGAAGGCGGACTTCAGGTCTCAGACGAAGCTGTAGCACCCCTCGCCGCGCGCGCCGCAGCGATCGTCGGCAGACCGGGGCTCATCGTAGTATCGCTCGGCGCGATCACCGCCATGGCGGGTGTACTTCTGAATCTTATTCTCGGCCTCTCTCGGGTGGTGCTCGCTATGGGGCGTCGCGGGGACCTTCCAGCGCTATTTAACCGGCTCGACCGTCAAGGTCGCACTCCGATCTTTGCGGTATGGCTCGTAGGTTTCACGGTTGCGGCACTTGCCCTTCTCGGCGACGTACGCACGACCTGGTCGTTCAGCGCCTTTACCGTGTTGATCTACTACGCGATTACCAACCTCGCTGCGCTGCGAATTCCCGAGCAACGGAGAATCGTCCCGAATTGGGTCCCCGCCCTCGGGCTTGTCGGCTGCCTCGCACCCGCATTCTTCGTCGAACCGCTCGTGTGGATGAGCGGCCTTGGATTGGTCGCTGTTGGACTGATCTGGCACTTCGTTCGTGCCCCGTATCGCCGGTAGGCCACCGCGGGAATCGCGCTATACGGCACGAAAACCGCAGGTTTCGTATCCGCGCCCTATAATACCCGCATTCGTTATGATCGATAAGTGTAGCGTATGCCAGGTCACAGTATCGATGAGCTTGGAATCGCCGCTATTATTGATTACTGTCCACCACCCTGGTGTAAAGCGGTGTCTAACAAGCCGCATAGTAG
>JBKGYS010000067.1:0-13566 GCA_046545955.1 Spirochaetales bacterium | reverse complement strand
CTCGCGGAGCTACCGAACGAAGCGAAAAGCGAGCCGCTGATCGCGCACGTGAAAAACCCGGAGACGTTCGGAACGGAGAACCCGTTTCCCACGCTCGCGGCCAACGAACCGGAGTTCGACGAACAGGGTGCAGGCTATAAGGGTTCGGTCTATCCTCCGTTCACGTTCATGGTTATAAAGGGCCTTGAAAAATACGGCGCATTCGAGCTCGCCCGTGAATGCTCGATACGCCACCTCTATTACATTCTCGACACGCTGCATCCGGAAGGAAAAGAAAAAGGGAACGTCTGGGAAGCGTATCAACCGCGGAAAGACGGGGCGGCCAAATGGCGAGGAAAACAGGGCTATCCGCGGCCGAATTTCCTGATGTACACGGCGCTATCGTCGGTGTCGCTTATGATCGAAAATGTGGTCGGGCTTTATATCAGCCTGCCACGCAAGACCGTCGACTGGATTATCCCGACCCTCGAGATCATGGGCATTGAAAATCTGTCCCTCAAGCGAAATCTGGTTACAATTCTGAGTAACAAGACATCGCGCGGTTGGGAGATACGCCTTGAGAGCGAAAAACTCTACTACTTCACCATCGAGATCCTCGGGCGTAAAAAGAAAACCCTTCCGATTCCGTCGGGAAAGTGCTCTATGCTTATAGAGAAGCTATAGCAGGATTAGCGGCATGGGAACGCTACTATCCGCGCTCCTCCCGGCGCCGGGCCGACGGTCGCGACCGGGACGAAGACCGCGCGGACGCCGCCAGCTTTTCGAGAAACACGTACACCTTATAGTCGGCAGCCGACTCGGCGCTGTGTATAGGCTCCACCAGCTGTTCGTACAGGCGCGCCAGTTCGCTCAGGGCGTTCTGTAGCGTCTCCGGGCCCACCGATGCCGACGGCGAGCTTGCCGAGCGCGCGTCGCGTGGCATATCCGGCTCGGCCGGCGACACGCGTTCGTCCTGCCCGCTCAGGTCGCCGCCGCGGGCGGTAGTACCGCCTTCCGAAGCAGAAACCCCACCCCGCCCGGAGGGCCGCAGAGCCGGAAAGCCGAGTCGGGACTCACCGCGTGCGACAGCCGGATCGACCTGATCGACCAGGACCGGAAGCAACCCGGTGACCAGCAGCCACCAGACAAGCTCCTCCATCGCGGCGCGGTCGAACCACGTCACCGACTCCCATATATTCACGCCGACGTAGTCTCCGATAGTGTAGTCCTGGAATAGCTGCTGCATGAGCTCGCTGATGCTACCGTCGAAGCTTCGCCAGTCGGAGAGCATAAGCCCCGCGTTCACCGCGCGAACGACATCCCCGCCGTCGGTTCCGAAGTGCTTTGCCCAGCGTTCGCCAAGCATGAAGTCCTTCGCGATACTCGCCGCGTCGTAGCGCAGAGCGCTCTTATGGTCGGCCTCGACTCGGTCGCTGAACTCCGAAAGCGGCTCCAGGGTGAGCATCCCGACAAGTTTTTCAAACGTGCCGCGTTTCGCCGACAGTGGCGCGAATAGTACGCTTTGCGCAGCATCCACCGAGATCTGACTGTACGGCGCATGGCTGTTTTCAAGCGAAAGGAGTCCCTCGAGCGCGCCGATCAGGCTCACGAACCGGTCGGCCGCCGCCTGCGGGTCTCCGGGCAAGCCCGAAAACCGGCTGAACACTTCGGCAAAGTCATAGTATCCGCGGTACAGCGCGGCCCGGTCCTGCGGGGAGAGCGCGCGGCGATCGTCGAACAGTGCGAACACGCGAGCGAAGGCATCGCTCTGCACCAATTCATCGAAACGCTGGTGAAGAGGTCTGAGAAACAGCTCCTCGAGCGCCTTATCTATATTCGGAGTTCCTGCTCCACCGAGCTCTTCTGCTAGCCGTCTGTAATGCCCGTCGTGGGAATCCGCTACCTCGTAGATATCGAGGAACACCTGGGTCCGGTAGCCTTCGAGCATTACACCGAGCCCGCGTTCGTGAAGCTCCGCGGAGTTGCGAATAAACCAGAGTCCGGTGACATGCTCGCGCGCGATCATAAAGCAGGACTGGTCGTAACGAAGCGCGAGCGCCTCGCCGATGCTCCTGCCTGCAAGCTCGTGTGAACCCTGTCGCTTGCGGGGAGTCGACCGATGTATCCAGCCGGAGACCGAATCGTAGGAGTTGTTGTAGAGCACGAGCGTCCGCGCCTCGCCGGCACGGTTGGAATACGCAAACACATCCTCTCCGACACCGCCGTGATGCACGTGCAGATCGAATAGTTCGAACTCGTCCGCTTCCGCGAACAGCGAGCGCCGGCGGGCAAGTGGTGAGAGCTCCCGGTTATGGCGACGAATGAGTTCCGTATCAGGAGTCTCCTCCCAGTACGCTCTGGAGTATTCCATGCCGTACTTTTCGGCAAATCCTTCCACTTGCCCGTGCCCGAACATGGGCAGACCGGGCATTGTCAGCATAAGGGTCGCGACGCCGAAATACTTGTCGCCTTTACCGAACTGAGCGACCGCCGTTTCTTCATCGGGATTATTCATGAAGTTCACAAACCGCTTCAGAATCTGCGGGTCGAACTCGAGGGTGTTTTTAATGGTCTCGCGGTATTTCGCGTTGTCCTCGTTCTTGAGCATATTCATGAAGGCGCTATTGTAGACACGGTGCATTCCAAGCGAGCGTACGAAATAGCTTTCCATCATCCAGAACGCTTCCGCAAGAAGCAGCGTGTCGGGAACCTCCTCGGCAACCCGATCGACGACTTCGCGCCAGAACTCCTGCGGGATCTGTCGGTCGAACTCTTCCTGCGTCAGCCCGTGTTCGGAGCGACTCGGGATGGCGCCTCCGCTTCCCGGCTGCGGGTACCACAACCGTTGAACATGCTTTTTCGCGAGCGTCATCGCCGCGTCGAAACGAATAATCGAGAAGTTCCGGGCGACGTGCAGAATAGTCTGTATTACCGCCTCGCGGACATCGGGTTTCAGGTAATCGAGTTGCGCCGTGTCGTTCCACGGCATGCTCGTTCCGTCGTTTCCGTGGTAGATATAGCGCTCGCTTTGCTCGTCCACGCGCTTGAAGACAACCGCGGCGTCGCTGCGCTCATAGTAGTGGTCTTCCAGATAGATCTGAATTCCGGGATGCGAGGAGAGGTTTTCGCCGTTGAAACGGTAGGAGGGATACGGACAGTGGTCGAGTTGCAGAAACCAGTCGGGGTGCTCGTGCACCCATTTCGAATCGATGCCGGTATGGTTCGGCACCATATCGCTCGCCAAGCGGACCCCTCTCGCCTCACAGCGTTGCCTGAGGTCTGCCAGCGCATCCCAGCCGCCAAGCGACTCGGCGATCGTGTAGTCGTAGAGTGAATAGGCGCTCGCCTCGGCTTCGGGATTTCCGCAAAGGTTTTTGATACGCTTCGAGGCAGGGCTTCGTTCCCAGAGCCCGATAAGCCAGAGCCCGGTAAATCCGCGGGCCGCGATCGTGTCGAGCTCTCCATCCGGCACTTCATCGAGACGCGTTATCGAATAGCCCCAGGCGCGGGTTAGCTGGTCGAGCCAGACAAGCGCTGTTTTCGCCAGAAGCACCACATTCGGCATCCAGTAACGGTCCGGGCTGAAGCGTTCAGCGCTTTCCGCCTCGCGTTCATCGTAGGTATACACGTACGTCTCGGGAGCACCACCGGGGCCGCCGCGCATGGTCTTTTCTTCGCGAAGGAAATCGATTCCCCGTAAAAGCCGATAGAGAAAACGCCCTATTACCGATCCCCATCGTTCACGAATGTACTGAAGCTGACCTTCGAGCGAGTCGGGGACGTGTTTTGCCGGCGCCTCGAGGGTATCTATAAGACCGGCATTCTCGGGGCCGAACTCGGGTTCGTTCTCAAAAAACGAGCGGATTTCATCGACAACTTTCGAATATACCGAACTCTCGGCCAGAGCGGTATCGTCGAATAGGTCGATAAACGGAGCGTACGCAGGGTTACCATTCTGCAGATGCAGAAGCAGCATCTCTTCGAGGGCCACTTCGCGGCCCGGAACACCTTCAACATCAGTATCGAGGAACTCTTCGGGGCTAAGCTCACCGCTGTGTACGCGCAGGGGAGGGAACTCTTCGACAAAGCGAGCAAGAAGCGCCTCGAGCTGCGCTTCCGGCACGCTCTCACGCAGATGCGCGTACAGTCGCGTTCCGACCTTGCTGTCCACCTGCTCGCGGTAGAGGCCTATCACGTAGTGCATGATCTCCTCAATGAGCCCCATCGCGTAGATATCGGAGGTATGAACGGCACGATCGGGATGCGTTTCGATCTGACGCTCGGCGTTCATACGAGCCGAGAGCATTCGGCAGGACTGCAAGTCCGGGAAGAGGACGTTGCCCCGCAGGGAGAAAACGCGGCGATCGAACTCGTATTTCTCGCGCACCTGACGTCTCACGTGAAAATCGCGACTGGTCTTCATTGCGTTGCACTCCTGCTTCGAACTATCGTCTCAACCCCACGCCTGAACGAGCTGTGCTCGAGAAGCGTCTGTATGCTCACCGGGATCCGATAGCTCCAGTTAACCGAGTTATAGGTGCCCGGTGTGTTAATGCGTTCATCTTCGGTGTTCTCGGGAATAAGCGAGTAGGACAGCGCAAAAAAGTCCTGGATCTCGTACATCGCGATCGCGCTGGCAACCTGTGCGTTCAGCGCAGTCAGCACCTGAAGCGCAACGTCCGGCGTATATGTCGCGGGTGGATCACCCTCGAGCCCAAGCGTCGACCAGAAACTGCTTCGTGAATCCGGCTCTTCTTCCCACCATCCTCTAACGGTGCTTGTATCGTGGACGCTCGCCGCGCAAACGGTCAGGTACGGGTATTCGGCCGGGGGGATAAAGGGTTGACCGTTTTGATCCCACCGCCTCGCCCACCGGGGCACGCGCAAGCCGAGTATTCCCAAATCGGCGAGTACTTTCGGGACACAAGCGGGAACGACTCCGAGATCCTCGGCGCACGGAAGCATATTGGCCTCTTCCCGCATGAATCCGAGCAGCTCGTGCCCGTGCTGTTCCCAAAGATACTCGCTCTCCGATGCGCGCGAGGCCACAAGCTCGTCAAACGCTTGTCGCTCACCGGGATGCAGGCCAAGGTAGCGTTCGCATTCCTTATACCGCCACGTCGGCGCGTAGTGCTCGTCATCGATCTGTACGAGCGCCCGATCGCCATACAAGTCTATAAGCCCGGTTATCTGTTCCGGCTGAAGGCCTAAGGCCTTGAGCCAACGCTCCCCTTCGACGCGCGTTGAGAATCGGTAAAGGTCTTCCTCGCCGACCTGATCAAAAATGTATTCGATGAACTCATCGGTTCGCCCGCCGAGCACCGATTCGATGCGCTCGCGCGATAGATGCGGTTCGGCGAGCCAGCGAATACGCTCTTCGCCGAAACCCGCGGCGCGCAAATCGCCGCGCGTGAAGTGATGGGCCGGCGAAAAAAAGCCCATGGTGCCGGTTTCGTTTTCCGCCGGTACCGCCCATATTCGGAAAAAGCCGAGCACATGGTCTATGCGGAACATATGAAAAAACTTATCCGCCTGCCGAAGGCGCGCGCGCCACCAGCTGTAGTCGTTCTGCGCCATCGCCGTCCAGTTGTAGATCGGGAACCCCCAGTTCTGGCCGAAGCGGCTGAACATGTCGGGGGGAGCGCCGGCTCGAAGCTCGAGCCGGAAGATGTCGCGATGCAGCCATACGTCGGTGGAATCCTCGTTCATAAGAATTGGAAGGTCACCCTTCAGATAGATACCCATCGCCTCGAGCTCGCCGGCAGCGCGCACGAGCTGCTGTTCGAGCCGCAGCTGCACCCACGCGTAGAAGCGAACCGTCGAACGGTTTACCGGATCGGACCACACCGCCTCGATATCGTCGCCGGACGGCTCGGTGAGCTCGTCCCATTGCCACCAAGCAGCCTGCTTATAGCGGTCTTTAAGCATACGGAAAACGGCATAGGGCTTTACCCAGGGGTTGGCCTCGATCCAACTGTCGAGCTCCCGGTCGGTATCGATGGATTGATGAACGCAGCGGTACACCGCGCGAAGTGCCTCGAGTTTGTTATCGAGCACACCGTGATACTGAATACCAAGGGCACGCGAGGCCGAATCCCGAAGCGTTTCCAAATACGGGTCAAGCGCCTCGCGCACACCCGGTTCGGCGAGTTCAGGTAACTCGGTCAGCCGAAGGTAGATCGGGTGCAGCGCGTACGCCGAAAGCGCACTATACGGACTTGAATCGAAGCCGCTGTCGTTTATGGGCAGGATCTGCAGCACTTCGAGCCCCGTATCCCTGCATAACGAAGCGAATTCAATGAGGTCGGAAAATTCGCCGACACCCATGTCGTCCTCGCCCCGCAGGGAAGCGACCGGAACCGCAACTCCCGTGTAGTATCCACTCAATCCCGAAAATCTCATGACTGCTCCCGCTGTTCTATTCGTATCATATCAGTAGTCTCCGATGTGGAGCATCCGTATCGCAGCGTTCCACGCATCGGCCTCGATCCGGCGTTAAACCGGTCAAGCCCCGGATGGTAGCACACTGTGAGGCTACTGTGCAGGCGGCTCAGTGCCGTCGCCCATAGCTAATCCATCACCACGTCCATCGCTTCCTGCCCAGACGACCGGCCCATCGCGTCGGATAACCTGCCCGAGACCGAAGCGGTAGCGCTCGAGCCCGGATACCGAGCTCGATTCATGACCGAGGGCCGAAAGCCCCTGCAGGAGTCGGTGCTGATCGCCGTTTTCGACCAGCAACCTGCCGTCAGCCTGCCCTTCATCGAGCTGAAAACGCGGTCGGTCCAGGGCTGCCTGAGGATCAAGGTCGTAATCCACCAGGCGGGAAATCACCTGCAGGTGACCCTGCGGCTGCATCATTCCACCCATAACACCGAATACCGCGTAAAGCTCTCCGGCATGGTCAGCGGAGTCTGTCGTCGCCATACCGGGAATAATCGTGTGATACGGACGCTTGCGCGGTTCGAGCGCGTTGGGATGTCCTTCGTGCAACGAAAAGCCGTATCCACGGTTTTGAAGGCTGAAACCGCACCCCTCGGGGACGATTCCGGTTCCAAATCCCATGAAATTGCTGTTGATAAACGAGCACCCGTTACCGAAGCGGTCGCTTGCGGCAAGGTACACCGTGTCGTCACCAGCGCTCGGCGTGCCCCGAAGCTCCGGCGGCAGGAGCGAGGCGGCGCGCTCGCCCGGTAGAGCCGAGTGCATTGCCCGGACCGGATCGACGAGCCTCGCTCGCGAGCGCGCGTAGTCCTCGCTGAGGAGTTCAGACACGATCTGATCGTAGGCCGCGCGGGAGACGCCGGCTCGGTCCGGATCGGCTATAAGGCACGCTGCGTCGGCAAACGCGAGTCTCATGCATTCGACAAGCTGGTGTGTGGCATTTGGATCGTCGTACTCGTGAACGTCGAGCCGAGCGAGGATGTTCAGCGCGCTCAACGCGGCGAAGCCCTGGCCGTTCGGCGGACACTCCCACACCCGAACTCCACGGTAGTCGACGCTGAGGGGCCTTACCCATTCGCTGCCGTGCGCCCGCAGATCCGAAAGGCTCAGCACTCCGCCCTCCCGGCGTACCGCCTCGACGATCCGTTCGGCGGTCTCCCCCTCGTAGACTTCACGGGCACCGTGCTCGGCAATGCGAGCGAGTACCCGAGCGAGTCCCGGATTCCGGAACACTTCCCCCGGTTTCGGGCCGGGCTCGTCGCCGCCCCGGCCGCCGGCTCCGAAAAGCTCGTGCCCGAACGCGGTCTGCGACAATTGAACCCGGGCTCCGGCATTCCACCAGAGGCTCGTAAGCGGAGAAACCGGGAACCCGTCCTCGGCGAGCGTTCGCGCCGGTTCGAGCACCTTCGAAAGCGACAACGCTCCGAAACGCGCTATCGTATCCTGCCAAGCTGCCGCGGCGCCGGGAACGGTCACCGTGTGGGCGTGAAACCGGGGCAAGCCGTCGGAGAAGCCGTCCGCGGCAACGCGGGAATGGTCGAGGGCGGCAGGGCTTCGTCCCGAGCCGTTGAGCGCATGGACTCGTCCGGAAGAGGACTCGAAATAGAGGCAGAACGCATCACCCCCGATGCCCGTCGAACACGGCTGAGTCACCTGCAGAACAGCCGCTGCGGCCACGGCGGCGTCGGCGGCGGTGCCGCCGAGACGAAGCATATCTACTCCGGCCTGAGTAGCGAGCGGCTGGCTCGTAGCAACGGCGCCACCGGTCGACGGCACCGGGGAACGGCGCGAATTGTAGCCGCTATTGGAAGCAAAACGCATAATAAATCCTCATAGTGCGTGTGTCGTTTCCGCCTCTCGCCGTGGGGAAATCAGGGCTCGCACCACACCCGCGGTGAAAATCTGGAAAGGATGATAAAACAGAAGCGGGAGAATCGCGAAGGCAAGAATATCTGGGCGCGAGGAAAAATATACGCTTAAAAGCGGTACGCCCATTGCAAGCGTCTTCTGCGGCGCGCAGAAAAGCAGCGTCAGACGGTCCGGGCGCGACAGCTTCAATACTCTCCCGAGAACAGCGGACAGCACAAGCAGCATAACGTGGGTGAGCGCGAGGAAAAGAAAGGGAACGGGAAGCTCGACCATGCGCTCGACAAACTGCGGATCGCCCGCGGTGCTCGAAACGGTCATGAAGATAATGGTGAGAATTATAACGCTCGAAATCGTCGATAGGCGCTTCTTGACGCGGGCAGCGAGCTCCATCGCCCGGCGGCGCCACAGTTGCCCCACGGCAAACGGGACGAGCATAATAAGCGCGAGCTCGCTGAACACCGACATAATCTCTTCGGGTGGAAGTCCGGCGCCCCCCGTGGCGAGAAACAGACTCAGAAGAAGCGGTGAAACGATAATGCCTGCCCCATTGGACAGCGCCGAGTTGAACATGGTCGCCACAACGTTTCCGCCGGTAGTCTGCGTGAAAATATTGGCCGTGGACATCGTCGTCGGGAGAACCGCGAGCGCGTACAGTCCGACCGTGAGGTTTCCTCCGAGGTAGGAGCTGAAAAGCGGCGCGGTGATCGCAAAGTACAGCGGAATAACGGCGAAGATGAAAAGCTGCACCGCTACGTGCAGTTTAACGTTCTTCAGCCCGTGCAAAATGTGTTCGCTCGGCAAGGAGAAGCCGTTCATGAGAAAAAAGACGAACACCAGAACATTCTGCGTCACGCCGCCGGGGTTTATAGTATCGCCGAACCCAGGAAGCAGAAAGCTGCCCACGAGAAGCGCCGCGAGCGCGAGAACAAACCAGTGTCTATAAAGAAAGCGAGGCATATCCACCGTTTATACCCCGTATCCGCCGTTGTACGCGACCCGGATTCAGCGCCCCGGTCCAGGTTCGCCACCCCGCGTTGACCCGGCAGCCTGTCCACCCACGGCCCTGATCGCGCGTTGACACGCCGGCCCGCCGGGCATAGCGTAGCAAAACGTCATGGATTTACTTCGCATTATGCACTGCGCCGACTTTCACATAGGCATGCGCTTTTCCGATTACGCATCTCGCGACGCGCTTCGCGAGGCTCGCCTATCGGCAGTCGACCGCATTGTGGAGGCCGCCCGCGGAGCCGACAGTCACCTGATCAGCGTCTCGGGCGATCTCTTCGATCGCGTTTCTATGAGCAAGGCTGATGTTTCGCGCGTCGCCGCCTCGTTATCGGAGTTTCCAGGCCGCGCAGTCCTCGTCCTGCCGGGAAACCACGACTACGCAGGCGCCGAGAGCACCCTCTGGCGAGACTTCCGCGACGCCGCCGGCGACCATGTCCGGGTACTCGATCGCGCGGAGCCGTTTGACCTCGCCGAGTACGGGATACCCGCGGTGGTATATCCGGCCCCGTGCGACGCGAAGCACTCGGGCGATAACCGGATCGGATGGGTGCGTGAAGCTATCGCCGGCGAGCGCATTGCCGAAAACCTCGGCTCGAACAGCGACACCGGCGGCGCGGCGAGCGGTCCGCAGGCGGCGGGACGTCCGTGGCGGATCGGCATGGCACACGGCAGTATTGAAGGGGTTTCCCCGGATTTCGACGGTCGTTATTTTCCCATGCGGCGGGACGAACTCCAACAAGCCGGGGTCGACGTGTGGCTCCTCGGCCACTCCCATATCTCCTGGCCGGAGAGCCTCGCCGATTCACCGCGCATTCTGAATCCGGGCACTCCCGAGCCCGACGGATTCGACTGCGCCCATCGCGGGCACGCGTTTATTGTCGAGCTCGGGGGCTCGAGCGCCACCGACACCGGCGATTCCCCCGAATCCGCGGCGGCAGACGGCCACGCGCCGCCCTCCGCCCCGCCGTCCGAACCCGCGCCAATCTCGGTCCGCCGCATTACAACCGGCGCGTTTCGCTTTCGGCAGGAGCGGCGGACGCTTTCTTCAGGCGCCGATGTAGAGGCGCTCGACCAGGTGGCCGATGGAAGCGAGTCTGCCTCGACAATCCTTCGGCTCGAGCTCGAAGGGCGACTCGACGCTGAATCGCTCGAGCGCCTCGAGCAAACGATCGCCGCTGTGAGGCAGCGGGTCGCCGAGCTTGACCTTCGCCACGAGAATGTTCACGAAGCGGTCACGCGCGGTCGCATCGAACAGGAATACCCTGATGGCTCGTTTGCATCGACCTTGCTCCTCTCGTTTGCCGACGAGGACGACCGCGAAGCGCTTGAAATGGCGTGGGACATCGTAGGGGAGAGTCGACAGTGATCCTCACCTCGGTAACGCTGCATCCGTTTGCCGGTATCTCCGACCGGTGCGTTCGCTTCGACCCGGGTCTGAGCGTCGTTCTCGGACCGAACGAGGCGGGTAAATCCACCCTTTTCCGGGCAATCGAGGCGGTACTTCTCGAATCGAGCGCGCTCACCGACGCGAGGTTCCAGGAGCGGTTCGCTTCGCTTCTGCCGGCCTCCGGAGGGGACGTGCTGCGTGTCGACCTCGAAGCACTGCACGGACAATCCGGCAGAATTTCGCTGCAGAAGACCTGGAGGCCGGGCCGGTATAAGGGAAGCGCTTCGCTGTCGATCGAGCATGGAGGCGAGTACAGCGATCCTGAAACGGTTCAGGAGGTGCTTTTCTCGCTTCTGCCGTGCAGCGCGCCGACGATGCGGTCGCTCCTTTTGTCCGGCCAGGCCGGGCTTCACAACGCGATTCAGGCCGGTCTCGGCGCCGAAACGAAGGAAGAGCTCGGAGCGGTCGTACGAAGCGCCATCATGGAGAC
This sequence comes from Spirochaetales bacterium, assembly GCA_046545955.1. GTDB lineage: Bacteria > Spirochaetota > Spirochaetia > DSM-27196 > SKKC01 > SLAN01. Next base: position 2,389 of record JBKGYS010000067.1, on the reverse strand, counting down.
AGGCGGCATCTCCATCGAGCGGCTTCTCGCCACGCTTTCCCGACGCCACCGCGAGTACTTCGACCGGTGGGACGAGCGCGCCGGCGGCCCGGAGGGCGGACGCGGTATAGACCGACCGTGGAAGCGCGATGTAGGACGCATTCTCGCCGCGTATTACGAACGCGAGGAGCTTCGAAACAAGCTCGACGCCGCACGGAACTGGGAACGCGAGTTCGCCGCGATCGAGGAGCAGCTTTCGACCGTCGACAACACCTGGAAGGAAGTCGATAGCGCCTACCAGAACTTTGCCGACATCCGAGACGATGTGCAGCGCAGAGGCGGCATCGAGCAGGAGCTTGCGGGGATCGAAACGCTGCTCTCGCGCATCGGCTCGCTCCTTCGCGAATGGCCGGTCACCGAAGAGAAGCTCGAAGGGCTTCCCGCCGAACGCGAGCAACTGCAGAGCGAGCTCGCCGACACCGAAAAGAGGCGCAAGGAAGCCGAGGAGGCAGGCAGACTCAAAGCGAAACGCGAGCGGGCCTCGCGGGTGAAAAAACGCAAACAGGAACTCGAACACGCCCGTTCCGCCGAGTCCCGGGGGCCCGCGATCACCGACGAGCAGGTCGAGGCGCTTTCACGCATCGATTCCACACGGCGCGAGCTCGACGCGCGTATCGAAGCATCATCGTTGAGCTTCGCTCTGAACTCAGCGGCCGGCGATGTGGTCCAGGTTGAACGCGTAGACGGCTCGGGTGAAACGCTCGAAATTCCGGCCGGGTCACAGGTTTCCCTCTCCGCCGACGGGCAACTTACGCTCCACCACGCGGGGCTCTCGGTGCGGGTTACCGCCGGCGACGGGGAGCTCGATGAGATCGTCGCGCGACGGCGTAGCCTCGTAGAGGAGCAGCAGACGCTGCTTCGGGAAGCCGGCGTGGAAACGCTCGAAGCGGCGCGGGCCGCGGCGGCGAAGCGACGAGAACTCGCCTCGGCGGTAGAACGTGCACAGGCGACGCTGGATGCCGAACTCGAGGGCGAGCCCCTCGATGCGGCGATGGAGCCGCTCGAGACGGCGCTTCCCGAGGCAGCCGACGCCGACATTTCGATGCTTTACGCCAGAGAAGCGGATCTCAGAAGCCGCATCGAGCGGATCGCCGAGCGTGAGTCGGATTTGAGAAAGCAGATTGCAGCCTGGGAAGAAGAGTTCGGCTCGCTCGAGGCAATGAGCGAGCAAGGAGGCGACTTGCGGGTACGAAAGCGCACCTTTCGCGAGCAGCTTGCCTCCCTTCCGGGCCTACCGGAGGGGTTTGAAAACGCAGACGCATTTCTCTCGCGCGTCAACGAGCTCGCCGCCGAGCGCGAGCGGCTCGCTTCGCATCGCTCGTCGCTTCTGCAGCGCAAGGCGGGACTCGAAGCCACCGCTCCGGAGGAGTCAACCGAAGAACTCCAAATCCGGTTTGAGCGGGCGAAAAGCCGTTTTGAACGCGAACGCTCACGCGGGGCAGCGCTGAAGCGGGTCGAGGATCGCGCCGAGCGGCTGCGTGAGCAGTTCGACCGCAATACCTGGGAGCCCCTCGGTCGTCGTTTCCGCTCGCACTTGAGCGCCGTTACCGGCGACCGGTTCGAAACAGTGCGTATGAGTGAAACAACACCCGAGCGCTTTGTCACCGACAACGGCACTCCGCTTACTGCGAAGCAACTCTCCTGGGGAACCCGGGACAGCGTATCGCTCGCCCTTCGTATGACACTTTCCGAATACGCGGTCGGGTCGAGCGGTGGTTTCGTACTACTCGACGATCCGCTCGTCGATATGGACCCGGATCGTCGGCAACGCGCGGCCGAAGCGATTCGCGCATTCGCGACGAAGCATCAGACTATAATTCTTACATGCCACCCCGAGCACGCCGAGGCCCTCGGCGGAAGCACGACTGCACTCGAGCGAAGCACCTGATGGGTAACCCGATCCGGCCGGCTCAATCGGGCCGGCGGCGGCAGCGAGAGAGTGTTGTAAGCGCCATAAGGCAGACGAAAACAGCGGGACTCCTCAAACCCCCCGCTCCTCTGCTACGCTTTCCGACCGTGAACAGAATAAGCGAGTGGGCCGACGAAATCAGGCAATCGGTTGGCCGTGTTTTTTTCGGCAAACCTGATCTTATTGAAAAACTCCTCGTTGCGAGCCTGTGCCGGGGGCACGTGCTGCTCGAGGATGTACCGGGCGTGGGAAAGACTATTCTCGCGCGGGCACTCGCGACGAGCCTCGGCGGCGCATTTTCCCGCATTCAGTGCACGCCGGACCTGCTCCCCGCGGATGTTCTCGGCGTAAGCGTCTACAACCCGAAAGACGGGAGCTTTTCATTCCGGGAGGGGCCGATTCAGGCAAACGTTGTCCTTGTGGACGAGATTAATCGCGCCA
>JBKGYS010000066.1:0-13669 GCA_046545955.1 Spirochaetales bacterium | reverse complement strand
GCACCATCGAGAGAATAATATTGGGGACAAGAAGCGGCCAGTACCACGGCCCCGGTCTGTTAAAGAGGCCGGCGAGCACCCCGAGAAGCAGCATACTCACAAAGCTTCCGAAAGCCGGCAGTACCATCACCACAGTAGCGTGGGCGCCGACGGGAACGAAAATCGAGCTTATGGCGAGAAGCACGCTCGCGAACAGGAATATCATGACCACGCCGTAGCTGAGCCTTGCGGTCTGGTCGGGGGCGAACAGCCCTCCGGTGTTCCACCGAATACTCTGCCGGATGAGGGTGCGAAGCTTCTGCTCAGGGGCAGGAACGACCCTCGCCCCCCGGCTTCGTACCGCGCGGATCGCCCACTTGCCCGTATCGCGAATCTGACAGATTAGCTGTGCATCCTCGGTCTGGGAGTACCTCAGTCCCTCGAACCCGCCTGCATCGTTGAGCGCGCTTCGCCGGACGGCGATGTTATTGCCGAAACCGCCGGACGGAGCGCCCATCCCCGCGGCCCCTGCGGTATATTGAAAGCGAAATATCTGGTCAAAGCCCTGGTACCAGTCGAGAAATCGGGACTGCCGGGCAAGACCCTTTGTTCCGGGAATCACCGGCCCGAATACCAGCCCCACGTCATGACTTCGAAAAGGACGGCACATTGTTCGAACCCAGTCCACCGGCAACCAGCAGTCGGCATCGGTAAGAAGCAGCAAATCTCCGGTCGCAGCGGATGCGCCGGCGGCGAGCGCCCGCTGCTTCGGATTACCCGGCGGGGGATCATCGACAAGCGTCACGACCCGGACCCGCCCCTCGTGGCGCGCGGAGAACTCCTGCATGATATCGGACGTTCGATCCTCCGACCGATCGTTGACCAGAACTATTTCGAAACGGTTCGTATTCTGTCGCTCGAGACACGCGAGGAGCCGGGGTAACATTTCCTCCTCATCCCTGGCAGGAACTACGACGCTCACGCGCCCGGGTTCGATTTCAGCTTCAATGGCGATAAGGTGACGCTCCGCGACGAGCGCGAGTACAGCGCCTGCGGCAACCACAAGGTGAATCGCGATAATTCCGGCGGCCGCAATCAGAGAAACCCACAATAGTATGGACATAACAGCTCAGAAGTGTAACACGAGAGACGGGGAAAACTGCACGTCGAAAAATTCACGTCCGGAGACGTTCCTGTAGTTCGCTATGGAAACCAACGCGGCATTAAAACCGAGGGTAATGTCCGCCCCGATCATCTCGGTCTCAAGCGCCCGACTTCCACCGAGTTCGGCAATCCAGCTGCGCTCAACGACTCCCGACGGGGTACGCAGCGACACCGCCCGTTCACTATCTTCGTAGGGGGAATTTATACGCTGCTCGCCTCTTCGCAGATAGGTGAGATCAAGGTTGATGTTCGACCGCCCCGGCACCGTATATCCAAGGCCCGTAGCCATGACCACACTGTCGGGCCCGAACCGGTATCCGATCGGCTCGGTTACAACCGGACGGCCGGACTCGACATTCGAGACAATCCTGCGGCGCCAGTGCCAGCTTGTCCACGGGTGCTCGCGCACCCCCAACCACGGATTCGTGTAGACAAACTCCCCGTATCCGGTGAGATAACCGGCATCGACCGGAAGCTGCCCTTCCACCCCTGCCAGTCCCCCGAGGGCATTGGGAATATCGTCGGGCTTGAACTCGGTGCCGATCTGATTCATCGCGTACTCGCCATAGATATTCAGGTTTCGCCACGGATTCCAGTTCACCTCAAGCCCGAGAAGCGCCGAGGCGAGATTGACCTCGAAAAAGTTGTGATAAATGGAAAGCGGATTCCAGAATCGCAAATCTCCGCGACGCTCGCCGAGCATCATCCCCTCGACAAGCGCAAGCTGAAGCCGCTCGAAAAGGTCGAACTCGAAGCGGTGCAGGTACATGGTCTTGGCCGGCTCGAGCGCAGGGTCTTCGAGCCGGTCGCTGAATCGTTCGAGCGCATCGTCCTCGTCGGTCTCTTCATCGAAGGACCCGGAAGGCGGGGTACGAATCTGCTCCCATTCGCCGTCCGCCGCGGGGTCGAACCGCGGTTCGATATGGGTAATAAGCGACGTATAGCGAAATCGGTCGACCCCGAACCCGAAACGAACAAAGTCGTAGTAGGTTGGCTCATCCGACAGAACCATGACACCGCTTCGACCGCTGCCCCAGCGCAGCCGGTCGCGTCCGGTCTGGAGGAACCACTGGTTCCCGGCAGCGAGAACGTAACCGCGATAGGGAACCATGTAATCGATTTCATCGAGCGAGCGCGGCGCGTTGCTCGAGAGCCGCGGATCGAGCGTGGCAAACTTCTCCTGCTGCAAGTCCAGGTCCACGCGACCGTAGAGCGAGTCGCCGAGCCACAGCTGACCGGGAAGCGCAATAAGCGGGTTGCGCTCGCCGTAGGCATACTGCCACTCGTCGGCCGAGTCGGCAGCGTTCAGGTATGCCTCGAGCGCTACGCTCGGGCTCAGATCAAAGGCAAACTCCTCTTCTGCGCTTTCATACACGGCGACAGGCTCGATCAGCTTCTCGATTTCCGCGATAGCCTGCCGACCCGCGTTCGAAAGCTCGCCGCGGTCGATATCGTCGAGCTGCCTGCGAATGTCGGAAGCAGTAAGGCTGCGAGAGCTCCAGGGAATGGAGCGTCCGGCCTCGAGACGCACCGCCCGAAGGAGTTCGTATACCTCCGATTCGGGGGAAAACAGGGTGCGATCGTTCGATCCGAAAAGCCCAACCGTCGCCGGGAGCAGCAAAAGCGCACCGATTATATACCGCCTGATATCGCCCATCGCCGGCACGATACACCTCGCGGTGCATACCGTCCAGACACCGCCGCCGTATGCGACTCTGCGCCGGCGGGCCACACGCCTGCAAAGCCGGGGCGAAAACGGCGAACTAACGCCCGAGGTCGGAGATGTAGCCTTCGAGCTTCTTCACCTTCTCGACAAGCTCCTCCCGCTTCGACCGCTCGTGTGCCACGACCTCGTCACCCGCCTTCGCAAGGAACTTCTCGTTGGAAAGTTTTTTGTCGGTCGATTCGAGCTGCTTCCGGGCGCCCGCGAGCTGCTTTTCGAGCTTCGCAGTTTCCTTCTCGATATCGATCAGATCGCGCACCCACGCGTACACTTCGAAACCGGTACCCACGAGCGTAACCGCCCCGTCGGTATCGGGCCTCGACTGATCAATTTCAAGCGAGTCAGCCGAGCAGAGCGAGCTTATAAGCGTGCGTTGCCTTTCGAGCAGCTCCCCCGCGGCCAGCGACTGCCCAACCCGGATATGAAGTCGAATACGGCGGCTCGGCGGAATAGTGAACTCGCTTCGCATAGTCCGCACAAGCCGTACCGCCTCCTGCAGCGTGATGAAACTCGCGTCGAGCTCGGGCGCGTCGCGCTCGGGAATAACCCTCGGGTACGGCGCGGTGATAACCGAGTCGGCGATACGCACCGATCTCTCCCCGTCCACCGGAAGCTTACTGTACAGCTCTTCAGTGATGAAGCTGATAAACGGGTGCAGTAGCCGTAAGCCCTCCTCGAGAACGTATAGCAGCACGCTCGCCGCGCGGTTTTTCTCTTCGGCATCCTCGGAGTACAGGCTCAGCTTGCTCGCCTCGACATACCAGTCGCAGTAGTCGTTCCAGAACCACTCGAATACGGCGCTCGTAGCGTCGTTAAAACGGTACTGCTTCATCGCCGTTCGCACCCGGATAATCGCGTCATTGAGGCGGTGATAAATCCAACGGTCTATATCCGTATGCCTGACCTGTTCGCGCGAAACGAGCGACAGCCCGTCTATATTCATGAGGATGTAGCGCGACGCGTTCCAGATCTTGTTCGCAAAACGACTCCCGAAGGCAAAATCGTCCTCAGCGAGGAGAATATCCTGCCCTTTTGCAGCCATGTAGGCGAGTGTGAACTTATGGGCGTCCGCGCCGTATCGGTCGACGACATCGAGGGGGTCGATTCCGTTGCCGAGACTCTTGGACATTTTGCGACCCTTCTTGTCACGAACAACGCCGTGAATATAGATCTCGCTGAAGGGAACGTCGTCCATAAACTCGACGCCGGCCATAATCATGCGTGCGACCCAGAAAAAGATTATATCGTAGGCGGTAACAAGGCTTGTGGTGGGATAGTACTTCGAAAGGTCATCGGTTTGCTCGGGCCATCCCAACGTCGAAAAGGGCCACAGCCAGCTCGAGAACCACGTGTCGAGCACATCCTCATCCTGGCGCGGCGTGGACCCGTCGGGGCATCCTTCAGGCTCCTCACGGCTTACGATCTCGCTGCCATCATCGCAGTACCACACGGGAATACGGTGTCCCCACCACAGCTGGCGGCTTATACACCAGTCCCGAATGTTTTCAAGCCACCGCGTATACGTAGTAGCCCATTTCGCCGGATAGAAATGAAGCTTTCCATCCTTCCACGCCGAAAGCGCTTTCTCGGCGAGGGGCTTCATGCGGACGAACCACTGCTCGCTCAGGAACGGCTCGACCACGTCTCCGTGCCGGTAGTTGTGCCCGACCTGATGCTGATGCGGCTCCTGGCCGACAAGAAATCCCTGTGCTTCGAGATCCTTTACGACTTGGGTTCGACCTTCGACAACAGACAGGCCACGGTACGCTTCGGGGACATGTTCGTTCAGCGTACCATCCTCATTGAGAATATTAATGCGCGGTAGATCGTGCCGCACCCCCATATCGTAGTCGTTGTAGTCATGAGCGGGGGTTATCTTAACGGCACCGGTACCGAATTCGCGATCCACATATTCGTCGGCGATAATCGGGATTTCGCGATCGGAAAGCGGAAGTGTAACCATCTTCCCGACCATTCCGGCATAACGCTCGTCTTCCGGATGGACCGCGACAGCGGTATCGCCGAGCATGGTTTCCGGACGGGTTGTGGCAACTTTTACGCTTCCCGACCCGTCGGACAGCGGATACTCTATGTGCGTCAGCGTTCCGTTGACCGTCTCGTACTCGACCTCATCGTCGCTGAGTGCGGTCCGGCCGGCGCAGCTCCAATTGACAAGGTACTCTCCTCGATAAATAAGACCTCGCTCGTAGAGCGTGACAAAGACCTCCCGCACGGCACGACTGAGTCCCTCGTCCATGGTAAACCGCTCGCGCGACCAATCGCAGCTCGCGCCTATGGTTTTAAGCTGCCGAGTAATGACCTCATGATGCTCTTCCTTCACTTGCCAGGTTCGCTCGAGAAACCGTTCCCGCCCGAGTTCACGGACATCGCCTCCCTCCTCCCGGATTTTCTTTTCGACCACATTCTGCGTTGCGATACCGGCGTGGTCGGTTCCCGGGACCCAGAGGGTGGGACGACCGAGCATTCGGTGAAAGCGAACAAGAACGTCCTGCAAGGTATTATTCAGCCCGTGCCCCATGTGAAGGACTCCGGTGACATTCGGAGGAGGGATAACCACGACAAAGGGGCGGTCGACCGACTCCTCACCCGCATCGTACTCGGCCGACTCGGCGCCGGATCGAGCCGACTCCGGTGTGAACGCGCCGGACTGCTCCCACTGTCTGTAAATTCGCGACTCGAATTCTTTCGGGTCGTACGCCTTGCTTAGTTCTATCGCTTTCATAGGAAGGGCAATAGTAGCGGAAGCGGCACTCACGCAGCAAGGTGACGCTAAACACGCCCGCGCATACGCTACCATAGGGTAAGGCTGCGCTCGCCTCCGGTGAGAAGCCTCCGCTGCCGGCTTGTTCCAAAAACCGCGAACAACTGCTCGAGCTTGCAGGACCGTCTCGCAAGCCGCCGGCCGCGTCAACGGGTATGGGCCTTGGCTTCCTTTCGGCGTCGCTCGATGCGCTGCATTTTTCTGAAGTACTTCGCCTGTTTTTCCACTTCCTCGACGTCGCTTACGAAGACCCTATTATCCACCGCTTTGACCTTGTCGCTTTTGAGCACGTCGCGCAGCGCCGCGTTGCCTTCGTCCATCGGAAGTCCCGCAATATTCACAAGCTCTTTGGGACCGAAATCGAAGGTGTGTGTCTGGCCTGAATGTATCGGAACACGTTGCTTCTCCAGCTGGATTAGCAACGCGTCCCACAGACGACCAACGTTGTCGGTAAGGAGTGTGTTCGCGAGCTGCTTGTAAATGAACCAGATTCGTTCGGCGAGGAGCGTCGTCAGGCGGGCGATAATCTGCGGTTGCGATTTGACCATCCGGGCGAAATTCTCTCGGTTTACGGCCAAAAGCGTAGCATCCTCGTAAGCGACCGCCGAGGCGCTTCGTGGCTTGTTCTCTATGAGGCTCATCTCCCCGAAGATGTCGCCCGGCTTGAGAACAGCGAGAAGGACTTCATTATCGTTGACGATTTTGGTAATCTTCACGCTACCCTTCTGAATAATATAGAGCTCCTGCCCGGGCATGGATTCAGCGAAGACCATGGTCCCTTTCGGATACTCCCGCGTGAACTCCGTCTGGTCGCCGTCGAGATATACCGCCTGTGAATACGGCTTGATCTTTTCAAGCCGTTGCCGGGCGGTCGATACGTTGGCACCCTGCGGAACGAACTTCATGTACTGATGGTAGCAGTAGTGCGCGAGGTTGTACTGCTTCTGCCGCGCGTAGTACTCGCCGATATGAAAGAGGTGCTCGATACCCGGGGGGGAGTCTTCCTTCAACGTCAAGCGCGCGAGGTTCTCATCGAGGTAGCGCATGCGACGCGAAAAACCCTCTATGATCTTCATCGCGATGGGCGCGTTCTTTTCGATTAAAACACCGTACTGGTCGCGCTTTACCGAGATTAGCGTAACGTCGGTAAGAGCCTGCGCCGTTTCGATATGGCTGTGGTTGCTCATTGTCGAAACAACACCGAAGAAATCCCCGGGGCCGAGGACGTTCCCGCCTTCCTCCTCGACCACTTCGACTTCTTTGCTTATGCGGACCTTCCCCTGGCGGATAATGTAGAAGTTGTCTGCCTTCTGCTTTCCCTCAACAATGATATAGGCACCCTTGTTGAAGTTAACCATGGAAAGCTGTGGGGAACTATTCATCGTCGAGCCCGTACGGAGGTTTCAAGGTAGAAGTATAGGTTCCGGTTCTTTCATTTGTCAATTCAGCGATTTTCAACCACTGGATGACCAAGAGCCTCCCAAATACTCCCGTCACGCAAACAGCGGAAAGGAAGCCGTGAACTCTTTAACATCCTCCGCCGTTTTCCGAACAATGTCTTCATCCCCCTGCGACTCGAGCACCCGCAGAATAAAGCCTGCTATGGTCTCCATGTCGTCAGGGCCCATTCCACGCGTGGTCACCGCCGGAGAACCGATTCGAATCCCCGACGTGACGAGCGGACTCTTTTGATCAAAAGGAATACCATTTTTGTTCACTGTGATATTCGCCTCATCGAGAATCCGTTCGGCCTTTTTTCCGCTCAGTCCAAACGGTGTCACGTCGAGCAGGAACACGTGGTTGTCGGTCCCACCGGAAACTACTCGGCCACCGCCTCTGGTCATAGCACCGGCAAGACGCGACGCGTTCTCAACAACCTGCGCCTGATACTCCTTAAACCCCTTACCGAGCGCAAGGTGAAAGGCGACAGCCTTTGCTGCGATGATGTGCATAAGGGGGCCGCCCTGAACACCAGGCATAACCGCCGCATCGAGGAGTTCCGACCAGGTTTTCGTCCGCCCCGATTTCGGCGCTACGACGCCGCGATCGTTCGGGCCGTCCTCCCCGATGAGAACGAGCCCACCCCTCGGCCCTCGAAGCGTCTTGTGAGTGGTCGTTGTAACGAAGTGGGAATGTGGAACCGGCGAGGGATGGACTCCGGCGGCGACGAGCCCCGCGATGTGAGCCATATCGGTCAAAAGGTAGGCACCCACGCTATCGGCGATTTCCCGGAACTTTGCAAAATCGATGACCCGCGAGTACGCGCTCGCACCGGTGATGATGAGTTTAGGCTGATGTTTTTTCGCCACCGAGGCGATCTCGTCGTAGTCGAAGCGCTCGGTCTCGCGATTCACCCCGTAGGTTACCGCGTTATACAGCTTGCCCGAAAAGTTGACCCCGGCACCGTGCGTCAGATGCCCGCCGTGAGCAAGGTCAAGGCCCATGATCGTGTCTCCGGGCTCGAGAAGGGTAAGATAGACGGCCATATTTGCGTTACTTCCGGAGTGAGGCTGAACATTTCCGTGATCGGCCGAAAACACCTCGCACGCGCGCGTTCGCGCGAGGTCCTCGGCGATATCCACGTACTCACAGCCCCCATAATAGCGTTTGCCCGGGTACCCTTCCGCATACTTGTTCGTCAGTACCGTCGCGGCCGCTTCTCGAACAGACTCCGGGGCAAAGTTCTCGCTTGCAATCAGTTCGATTTTTTCGTGCTGTCGTCGCTCTTCACTCGCGACTGCATCGGCCAGTTGCGGGTCGACCTGCGCCAGCGATACGTTCGATAAACCTGTGAGTATGTCCGCCATGAAATGCCCTTCCATCGTGTGTCCGCCCGCGACCTGCTGTATCGCGGAGACATCGGAGTGTCTTGCTATACCGGCTGCCGGCGAAGCCAACGGTGCGCGACGACGGTACTTCGCTGAAGATAGGGAAAAGTAAATACCGCTGTCAACGCGTGGGAAAGCCGCCGGCAGCGGCAGCGCGGGAGGGCGGCAGCGCGGGATGGGCAGATTCAGACCCAGCTCGAGCCGGTACCCACCGTTACCTTTAGACGGGCCACAACCAACCGGACAAGGAAACATCGACCTGTAGCAGGCAATTAAACTCATACTCAGGGTGTGAACAGGTTTGTGGGTTAAGTGGATGGGTATCCTTGCGACTTGAACCGGACCGACAATACAATGCGTCGGGGATCTAACATGAAACTTTCAGTGAAACTGTACTCGGCTATTCTTACGCTAATGGCCGGGTTTCTTATCAGCGTAGGATTTCTCATTTGGACGGTCACCAACGCCGAGCGCCTCAACGACCTGTCGAGTTCCGCGCAGTTAGCGATTCGGGAAACGAATATGACTATGCGGACCATCCAGAACACGCTCGTAACGCGTGATCCCCTCGAAGACTCGTACGAGGAACACCTCGCGCAGCGCGAGCGCGCGCAGGAAGCGATGGAGCATCTGGCAAACCATCCGGAGTGGCATCGCCTTCCACCGGAACTCCACGACCGCGCGCGGGGCTCGCTCAATGTGTGGAATTCGATAGGAGATGATTTCGACAACGCCGAAGACGGTATCGAAACCATTCTCGAGGCGGATTTAGGCGGAGTTCATGCCAACGGTATTATGCGGCTCAATCGTCGGCTGCAGGACGAGGAGAACGTCGATTCGCGGGTCGTTCTCAGAATTGTCGATGTGGAAAACACGATTGACCGGGCTATTACCTCCGGCGCTGATTTTATCGTGAACACGCTCGGGGAGGTCGTCGATACGATTGCGCTAAACGCAGCGGCGGTTGTCCGGCAGTACCTTATTATTTCGCTCGCGGTCACCGCCGCTGCGATTCTCGGCGGTCTCTTGTTCGTCATTGTCTTTACCCGGCGTCTGTCCTCGCGTATTCGCGGGCTCGCCGACGTCATGGACGAGCTTGCCGAGCGAAACTTCACCGTCGAGGCGCACGACCGCAGCAACGACGAGATCGGTGCGCTGAGCGCGAACGTCAACCGGGTTATCGCGAGTACATCCGAGTTTTTCGCCGCGGTGCAGGCTGCGATAAACCAGGCGGATACCCTGCAGAGCGAGCTCAGCGCCTCCAACGAGCAATCCTCCTCGGCGCTTAACGAAATCACTTCAAACATCGAGAGTATTCAGAACCGCTTCACCTCTCTCGACAAGGATATCGCCGGTTCGGCTGAGAACATCGGCTCTATCGACTCGAGCGTACAGACGCTGCGAGACCGCATTCAGGGCCAGGCCGAAAGTATGGCCACCGTCTCCAGCTCGATCGAGGAGATGAACGCCAATGTGAACAGCGTTACCCGGCTGTCGCAGGATCGAAAGCGCAAGGCCGACGACCTCGCGGACACCGTTCGCGAAGGCGCCGACAAGGTTTCGGGCACGAACGAGACAATCAAGTCGATTTCCCACGAGATCGACGACATGCTCGAAATTATCGAGATCATTAACAGCGTCAGCGAACAGACGCACCTGCTGTCGATGAACGCTGCTATCGAAAGCGCTCACGCCGGGGAGGCGGGCCGCGGCTTTGCGGTGGTGGCCGAGGAGATACGGAAGCTCGCCGAGAGCACCAGCGAAAACGCCGCGCGAATCGACCGGAATCTACGCGATATTACCGATCGCATTCGCGAGGCGATGCAGTACAGCAACCTTTCCTCGCGTTCATTCGAGGAGATTCAGGAGGAGGTTTCCGGCTTCTCCAGCGCCCTCGCGGAGATCTACCAGAGTATGCAGGAGCTCGCCGGCGGCAGCAACGAGGTGCTCGGAAGCTCAAGCGAGGTCGCCGAGACCACCGAGAGCATTACCACCGACGCGAAGGAGATGGCCCGGCGTATCGACGAGATTCGAAGGGCGATGGACAGCGCTGCCGGGCTCTCGCGGGAGGTTTCGAACGGGGTGGACGAGATACAGCGGGGTTCACGCGAAATTTTAGAGAGCATGGTCGCCGCGAACGAAACAACCAAGCAGAATCAGGAGCGTATGAGCGAGGTCCGGATGTTGCTCGATACGTTCCACATTTTTTCGAAGAACGACGAAAGCAAACGCGTTGAGCAGGGTTGGACCGGCGACCGCCAAGGTGGTGATCCGGGGAGCGAAGCCGGCGACACGGAGCCACGAGCCGGCGACGGCAGCGGCGCATCGTCTCAGGACGGCGAAGAATCCGAAACGGGGATACGGCTTCGCTCGGAAAAGGATCAGAACACGTAACGCAGGGGCGAATCCCGAAGAGGCGGTACGCCCGTTTCCGTTACTACTCGTTCTCGCGCATTCCGAGCAGTACAACCGGCGGCCATTCAATGCTGTCGACGTCCGCGCGAAGCAGCTCCGATGTCACGGCGTGCGCGGCGTACGGTCCGGCTTGCCGGGTGCGGGAGGACGACGGCCATATCGACGGAGTCATTGGGACACCGGCGCGGAACTCGAGCACTCGGTTGTCGAGTTCGCCAAGCGCCGGCTGCCGGGTGATCCCGGCGGTGTCCTCGTCGAAATACGACGCCCCAGCCCCTGTTACTCTTGCTATGTCGGCCGGCACCCACCCGAAACCATCGAGATAGAATTCAGCCCAGCTGTACCACGGCAACTCGCCGGTTTCGGTCAGCAGAACGCCTCGAACGGGACGAGCCGGCACCCCCTCGGCACGAAGCATGGAAACGAAAAGGTCTGTAAGTCCGGCGGCGTCTCCCTGCGACGCTTCGAGAACGTCGACCGGTTTACTGTCGGCATCAGAAGCCCAGTCAAAGTTATCCGACATCCAATTCCAGATGTTTTCGACCGTGGAAAGAGGATCCCCCGCACTACCGGCTGCCGCCGCTGCTACGACATCCTCGTTTTCCACCGGCAGCCCCTCTAAAGGCCTCGTATACCGCCTGTAAACCGGGTGTTCGGTGTCATACTCACCGCGCACGGAGGAAGCCGAGAGATCGGTTGTCACGGAAGCTCTCGTATACTCCTCATTCCAGCGAATACCCCCGGCTCGCCTCGAGCCCTGATCCGGTTCCCAGCGGAAAAACTGCATCGAATCATCGTGTGCAACCGTCAACGGCCCGTTATGCGAGAGAACGTCCGGCTTACGCTGGAAGACACGGTCGCTCGCAGCCGGAAACCACAGACCGACAATCGAACCCGAGCTCTCCGCAGACATTCCGGTAAGACGAACCGTGCGTTCCACTATCGAGGTCCTGGTGTTTCCCAGCGATTTCGATCCGCCGACACGCTCGATCTCGACTTCACCAAGATCCACGGATTCTCCATCCCGTTCAAACATTACAGGCCCCCCGGATGCACCGGACGGCACGAGGACGTGAATCTCTTCGGGACTCCAGTAAGGGTAGTATTCGCGCGTGCTCGGCGGGCGCACGCGCGAGCCGTCTAATCCGGTGAAGCTGACCTGCGCACCGCCCCGGTTAAGGCCGAGGTTCTCGCCGCGAATGACGAGCCGGCCTCCTATAGAAACTTCCTCATCGACGATTCCGTCGAGTTTCTCGGTTATCGGACCTTCGCCTTCGGCTTGCGGCAGTCCGTCGCTATGGCGCAGCAGAACCCCATTACTCTGTCCCTCGGAGGTATGCACCTCTACCAGTCCCGACCGGGCGAAATCCGGTACACGGATGACGATCGAATCGTCGCTCCATTCGAGATAATTGGAAGTGGTCAGCCGGCGCCCGTCTATGGAAACGTGGGAAGTACCGCGGGAATCACCGAAGTGTCGACCCGACAACGCGATGGTTTCGTCCTCGGAGGCAATCGAAGGGTCGATTGTTTCAACAACAGGTTCGCGAGACATGAATACGACAACGGCGACGGTGGCGGCAGCAAGGACGAGAAGCACGGCCGCAGGTACGATTACCGACGGTCTGGTCAACGATTGAGTCATTATCACATGGATGTACTACACCGGGCGGCCGCTTTTCAACGGCCGCCGTCGCCGGCCGGCACGAGTTACGCGGTCTTATCGCGCCGGCGGCTTATTCGGCGCTGCCTGCGTACGGCTCGATGCTTATTTCGAGCTCGACACTGAGCAGGTTTTCATCGACATCGGAATCAGATGAGTCCCCAAGAGGGAAAAAGACAACGGATTCACCGGGCGTTACCGGCATACTGTCGTATGCTGACCGGTAAGTAACCTCTTCAGAACCCTCTCCACCGAGCCAGGCCTGACCCTGTGCAACAAGAACAATCACATCGTCGCGCTCGTACGGCGTGAACTCGACGTGAAGCACGAGGTCGCCACCCTCGAGCTCGACGTGGACCGAGCGGCCGGAGACCGTGACTTCGGTCAACTCCATATTCCAGACCGCTTCGCGACCACGCTCGGTGACGCGCGCGACAATATCGAGCACGAGCGCCTGATTCTCTATGGCTTCAAGCGCTTCATCAAAATCAACCGCTCGTGCCCCTGGTGACACACCGGCAAGCAATACCAACACTGCGAGTGCCCTGCCCGCGCGTCTCATGCCGAGCGGATGCATTACCATGCCTCTCCCTGCAGCAGAGCACCGGCCTCCGTCGCTTTGATCAGTCGCGCTTCACCGCCGTAGTGGAATCGCCGATTTTCGGGCATATCGATCTTCACCTGTCTCACGGTTTCGCGCGAATTGAGAGCCTGCAGCAGATCGCTGGTCTCCTCGTTGCCGTCCAACCCGACGGTTATGACACGTTCCGGGCTGCCGGCCACGTCCGGGCGGCCGAACACGCCGGAGGACAGTGCGAAATACGAGACCAGGAAGCCGCTTATCAGGAGCACGAACGCCGCGGCGGCGGCAAGCGGCATTGGGATCGAAACACGGCGGTGGAGCATATTCGGCGCGGGAATATCCTGCTTAGCAGCTTCGATGCGTTCCCATACCCGTTCGCGCGCGGCTTCAAAATCAGGTTGCGGAGCTGAGCGCAACGCCCTGCTGGTTGCGCGGAACTCAGCGAGCCTGCGACTCGCTTCGTGGTCCTGGGCAATCTGTCGTTCTACAAAATCACTGGACTCGTCAGTCAATTCGCCGTCCAGATATGCAG
>JBKGYS010000065.1:0-13755 GCA_046545955.1 Spirochaetales bacterium | reverse complement strand
GTCACCGAACCGACCCCCGCGCGGGAAGACCGGCCGACTATCGGATTCGCGATACCGCACGGCGCCGGCGTTATCGCGAACGATCGCCGCGTACCCGTTCGCGGTGACCTCGAGGCCGACGGCGCACAGTCGCTCGTCGAGGACCCGCAGACCGACCGCGGGACGCCCCCGCCCCGCCGCCGCGCGCGCGGGCTGCGACCGGCGAGCCGCGACCGAATGCTTCGGCGGCACCGGCGGCCGGCCGTAACCGTCTCGCTCGTCGTCGTCTCCGAGGCGATCCCCGGCTGCCTCCTCTCGCGAGATTTCGGCGAGAAGACCGGCGTCGATAAGCTCGCCGGTGAT
Source organism: Spirochaetales bacterium (assembly GCA_046545955.1). GTDB lineage: Bacteria > Spirochaetota > Spirochaetia > DSM-27196 > SKKC01 > SLAN01. The sequence goes on along the minus strand of JBKGYS010000065.1, from coordinate 13,413 downwards.
GTTGCTGATCGTCGAGCGGTCGAGTCCGAGCTCGGCGGCGAGATCGCGCCGGGAGCTTAGAGGGCGCGCGCGAAGCGCCTGCAGCACGAGCGCACGGTTCATTGCCCGCTGAAACGGCTTATTTCCACTGCCTCTCACCGCGTACCTCCGTCCCCGGGCGGCGGTTCTCGGGGCAGCGGGGCCTCGAGCCGGGCGCCGCGATTCGGGAGGGTGCGCAGCACCGCGGTCCCGCGACGCAGCCCGTGCCACGCGGAAAAACATCAGCCTTACGCATTTTCCGTAGCCCGCTTGAGCTCGCGCGACTGGGCGTAGAACTCGTCGAGAGTCATATCGCGCAGGAATACGAATCCCCGGGTGGCACGCATGAGAGGACTCGGATGCTCGTAGAAATAATCGCGCCCGAGACACGTGACGAGTTTGTTGTACTGGTCGACTTGAATCTTCTGGGCCAGCTCGGGAAAGGGACCGTCGTGCTCGTAGCTCGGAAAACTCGCATCCTTCTGCGTGAGATAGGTCGACATGAACGAATGATGCTGCAGCGTGAGCATATTCAGCGACACCGGGATGAACAGATCCGCCTCGGCGGGATGGAAGCGATACCAGATATTGCGGTACCCGAGGATCCGCAGATCGTCGCGACCGGTTTCATCCTGGTAGAGCTTGAGTCCGGCGGATATCGCCTGCATAACCTTGTAGTGTGTATCCGGTCCGCTCGCTTCGGGGTCGAACGCGACGGTGATAACGTGGGGGTCCACCCGCCGCAGCAGGTCCCGAACCGGAACGGCATCGCGGTCGAATGTGGGCTCTTCGGTGAAAATATCGCCCTTGTAGAAGCCCAGGCGCAGATGTTCGACCGAGTCCTGATTCCACCCGAAAAAGCCCCAAAGGCACGCCGACTCCCATTCGCGGCACATGCCCTTCAGCCGCTGGATATGCGGGAGGTCCTTCTTACCGGGATACTGCGTTTCGAAGTAGTTAATGAGTTCACCCGTACGCTCTCGCAGCTCGTCGACGTCGCGCTCTTCGAAGACTTCACACAGGTCGCGGAAAAACCGGCGAAGCGTGCCCTCGTCCTGCATCTCGTCCGAGCGGGCGGCGAGCCCGTCGAGGTATATCCATACGTCGTGGTCCCGGTAGCGCGGATCGGCGAAATAGCCGTCATCGAGCATGCTTCGGTAGTGGTCGCGGCGCTCTGAGAGCGTGCGGTACATTTTCCGGCAGAGCGAGAGCATGTACCGATTCGTCACCGCATTGAACCCGCTTGTGAGCGTGACAAAGTGGTGGCTGTTGGAGGCGTCGCGGATGTGGCGTACGACCGTCGGCAGGTAGCCGAGCATAATATCGTCGTGGTGAGGCTCGGTATGGAGGAACCGTGTGCCGGTATGTGTTTTCATGCCCGCTTCGATCTTTCGCTTGAGCGAGGCCACCGTTTGGTCGTTGAGCGCCTTGATGCCCTTCTTCGTTTTGCGGCGAACAGTGCGGGCGAGTTCGTCGCTTTCGTAATCTTCCTCGGTCAGGTCGATGATCTTTTTTCCTTTTTCATACGCAAGGTCGATAATCACCCGTTCGACGTCCCGCGGCTCGATCTTTGCGCGTTCTTCGAGCGAGAGAATATCGCGGCGCCTGAGACCTTTCGCCGCCCCCTGCGTAAGGAACATTCGTGCTCCCGGTAGCGTGCGCAACGCCGAAGCCGGAATGTTCACGTGGGTGGGCTCCTGGACCGCGTCGGCGACGATCTTCGCTTTGCTTTCCCCGGCAGCCATGATAATCGCGGTGGCGTTCGGGTTCCAGGTAATCGTCTCGAGGCCTATCGTAATTACAAGGCGGTCGCGCGCGACTTCGATCCCGCCGAGGTCTCCGGCGGCGGCAGCTTGCGTTTCGTAGTTGACCCGGGTCAACCGTGTCGGTGAGTGGTGACTTTCCCCGCGCACGTTAAAGGCCACATGGCCGTCGGGACCGATTCCGCCTAAGAAGAACCCGATCCCGCCGAGTTCCCGGATGCGTTCCTCGTAGCGCTCGCACCACTGGTCGACATGGCGGATCGCATCCTGTTCGCGTCGCTCGGCGTCGGATTTCGCGGGCCGATAGCGTAAGTCAAGATCCACGACCGCATCCGACCAGAAGCGCTCGAGCGATTCACCGTTCGGGACACCTATATCCTCGCAATTGATGAGAAGCGCGCGTTCGGGGTCAAGACCGAAGCCGTCTATGTAGTAGCGTTGAACGTAGTGGTAGAAACTGTTCTGGTGGCGCGGGTTAATCGGGTAGAACTCGTCGATCTGGACAAACCGGAGTCCGCGAAGGTCGGGCTTCGTTTTCGCCTCGATGCCCCACTTCGCCAGTTCGCGGCGAGTCTCTTTGGTGTCCCATGTCGAAAGGAACCGTTTGACTTCGGCGATGAAGTATTCGGGCGTGCGTCCGGTCGGAAGCGATATTACCCCTTCGGGGTTGGCCTGAACCCACTCGAGAAACCGCAGCGCGACCGCTGTTCCCAGCGCGGGAAAATTGTCCACGACCAGGGTTCCAATATGCTCGTCACCCGGGTAGTAGAGCGCGCGCCTGGAGTGTTTGAGAATCGCCTGTTCGACAGTAGAGTTTGTCCGCGGTGACTGCGCGTCTGGTTGTGTTTCCGTCTCTGTTCGAGTTTCCGGTTGCGTTCGTGTTTCCGTTTGTGATTCGCTCATCGGCTTGATCTCCCTTTTATTTATTTATTAAATCAATTAATTCACGATGTGTCAAAGCCTTTTTTGCGCCCGTTCGCAGCGGTAATGACCTCGGGCGTATCGACCGAGAGCAGCCTGCCGAAGGGAGCGTTCGTTCTTTTCGCGCGCAGGAAACGCCGAAACAGCGGTATACTCTTAAGGGCTATGAAAGGCATTATTCTCGCCGGCGGGCATGGTACGCGGCTTTATCCGGCCACCGGAGGTAGTCTGCAAGCAGCTGCTTCCGGTATACGACAAACCCATGATTTACTACCCGCTGTCGAATTTAATGCTCGCCGGTATCCGGGAAGTGCTCATTATTTCCACGCCGGTGGATCTGCCACGGTTTCGAGAGCTGCTCGGAGACGGCTCACGACTCGGGCTTTCGCTCGAGTACGCCGAGCAAAGCGCCCCGCGCGGACTCGCTGAGGCCTTTATCATAGGAGCGTGTCGGAGTGAGACGGCGGAAAAAGACAGAAACTCCGGAAAAGTGGCGCGTATCGATAGCCACCTCATGCGTTGGGTGGGCGAATGGGGTGCAAACCGATCGGAGTCATCGGTGGGCAGTCATTCGCGAGCCGGAAGTCGCCCTGCGGTAAGCGCACATAAGCGCTTGGCGTTGTAGGCGCGACATACCAGAGTGCACTCTTCGCTGACCGCCCGCAGCCCTCGACGCAGAAACTGTCGGTAGCCGAGCGCCTGCTTTATGGTTGCGAACGGAGCTTCGGCGCTGCGAGCGCGTTTGGAGTAGATCTTTCGCCCCGCCTCGCTTCTCAACTTCTCACGCATCGCCTGCAGCGTAGGGTGCTTTGGTTCGCGCTTCGCTTTCGTCTTTGGCGGACGAAAATCGTAGCGCCGCCAAGTTATGGCCCCCCGCAGCGGTGGACACATAGACATCGGTCCCGCGGGAACTGCCCGAGTAGAAGTCCGACAGGCTCATAGTCGCTACGAGGTCCACTCCGACCAACTCTCCGGTTCACCGTCCGGCGAGTACGAGTTCGCGGTGCGATCGGTGTCAGCTCGCGACGGCGCCACCTCCGACTACCACATGTCCACCGCACGCAACGCAAGACCGGAGACCGGCTGGTACCTCGCCGTGCCGTGACCTTGTGCTCTGTCAAGCTAACTCGATCGCGAGGCACGCGTAAGCAGCATTCTCGGTATATGAAACGGGCCCTTGAACATGGTCCCCTTCAGGTCGCTCGAGACACTTCCATCGCGGTGAAGATACCCGAACCACTCGCCGTATTCACGGTCGGGAAAGTGAGCGTACGTCCACTCCTTCACTTCGAAGTAGCGATCGAGATACCGCCGCTCGCCGGTTAGATCGTAGGCACGAAGCGTTGCATTCATCGCTTCGGTATGCGGCCACCAGAACTTCATGTCGTGCCAGTATTCCGGCGACGAAACGCCTTTCGCATCGCGAAAGTAGAACAGTCCGCCGTACTCCCGGTCCCATCCCCACTCCCACATCCATTCAAGCATTCGCCCGGCGAGCGATACGATCTCCCGGGCGGTGCGCGACGGCGGTTCTCCGTCATCGGCCGTCCGATTCGCTTCGGTTTCGCCGTCCCGTCGCGTCGCGGCCTCCTCCATGAGAAACCACGCTCCTTCTATCGCGTGCCCGGGATTCAGCAGCCTGCCCTCGAAATGGTCGAGCAGCTCTCCGTCGGGACCGCACTGCTCGAGCACGCATCGGTAGCGCTCGTTCACGAAATACCGGGAAATAAGCTCTATACTCTCATCGATAATGTAGTTTGTAAGGTCGATGTCTTTCCCATCCACCGCCGGATGCCGGCTCACGCCTCCGGCGTCGGCGCCCGGCACGCGATGCAGGGCACGGCGCACCGTCTGCGCGACATTAATAAGAATCATCGGCAACGCGAAGCCCCGAGCCGGACGCGCGCCCGGCACTTCCTTCGGTTCGAGCAGCCCCGGCGTGTCCCGGTAGTGGAGGATTCGCTTAAGTACCGTTACCGCCTTCGAGACGTAGGAGGCATCGCCCGACGCTTCACCGTATGCTGCAAACGCGGCGCAGGCAAAACACTCGGTAAAGAGATACCGCCGCATGCGTAGCGGTGCCCCCTCCCGGGTAACGCGATACCACATTCGCCCGTCTTCCCGGAATCCGAAGCGTTCGATAAACGCAACACACGACGCCGCCGCGTCGAGATACTCGGCCGAGGGTGAAACATCGGTATACGCAGTGGATAGTATCCACGCGAAGCGGCCTTGAAACCACATGGACTTATCCGATTCCACGAGCGAACCGCGCCTGTCGCAACCGGTTAGAAGCCCGCCGTATTCCGTATCCATACCGTGTTCAAGCCAGAACGGCAGGATGTCGTCGATCAATTCCTTTCGAGCTTCGGTTGCATCCCGTATCAGGCTATCTCGACCGGGGTCGGGAGTTTGCCGATGTTCTTTGTCTTCGCGTTCTTCATTCGTCATAACTACCTTCATCCCACAGCACAGCCGCTTCGCCGCGCGTAAGTCGGTTCCGTCCTCGTGCTCGACCGAGCCTGCCACCGATTCTCGGCCGGCGACCTGGCCCGAACAGCCGCCCGATTTCCTCATCGCTTATGCGATCGTCAGGGGCGATGCGCGTCTCGTTCACCCAGGGCGTCTCGATGCTCCGCCCGTAGATACGCTCCCTGACAGCCGCCTTCTGCAGCGCGGCGAACGCCGGATGATCGCCGGGAAGATCGCTGAACGGCAGAATGAGCGCTCCCGAAGCAAGCAGCCGATCCTGTACATTTCCCACCGCAACCGATCGCGGATTCAGCCGGCGCTCGATCGACTGAGCGGCAAGCGCGCCGGCAGCCTGCCCCACCCCGATCGCCGTCGGCTGTACCCGGGTCGCTGCGGAGACGAGATGACTGGCAGAAAAACTCTTTTCGGCAACGATGAGCCCGTCAATCTCATCGGGGATAAGCGACGAAAGCGGAATTGAAAACGCCGGCAGATCCGGCAGCGTCGCGCGTGCTTTTCGCTTCGCATCCATGTGCACATCCGCGGGATAGTCACATACTGCCACTGCCTCGCGACGGGCGCGGCTACCTTCAGGGAGCCCGTCGGTCGCGGCGCCGATCAGGCTCGTCGTTCGAAGCATTGCTACGTTTACAAGCCTGCGGCTCTCGCGAATGTAGGGGATCTCCGCGTATCGGACCGGGGATTCTCCGTTTTCGGTATCCGTGCGGCGGAGCGAAAACCTTTTGCAAAGCCATTCAGCGAGGCGCCTTGTCTTCCGCCTGGCCCGTGCCGAGGCTATGCGTCGACCGGTCGCTCCCATCGCCACGTACCGCGAGGCGTAGTCATTGCCCGCGGTCGGCCAGTTCAGCATGAACCATCCATTCGGCAGTCGTCCGTACTCGAAAAACGACCTCCACGTTCTTCGCCCGCCATCGCTGGTGTCGAGAATTCCTCGAAACTCGCGCGGAATATCCGCCTCATCCTGTCGGTCGAGTTCGTTCGACCCACCCGCTTCCTCCACCGGGTACGGAAGGGTCGCGACCCACGTGATATCCTGCATCGCGCGGTCAGCCTGCTCGGGCGCGCCCGACTCCCCCGTCTCGATCCGGCTTTCTCGGCCGCACCTGCTTTCCACGGGAAGCAATCTGAGTAGTTCACCCGTTTCCTCCGCCTCTATGGTTATAGGAGCGGCGACGGTGAAATCCCGTGTGCCGCGAAAACTCACCGATTCGAGGCGTTCTCCGAGAAGCGACACGTTGACCGGATAGCATCCATAAACAACTGAAATCGACTCGTGCTCCGCGAGCATGTCGCGAAGCACCTGCTCGCCGACCCACGGTTCGAAACACGTGTTGCTCACCCACCCGGTCCGAAGCGCTGCTTCTCCTCCGTAGTAGCGTAAGAGGCGCTCGCGAAACTCGCCCCAGATCCCCGCGGCGAGTCGCTCTCCGCCGTCCACCGCGGAGACACCCGCGGCAGTCAGCGTTCCCCCGACGCGATGCGTGGACTCGACGATCGTGACCGTTTTTCCGGACCGTGCCGCTTCGATAGCCGCGCCCACCCCGGAGCACCCTGCTCCCACAACCAGCACATCGCTTGTTATTACATTCATGGATATCCTCATTTTCTCGCGGCACAGGTGCCACGCACAACCAGTTCCGGACGCTCGAGCCAGCGCTGGGCGCGGCCACCGTTCGCGTGGCTACCCGCGGTGCTTGCAGTATCTTCGATACGATCGGCGGTCGCGCTATGCCCGTCTTCAGGGCCGTCTTCAGGGCCGTCTTCAGGGCCGTTTTCTGGCCCGTCTTCTGGCCCGTTTTCACCCGCCATGAGTCGCAGGAGAACATCGAACGCCTGCTGCCCTATCCGCTCCTTCGGCTGGGCGACCGTCGTCAGAGGATAATCAATCTGGTTGGCCGCAAGGTCAATATCGTCATAGCCGATAACCGAGATATCCGAGGGTACACGCAGCCCCCGCGCGAGGCACGCCTGAATCGCGCCGATCGCCGCGTAGTCGGTTGCCGCGAAAATTGCGGTCACCTCAGGGGCTCGATCGAGAAGCTGTGTGGTCGCCCGGTAGCCGTCCTCGATGCTCAGCGCTCCGGGCTCGATCCATCGGCTGAAATCGCAGCTGAGCCCGCTTTCGAGAAACGCCCGGAAAAATCCGTCGCGGCGGTCGCGTATCGCAGCGTAGTCGCTGTCACTATGGGCAAGAAATCCTACCGCTCTATGTCCGAGATCGATGAGTCGGCGGGTGGCGAGATACCCTCCATACACGTCATCAACGCCGAGATACGGAGCGTCGAGCCCCTCGGCCGCGCGCATGAGTTGAAGAACCGGAACACCGTGCTCCTTCAGTCGCAAATAGGTCCGGTACGCCCTCGGACTCGGCGAGCATATTACACCGTCAACGTTACGATTGATCATGCGCTCGAGGGACCGGTCCTCGTGCTCGTTCGACACGGCCTCAGAGTTTCCGAGCAGAATGTCGAAGCCCTCTGCGACCGACCGTTCTTCGATACCGTGGAGAATCCTGCTGAAGAAGCTGTTACTCACGTACGGGATAACAACTCCGACAAGATACGTCCGCTGCTGCACGAGTCCCCGGGCGAGCATATTCGGGCGGTAGTTCATTTCACGCGCCGTCTGCTGGATGCGCTCGCGCATTGCGGGCGATATGCGGCCGGTGCCGTTGAGCGCCGCCGATACCGCGCGGGGCGACACATTAACCGCCTCGGCAATATCCTTTATTGTTACGCGTGCTTTTGCCACCGTTACCGCTCTCCCTGGACCTAAGTGCCTGGCACATATGCCGAGCTTGACACACCGTGCGCCCGCTTAAAAAGGGCGAATCTTACCCGATGCTACAACGTTGAATCGTATGTCGACCGGTATGTGCTGTCAAGCGCTCGGGCGTCAGCGGTATCGGGCTACGCGGCCTGCTCCCGCGCGGCGGGGTCGCGTCAGTCATCGGTGCCGATCGAACAACTGCCGCAGAATTTCTGAAAAAAATCCTTGACCGACTCAAAAGACCGCTGATAGCGTGTATGATACAACGTTGAACCACAACGTAAAGGAGATTCGTATATGAGAAAAGCACTCGCAATTTCAGTTGCTCTTTTGCTTTCAGCTTCGCTTGCATTCGCCAGCGGAGAGCAGGAACAGGAAGAAGAAGGCGGTCCCCAGGAGATCACCTTCTGGACCATCTCGCTCGAAGCAACGTTCAGTGATTACATCGAGGGTCTGATCGATGAATTCGAGGAAATGCACGATGACGTCACCGTCGAATGGGTCGATGTTCCCATCGGTGATATGGAGACGCGTATTACAACTGCGGCAGCCTCGGGTGATATGCCGGATGTAGTGAACCTGAATCCGGAGTTCGCGCAGCAGCTCGCTGAGTACGGCGTTCTCGCGGATATGAATGAGTACGCCTCGGACGTAAAGGACGACTTCTACAGCGGGACATGGGAGGCATCGGAACTCGACGGCGTCGCCTTCGGGCTGCCGTGGTATATTACCGCTTCGGTCATGTTTTACAACGAAGAGCTGTTTGAAGAGGCTGGGCTCCCGGTTGAGTCACCGGAAACGTTCGAGGAAGCGCTCGAGACCGCCCGGACGATACACGAAGAAACCGGCGCTTACGGCTACATGACCATTCTGAGCGAGCAGTTCATTATGGAAGAGCTCGAGAAGATGGGAATTCGCCTGTTTAACGAAGACTACACCGAAGCTCAGTTTGCAACGGATGAAGTACTCGAGATGGTCGACACTTATGCAGGGCTTATCGAAGACGGAGTAATGCCGCAGGATGCGCTCACCGAGGGCGCCGGCGAGGCGATCCAGCTTTACAGCTCCGGCGAGCTCGCCATGTTCCAGGGAGGAACGAGCCAGGCTGGAATGATCGAGGAGAATTCCGAATCCGTATACGACGTTACCGGCGTCGGTCCACAGCCGATTTCGGAAGGCGGTAAGTCCAACATTGCCGTAATGAATGTCGGCGTGGCCGAGGAAAGCCAGTATCGGGACACCGCAATCGAGTTCGCGAAGTTCGTTACGAACTTCGATAACCAGCTCGCGTTCGCCGAGGAAGCGGGAACCATTATTCCGCCGAACCGCGGAGCAACCGATGAGTCGTTCTTCCAGGCTGACGGGTCCGACGACGCGAATACGCAGGCACGCGTGGAAAGCGCAGAGCAGATTCCCGACGGCGAGGTGATTTTCCGCCCCGTAAGCAACTGGGGAGAGATCCGCGACGCGTTCATCGAAGCGTTCGGGCAGGCAGTCGCCGGCGACGGAGATCCCGAGGAACTTCTAGAGGAAGCCGAAGAAATCGCGAACGGATATCTCGAAGAGTAGACGGTTCGCACAGATCCCGTCACACAATTACGCGCGGCTCGCCGGATTATCGGCGAGCCGCCGGTGTAGCGGTTCAACGGTGTGGCGACCCGGGAGGCCGGCCGTCGCGACCCTCAAACCACCGAAGATAACCCGCACCGCTGCTTTCGCGACCGTCTCGATAAAAAGCCCTCGGACATAATCACGGAGAGAAGCCCATGAAACAGCCCAGCCTCGATGCGTACACGAGATCACGCATGTGGGCATTGAAGCCCAGAAATACGAAAAAACGCAGCCTGGAGCCATACGGGCGTGTAACGCCGTATATCTACCTTGCCCCGGCCATGATTATTCTGCTTACGTTCATGGTCTGGCCCTTGATTCAGGCTTTAATATACAGCTTCCAGGACTACAACGTGTTTACCGGTGGGAGTTGGATCGGACTCGAAAACTATCGCAGGCTTCTCGACGATTCGGCCTTCCGGCGGGCATTCGGAAACAGTGTTTCCTACTTCGTCGGTGTGGTACCCGCGCTTGTGGTGTTGCCGATTTTTATCGCCTCTCTGATCAATCAGAAGGTCAAAGGCGTCGGCGTGTTCCGGGCAATGTATTTCTTTCCGGTCGTGACAAGTATGGTCGTCGCCGGAATTACGTGGCGATGGGTCTACGCGGAACAGGGGATTCTCAATTACTTGATGATCGTTCTTGTGCCCTGGATCGACAGTCCGATCGGATGGTTGTCTTCGGCGCGCACAGCCCTGCCGGCGGTCATGACCGTAACGATCTGGAAGGGACTCGGCTACTATATGATTATTTACCTGGCCGGACTCAAGGCGATTCCAGAAGAACTCTACGACGTTGCAAAGATCGATGGAACGCCTGCCTGGCGTCGAATGTTCAATATAACCATGCCGCTTCTCATCCCGTACATGACCGTCGTTGCAGTCATGTCTTCGATCGCCTCGATGAAGGTGTTCGACGAGGTGTACGTGATGACAGGTGGCGGCCCTTACGGGAGCTCGCGGACGCTCGTATTCGAAATCTATACCCAGGCCTTCGAGCGACTCGACATGGGATACGGCAGCGCGATCGGATTCATGTTGTTTGCCGTCCTGATCGTACTTTCGGCACTCAGTATCTGGCTATCGGACAAGGCATACGATGCGTAACTACAAAAAACTCGTTATATATTCACTGCTCATTCTTGTTGCACTCGTCTCCGTCGGGCCCTTTTTGTGGCTGCTCTCAACCGCCTTGAAGGGGCCCGGCGATAACCTGTTTGTTTTTCCTCCGCAGGTCATCCCGCGGGATTTCACCCTTGCGAACTTCGTGAGGGTCTTCGAACAGGTTCCGTTTATGCGCTTCTTTACGAACTCGGTCATTGTGACGGCAGCGGCAGTTACCACCAATATTGTATTTGCGCTGCTCGCCGCGTTTCCGCTCGCGCGAATGCGTTTTGCCGGTAAACGGCTCATTCTAATCGGCATTCTCGGCACGATTATGATCCCGTTTCAGATTTCAATGATTCCGCTGTTCGTACTCGCGATGGAGCTTGGTCTGCGAAATACATACATAGGGATCATCATTCCGAACATAGTAACGCCGTTCGGAATCTTTCTCCTGCGTCAGGCGCTGACCGGCATCCCGAAATCACTCGAGGAATCAGCTCACATGGATGGAGCAAAATCCTACCATGTGCTGTTTCGCGTGCTTATGCCGCTGGTCAAGCCGTCGATCGCGGCGCTCGCGATCTTCGCGTTCATGATGACCTGGGATGACTTCCTCTGGCCGCTCCTTATTATCGAGGATCAGTCGATGTTCACGCTGCCGCTTGGTGTCCAACGGCTTCAAGGTACGTTTACGAACAACTGGCGCCTGATCGCCGCGGGGTCGATTATGGCACTCGCACCGGTGCTCGTATTTTTCTCGGTAGCGCAGCGGTGGTTCATCGAGGGCGCGCTCGCGGGTGCGGTGAAAGGCTGAGTATGGCTTCACGCAATCCGCGCATCTGCTATATTCCTCTCGATGAACGCCCCTGTAACGCGTCGTTTCCCGGACTTCATCTCGGTCACGCGGTGGATCTCGTTGTTCCACCGCTGAGTCTGCTCGGGGCGAAGAAACTACCCGGTGACGTCGACGCGCTTGCAGACTGGCTCGAGCGGGAGCTTCCCGGCTGCGACGCGTGCGTCGGCTCGGTCGAACAGCTGGTCTACGGAGGCCTTATTCCCTCCCGTGTTCATACCGAGGGGACGAAAACCCTCGAAAACAGATTAGCGCGGCTGCGTGACATGTTCAGACGCAACGCGCAGATAAACATCAACCTGTTCGCTCTTATTATGCGAACACCGGCATACAGCTCGTCCGACGAAGAGCCCGACTACTACGAGCACTACGGAGCGGAGATTTACCACCGTTCCGTGCTTACCGATTTGAAGAACCTTGGGTACGAGATAAACGAAGACGAGCTCGCGCGGCTCGAGGAAGAAATACCCGAGAGCGTAATCGCCGATTACGAACATCGCCGCGCAGTCAACCGCTCAATTCTCGAGCGGGTGCTCGAGCTGTACGCCGAGGGGACGGTTGACTACGTCGCGATCCCGATGGACGACTCATCGCGCTACGGATACACGGCTGCGGACCGCCGCTACGTGCGACGACGAATCGTGGAGCTCGGACTCGACGGACAGGTTCCCGTGTACCCAGGAGCGGATGAAACCGGCATGACCCTCGTAGGCAGAGCGGCCGTTCGCCGGTCGGGTCGGACCCCGCGCGTGTTCCCCTACTACCGCGAGGAACAGGCGAGGCGTCACTATCCGAAGTACGAAGGACTCGAGCTCGAAACCACCGTAACCGAGCATATTCGGGCCGCCGGGTGCGTTCCGGCGGAATCGCTCGAGGAGTGCGATTTGGTGCTCGCAATTCACAGTGGGTCTCGCATCGATACCGAGGCCGGCAGGCAGCCCGATACCGATCGTGCCGGCGAAACCCGCAAGGAGTCACTCCACGACAGCTTTGCGGCGAACGTTCGTGAGCTCCTCTCCCGCGGTTTTCGGGTTGCCGTTGCCGATATTGCGTATACGAACGGCGGTGACGTCCGCTTCGTTCGTGCGCTCGACGGCGAGGGTGTCCTCGCCTCCCTTACCGCGTACGCCGGATGGAACACCACCGGTAATACGCTCGGCTGCGTCATCGCGAGCGCAGTCGCGCAGTATCTGCGTGCAGACGACAGGAGCCGCATTCACGGGCTTCTCTACAGGCTGTTCGACGACGCGTGCTACCAGGTATCCGTCCGCAACGCGCTGAAAAGGGAGCCCGGAATGCTGCAGACACAGGACGACGTCGGGGCGCACGGCCTTGATCCCCATTCCAGCCCCGCGCTTTCGGCCGAACGAATCGCCGACAAGATCAACAAATCGTGGAACCGTCTCGAGCTTCGATCGTTCGAGGAATTGCGCCCGGAAGTCGTTTCTGCCGAACTTCCCTGGAACAGGCTTTTCGAGGTTCACCTGCGGTTATCGGTGCACGAGCCTGCAGCGAGCTCGCGCGTCTGAACTACGAAACGTCCACTTTTCGCACATCCCATGTCCCCGCGCGTTAGGCCTGGCCGGTTCGCTCGCGCAGTGGATCGGAACCCGTGATCTTTTATCGAGAGAGCGTGAGTACTATGAGAAGACCTTCGACAGTACTCCGGCTTACTGCACTCGAAGACTGCGGATCTCGAACGGCGAAAAGTGTAATCGTAAGTATACCGAATCGCCTGCGGCCGTGGTTTCGCGGGGCTCGGCGCCTTCCGCGGTCCGGCCGTCTTCCGCGGTCCGGCCGCCTTCCGCGGTCCGGCCGTCTTCCGCGGTCTCGCCGTCTCCGTCGAGCCCTTCACCGGCGGCTTTTCCCGTCCCGCCAG
>JBKGYS010000064.1:0-13774 GCA_046545955.1 Spirochaetales bacterium | reverse complement strand
TACTCGTGTCCGAATCGCGAGAAATCTTTCGGCGTTTCCGTTTCCGGCTGCAATGAGCGACGAGCAACAGGCAGAGTTCGAAGGAACCATTGTTCCGATTCTTTCATCGATATTCGATTCACGGACGTATCGGATCGTCGAGCTCGATTCGGCCGATTCGACTGAAAAGGGCAGGTTGCGCGAGCGCAATCTGATCTCCGCTCCGGATGGAGACGCCCGCCCGTATCTCGCGATTCTGCACGAGGATGAGTCTTTATCGGTAATGGTGAACTCGCGCGATCATCTGCGAATCGCGGCGGTCCGCAGCGGGCGCGGTGTCCACGATGCCTGGGTTGCGGTCCGTGAGTGCGAGAAGGCGTTTGCGTCTCATTTGCGCTTCGCGGTAAACATGGAATTCGGATACCTGACTCGGGAGATAGAGAATTGCGGAACCGGGCTCCGGGCGAGTGCTTTATTGCATCTACCCGGGCTCGTCGCGACGCAGCAACTCAGCAGCACGCTCGAGAGTCTTCTCAAAGATCGGTTTCGGCTCAAGTCATTTTCACTTGGCGCGGACAACCGTAGCTCCGACACGGATCCTTTCAGCCACGTGTACCAGCTGTCGGACCGGTATTCGTTAGGCCGCGACGAGGAAGACCAGCTCGGCGAGCTTGAAGATACGGTGCGCGAATTAGTACACTTGGAGCGATCGGCACGGGAAGAAATGCTCGAACGGTATGCGAAGATCGTCAGTCGGTCTCTCGATCATGCGATTGAGACGCTTACATCTGCTACCGACATTTCAGCAGGTAATGCGATTTCACAGCTTCTGGCGGTGCGATTCGGCGTTTCATGTGGATATATTCCGTGGCTGGATCCTGTCACCATTACCTCTTTATTGTTCGTGGTTCAGAAATGCCATATATTATTGATAGGGGATACAAATGGTGAGAAGGTAGATGTTGTGAGAGCGGATCTGATTCGGCAGATTCTAGACAGGAAATTGAAGCATCGCGGATAACCTGAGGGAAATCCGCTGGGAGGACACGGACCCTATGTTTAAGGGACTCACGCAAAGAGCACAAAAAGTGCTTACCATACTCGCTCAAGATGAAGCAAAGCGGTTCCATTCGGATCAACTTTTGCCGGAGCACATCGTTCTCGCGCTCTTGAAAGAGGGCGGGGGGCTCGGCTTTCAGGCGCTGCAGAAGTGCATGATCGACCCGGCGAAAATGCAGATCGAGCTCGAGAAATCCATTCCGCGCAAGAAGAGTGGCTTCATCCTCGGCGATGTGCCGCCATCTCCCCGCGGTAAGAAAGTTCTTGAGGACTCGGCGGAGGAAGCACGGTTACTCGGCCACGAGTATATCGGCACCGAGCACCTCCTGCTCGCTTGCAGCCGAGAGCAGGACGGAGAGACCGCTAAGATCCTCGAAAGCTATAACGTGACCATTGACATGCTTCGCGAGATTGTAGCCGAGCTGTCGGGGACGTCTCCTTCCACGGGATCAACCGGCACAGCACCCCGGGCTTCCGGTGGGCAGAAGCGGAAAAGCTCTTCTTCCTCCTCCTCCTCAGCGGCGGGGCAGAAAAAGACAACGCCGACTCTCGACGAATTCGCCCGTGATCTTACGAGTTACGCAGTCGAGGGCAAGCTCGATCCTGTTGTCGGTCGATCGCGTGAGATAGAACGCGTCGTCCAAATTCTCGCCCGGCGCTCGAAGAATAACCCCGTGTTAATCGGTGAGCCCGGCGTGGGAAAGACCGCTATAGTCGAAGGGCTTGCGCAGCGTATTACCGATTCTGACGGTCCCGAAGTGCTCATGTCCAAGCGTGTGCTGACGCTCGACCTTGCCTCGTTGATAGCCGGAACGAAATATCGAGGCGAGTTCGAAGAGCGGCTGAAGCGGGTCATGAAGGAAATAACGAGCGCCGGGAACGTCATCCTGTTTATCGACGAGCTTCACACGATTATCGGCGCCGGCGGTGCCGAAGGAGCTATCGACGCCTCGAATATGCTCAAACCGGCGCTCTCCCGTGGAGAAATCCAGTGCATCGGGGCAACGACGCTCAACGAGTACAAGAAGTACATCGAGAAGGACGCGGCGCTCGAGCGCCGATTTCAGACGATTTTCGTAGACGAGCCGACGGTTGAGGATACTATTCAAATCCTTCAGGGGATAAAGGGCAGGTACGAGGAGCACCATAATGTGAGCTATACCCCTGGATCGCTGGAAATAAGCGCGATGCTCAGCAGGCGTTACGTGACCGATCGATACCTTCCGGATAAGGCTATAGACCTTATGGACGAGGCCGGAAGCCGCAAGCGCATTCACAACAGCGTGCGGCCGACCGAACTGGCGAACCTGGAAAAGGAAATCGACCGTCTTACCCAGGAAAAGCTCAATCTGGTCAATAGCCAGAACTACGAACGCGCCGCAGCGGTACGCGACCAGGTTCGCGAGTTAAAGGCTCGCGTGGAGAAGATGCGAAGTGACTGGAAAGTGACCCTGAAGACCGAACAAAACGTCGTAGATAGCGAGGATATTCAGTACGTCATTTCAGATATGACCGGGATTCCGCTTCAGCGGATCGCTCAGAGCGAGCAGGAGAAGCTTCTTAACGTCGAGGAGGAGCTCCACAAACGCGTAATAGGCCAGAATGACGCAATTTCAGTGGTTTCGAGCTCCATCCGCCGCTCGCGAACCGGTCTGTCGAACCCCGATCGGCCAATGGGCAGCTTCGTATTTCTCGGTCCGACCGGTGTTGGAAAGACCCTTCTGGCGAAAACGCTCGCCGAGTTCATGTTCGGAAGCTCGGACGCACTCGTTCGCATCGACATGAGCGACTTCATGGAGAAGCACAATGTTTCACGGCTGGTCGGCGCTCCGCCGGGCTATGTCGGATACGAGGAAGGAGGGATCCTTACCGAGCGGATAAGGCGAAAGCCCTACAGCGTTATTCTGCTCGACGAGATCGAGAAGGCCCATCCGGATGTGTTCAACATACTGCTTCAGGTGCTCGAAGAAGGCGAGTTGCAGGACAATCTCGGGCATAAGGTCAGCTTCCGCAATACCATCATGATCATGACGAGCAATGCCGGCGCGCGTGAGATTACGCGGGACGGTATGGTCGGCTTTCAGAGCTCGGAAGAAAACGTATTCGAGTATCGCGAAATCCGCGCTTCGGCAATGAACGAGCTCAAGAAGTTTTTCCGGCCCGAGTTCATAAACCGTGTCGACGAGACAGTCGTTTTCCATAGCCTGAATCGCGATCACGTTCGCCGAATTCTCGATATCGAGCTTGCGGATGTGCAGAAGCGTCTTGTTGAGAAGGACATTGTGCTCGAGGTCAAGAAGAGCGCGAAAGAATACATCATCGATGCGGGATACGAGATCAAGTACGGTGCACGACCGCTGCGACGTACTATTCAGCGCGAAATCGAAGACCCGCTGTCGATGGAAATGCTCAAAGGGCGTTTCAATCCAGGCGACCATATCATTGTCCATATGCGATCGGGTAAAATCGCGTTCAAGCAGGGACCGAAAAAAACGACGGAAACCGACGAACGGGAGCTCGCTACCAGCGGTGCTGCATCCGGATCTCCAGCTTCGTCCGGTGATCCGCAGTCGAATTGATTTATCCGTGCGCTATGCACGCCTCGCAGAAACCCGGGCATCACGAGCCCGGGTTTTCACAGTATCTCGTTAACGCGTGCTGCGTCTCTGTAACACGCCGCGCTACCGAGGAATCATCGCCGTTGTGGGCCTGAACTTGTGACGGTGATCCGTGCTCTTCAGGTCTGATACTGTACGCACGAGGTCGGGGCTATTGTGCACGAGTGGTGAACAGTAGCCGGTCCTTGCCGGTTTGCTTGCAAGCTTCATTAGCTTTTCGAGTGCGCCCCCGGCAGATGGCCGGCTTCGTGTGACAGCAACGGTCTAAAAGTTCCCCTTTTCAACGGGTCCCCCGTTCCCGATTTCAAGAACTCCCCGTGCGGCCGGTGATTGCATGGCTTCCCGAATGACGACCCCACGGACTCCCAATCGCTTTGAGACTGCAGCGATCGATGGAAGTGAATCACCCGTGGTCAATCGCTGTTCATAGATCCACGAAAGCAATGTCCGTTCGGCCTTTCGATTAAGGCTCGGCCTTTCGATTAAGGCAGGAGAAATCGTCTCGACGGCGGTAGCGTTTGCCGGCGTATGGGTGGCGCCGGTGCGCTCATCGTAACGATCACAGCCGCAAAACGCTCGCCCCCCTCTGCAACCCGTCTCGCGCGGGTTTCTCACGACGGCCTACTCCCCGTTCTGACTGTGGAGGAACCGGAAATAGTCGCTGTCGGTGGTCAGCACCGATCGCATACCCGAGGAAAATGTTTCCGGGTAGCTTCGAGTCCATAGCCAGAACTCGTCGAATCCGTCGGGCGACGCCTCGTAGGCTTCGGAAATCAGCCGCTGTGCGTCGCGGTCGGCTTCACCGCGTATGCGCTGGGCTCGCGCTTCGGCCTCTGAGAGAATCGTATTCTGCTCCTGGTCTATCTGTCCGAGAATCCGTTCGCGCTGTCCCTCGCCGAATGCGCGGTAGAACTGGGCGACCTGATTGCGCTCGCTGACCATTCGATCGTAGACACTCTCGGTGAGTTCATCCGAGTAGCGAATCTGGCGTACCACCACATCGAGTAGATCGATGCCGAAATCGGAGATATCTTCGTCAACGCTCTCGTGCATCTCATCGGCGAGTACTCGGCGCCCCTTGTCGATCGGATCCTGCTGAATCTCCGTCTGAATGAGATCCTGTAGCTCTTCGATCTCCGTAGTCGCGTCCGAATCGTCGATATCGGCGTCCGACAGCGCGCTTTCGGCTTCGGCCACAGCCTCGGGATCTTCTGCTTGCTCACGAATCAAGTTACTCGATCGAACCGCTTCTTCGAGCGGATTATCGGTGATAATTGTCCTGATGGCGCTGTCAATGAGGTCGTCGAGTCTAACGATCGCGGCCGACTCGGTGCTCAGACGCTGATAGAACTGCGCCGGATCGACAATACGCCAGCGGGCGGTAACATCAACCCATATAAACTGATTCTCGCTGGTCGGGACGCGATTAGGTTCCCCATCCCAGCTCTGGACCCGGCGGGAGAAACGCTGAACGTTGTCAACGAACGGTATTCGCATCTTTAGTCCCGCGTCGGTATGCACTTCCACGATTTCGCCGAAGCGCACCACGACTACCTGCTCGCCCTCGTCGACCGTGTAAAAGGGGCCGGCGAATACGAAGGCGACAAGGAGTGCAAGAATAACCCCTGCAACGGTAAGGGCTTTGTTTTTACGGCTCATACTCATCGGTCTTCTCCATTGTCGCCGGGGAGACTGTTGCCCTCGGTTATATCGAACAGGGGAAGCATGTTCTGAAGGTTTCGGTCTATGAGCGTAACCTCGGAATCATTCGAGAGAATTTGCTCGATAGTCTCGATGTAGAGTCGATTCCGTGTAATCCGTGGGGCTTCGTCGTACGCCTCGAGAACAGATGTGAATCGAGACGCTGAACCTTCCGCTTCGTTGACTCGCCGTGCCTGATATCCACGGGCCTCTTCAATCAGGCGCTCTGCCTGCCCGCGGACTCTCGGAATCTGACGGTTGTACTCCTCGCGGCCTTCGTTTATGAGCCGGTTCATGTCCTGGACGGCCCGGTTTACGTCCTCGAAGGCATCCTGAACCCGTCCGGAAGGCGGCACGATATTCTGCAAGCGTACCTGTGTAACCCGAATGCCGAGCTCATAGCCCTGGAGTACCTCGTTCATCTGGTCAAGGCCTTCCTGTTCGATCCGTCCCCTGCCCCTGCCGAGGACAGCAAAAATGGACCGATCGCCGACAAGCTGGTTAATGACGCTTTGTGAAATATCGCGAATTGTTTTTTCGCGATCCTGAACGTTAAAAAGCCACGCCCGCGGGTCGTCAATACGATACTGTATAATCCATTCGACATCCACGATATTCAAGTCACCGGTGAGCATAACGCTTTCCTCGGGGATATCCCTTTCCTCGTACTCTGTCCGCTGCCCCGAGCTTCCCGGCGTCTCGGTGCGGAAACCAAAGGTGGCCGTCTGGACCCGCTGCACTGCGACCGTCTCATGAGTCTCGATTCCGAACGGCAGTTTCGTCTGCAGGCCGGGCCCGACGGTTCGGTCGTAGCGTCCGAATCGGAGTACTACCCCTTCCTCGGTCTGGTCGACCATAAAGAAGCTGGTTGCCGCGCCTGCGAGAACGATCGCCGCGATGATGACGAGCGCGATCCTCATGGGCGTTACGGAAAAAGAAAACTTCCGCGGGACTTTCATTTCGTTAGACATAAATATGCGCTCTCAAGGGGGCTTCTCGATCCCGCCTGGTCGTTTGACGTTGTAAAGATTGCAAAGTGTATCACACCTGAACCAGGCAGGTAAGTCGGGGATACGACATGGATCGGGGATTACGCAAACGGAGGCGAATCTCAGGGTGCGGAGAAGCAAGTCTTCGAAACGCTGACTTGTCGCGAGGGTCGACGGCCGGGTATGGTCCGATATTGCACGAGGCGCCGGCCCGGCTCGGGGGGGCGCCGAGTGCTACTACTACCCGGGAGACAGTGTGTGACGTACGTAGAATCTATACTCCTCGGAGTTCTTCAGGGAATAACCGAGTTCCTTCCAGTATCGAGTTCCGGACATCTTGTGGTTGTGCGTAGCCTTATGGGACTCGGGGAAATCCCGGTGTTGTACGATGTACTGCTGCACGTTGCAACACTGGTAGTGGTGCTCGGCGTATTTCGCGGAAGAGTACTGCGGATTCTTGCGGCTTTGTGGCGGTGGGCTTCAGGGCGAGCGCGGGAGGCCGAAGACAACGCGCAGTTGAGAGCCGCTGTCGCGATTATCGTCGCTACGGTGGTAACCGGTGCGTTCGGGTTGGGAATCGAGCGGTTGGGGCTCGGCTCCTATCCGAGGCTGGCGGGAGTAATGTTCGTGGTTACCGGAGGGATTCTGCTACTCAGCCGCAGGCTTCACGGTTCGCGCGGATTCGATACGCTTCGCGTCCGGGACGGCGCGTTTGTCGGGCTCGCGCAGGCCTTCGGTGTCGTTCCCGGTATCTCGCGTTCGGGTATTACCATTACCGCGTCTCTCGCCGCCGGTTTGAGCCGTGAACGTGCCGGCGAGCTCGCGTTTCTTGTGTTCGTCCCGGCGGTACTCGGCGCGCTGGTCGTTACCCTTCGCGAGGCGGAGGAATTGAGCGCGGCGGTCGGCCCCGGCGTGCTTGCCGCTGGATTTGCTACTTCGCTTGTCGTTGGGTTCGTGGCACTCAAGGGACTGCTCACGCTCATACGAAGCGGACGGCTTTATTTGTTCGCCTTTTATCTCATTCCGCTGGGCATTCTCACGGTGGCGTTCGTGTAAATGTCTGATAACGCCGCCTAACAGAAATCTAACATAACACTAATCTCTGGCTAACGCTTCGCTAACTAACGACTAACGGAACTCACTCATCCTTAACAAACATATTTTTCCGGATATTCACACTCTGAAACGCCGGTTATTTCCAAAATCTTCGAGGAGGTGCACTTAATGCGCACGTACACCAACATAAAAAGGCGATGCACAATCGCCTTGATTGCTATCGCAATGATCGGGCTTCCCGCTGCCTCGCTTTTCGCCGCCGGTGAGCAAGAGCAGGACGCCGAGGACGGCCCGGTCGAGGTCGACGATGTCGAAATCGATGTCTGGCATTCGCTCAGCGAGGCCGCAGGCGCCGAGGATTTTGAACGCTATGTGGAAGAGTTTAATGAGTCTCAGGACGATATTACCGTAAACGTTTCCTACCAGGGCGGATACACGGATACGCTCCGGGCAGCCGAATCGGCGGTCGCCGACGATAATCCGCCGAACGTCTCCATGTTTGAGCAGACGCGCGGGGCCGGATTCGTCGATGCCGAGGCGCTCGTGCCGATCGGCCCGCTTGTGGACGCCGACCCCGAGCTCGATCTCGACGACTTTTTCGAGCGTCTTCTCGGTACGGTCACAATCGACGACGAAGTGTGGGGCATTCCGTATAACACGAGCACTCCGATCATCTACTATAACCGTGACATGTTCCGTGAAGCCGGTCTCGATCCGGACGAGGACGTGCCCGAGACGTGGGATGAGCTGCTGGAGATCGGACCGGAGTTCGCCGAGTACAATGACGACGATGAACTCGAACAGTGGGCGTTCGGACTGAGGACGAATCCGGGTTGGATGTTCGACGCGTGGCTCGGACAGGCCGGCGGACAGTTTCTCTCCGACGACGGCGAGGAATGGGTCTTTAACAACGATGCAGGCGTTGAGATGGCCGAGTACTGGTTGACACTCGTTGAAGAGGATGTCGCCGTACCCATGGATACGGGGACTACATACGATGAGTTTTTCGCGGGAAACCAGGCAATGGTCTTTCAGTCGACCGCAACCCTCGAGTCGTACTTTGACCAGGCCGATTTCGATATAGGTGCCGCTCCTCTGTGGTCGGGAGAAGAAGAGTACGCTCCGATCGGTGGCGCAAACTTCTACATCTTCGATGTAGACGACCCCGAGCTGCACCAGGCTTCCTATGAGTTCCTGAAGTGGATTGTCCGTGAGCGTGGCTATGACTTTGCCGCGGCAACCGGATATCATGCCCCGCTGCGCGAAACGGTCGAGTCTGATCGCATGCAGGAACGCTTCGAGGAACGTCCCGAGGCCGAAATTACCTACGATCAGCTTGAGTCATACGCTTCTCCGAGAACACTCGTACCGTTCTGGGGCGAAGTGCACAATCTCCAGACGCTCGTTTCCGAAGAGATCCTTCTCGACGGCACTGACCCGCAGGAGTCGCTCGACGATGCCGTGGAAGAGGCGAATCGCCTTCTCCGCGTGTACGGTATTGGTCGTTGACCAGCCGACCCGAGCACAGAGGCTGACTCTGCCGACTTTAGCCGGTGCTCGTGCTTGACGCACGAGGGCCGGCGCTGTCGGTTGTGGACAGCCGCGTACTGCGTCTGTCCACAACCGACAACCGAGCGATTACGGGCAGCGTTCCGCGTCGTGCCCCGGCCGGAGCTATTTCACAAGACACAACCATGAAGCAGTTAAAACCGAAGCTAAGAAATGTAAACCCTGTACGAACGGACTGGCGGGAGAGCGCCTCCGCGTATCTCATGATATTGCCCGCGGCGTTCGTCCTTTTCACGTTTCAGTATCTCCCGGCTCTGGATGTCTTTCAGATCAGCTTGACCGACCGGTTGCTTCTGCGTCCGGTCTCCAATTTTATTGGTCTGGAAAACTACGAGCGATTACTTGAAGACGGGCGCTTCTGGAACGCTGTATGGAACACCGTCTATTTTGTCGCTGCGAGTGTTCCGATCCAGATTGTGCTTGCCGTGCTTCTCGCGTTGTCGGTCGCCGGCGCGGTACGATATCGCGCGTTCTTCCGGACTGTCTTTTTCCTTCCGGTGGCCGGTTCGCTGGTCGCGCTTTCGGTGATCTGGAACTGGATTTACCACCCACGACTCGGGGCTCTGAACTCGATTCTCGGAAGCATCGGAGTTCCGCGTATCGACTGGCTCGGCGATTCCATGTTTGCCATGCCGGCGATTGTGATCCTGGTGACGTGGACCGGTACCGGCTATTACATGGTCATTTACCTTGCCGGGCTTCTCGACATACCGAATCAGTACTACGACGCGGCGAAAATCGACGGCGCGAATTCGTGGCAGCGGTTCTGGCGCATTACTCGCCCGCTCCTTACGCCGACCACCTATCTTGTACTCGTGCTCCAGGTCATCAACTCTT
This sequence comes from Spirochaetales bacterium, assembly GCA_046545955.1. Taxonomy (GTDB): domain Bacteria; phylum Spirochaetota; class Spirochaetia; order DSM-27196; family SKKC01; genus SLAN01. Next base: position 3,966 of record JBKGYS010000064.1, on the reverse strand, counting down.
TTCAGGTCTTTACAACCGTGTTTGTGATGACCGGAGGGGGACCAAGCCGGTCGACCGAGGTGCTCGTGTACTATCTCTACACGCGGGCGTTCGAGAGTACGGAGTTCGGCTACGCATCCGCTGTGTCGGTCGTTATGTTCGTTTCGCTTCTGGCAATGGCGCTTCTCATTCGCTGGTTATATGGAGGACGTGTTGTCTACGACCGCTGATATTTTCCGAAAGGCGCCCGGGCAGATTCCGTCCGGGAAGACCCCGACCGAACAACGCAGGCCATCGATCCTTCTTACTGCGTTTCTCGGTGTCTTCGCAGCGATATGGCTTTTCCCATTCTTGTGGACATTTTTGTCGGCGTTGAAAACTCCGAGTGAGATCTCCGCCGGTGTTTGGAGCCTGCCGCGCAGTCTCAGCTGGGGTAACTTTGCCCGGGCGTTCGAATCGCTGCGTTACCTGCACACGCTGCGAAACTCGTTAATCGTCGCAGTATCGACCGCGGCTCTTCAATGCGCGACCGGATCGCTCGCCGGATTTGCGTTTGCGCGTATGCGATTCCCTGGGCGCGACTTGATCTTCACGCTTTTTGTCGCGACGCTCATGATTCCGACTACGGTGACCCTGACTGCCAATTACCTCATTCTCAGTAGTCTCGGGTGGCTCGACACCTTCCTCGCGCTCATTATTCCGCAGGGGGCGAGTGGTTTTTCGATTTTCCTGATGCGGCAGTTTTTCAAGACCATACCGAACGAGCTCGAGGATGCCGCGCGGATCGATGGTGCCGGACGGATACGATTTCTTCGTTCCATCGCGGTACCGCTGGCCAAACCGGCGCTTTCGACGGTGTTCGTCTTCATTTTTATTACCAATTACAACGAGTTTCTCTGGCCGCTCATTATGACCAATAGCGAGTCGATCCGGGTGATTCAGATTCAGATGGACCGGCTCACCGGCGAGTTTGGTGTGCTCGACTACGGTGCCCTCATGTCGGCCTCGATACTTGTGCTGGCGCCGACAATCGTAATGTTTGTCCTGCTGCAGCGCGCGTTCATTCGTGGTATTACCAAGACAGGGTTTCAGTAATGTACAGAAGCAATCGAAGAAATTTTAGGTCGATGTTTAAGGCGGCGCGGTTTGCCGCGTGGAGACGGAGGCTTGTCGTCGTCGGCGTGACGACTGTTGCGGTCTCCGGATTGCTCGCTGGGTGTGCCGGCCAGGCCGGCCGCGCCGGGGAGCCGGCGGACTACGTATTCGTCCAGGCGCACCGCGGTGCGAGCGACGAGTATCCTGAACTCACGCTTGCCGCTTTCGAAGGGGCTTTGGAGGCGGGTGCCGATCGTATCGAAATGGATCTCGCGATTACCGAGGACGACCATATTGTGCTTGTACACGATTCAACCGTCGATCGGACGACCGACGGTAGTGGACGCGTCGCTGGGCATACGCTCGATGAGCTCAAGCAGCTCGACGCGGGCTCGTGGCATTCATCCCGGTTCGAAGGGGAGGAAATTCCTACGCTTGAGGAAGTGCTCGAGCTTGTAGACGGCAAGGCAACCGTCAATCTCGAGGTTAAGACGTCCGGGCGTTCGGGGACCGAAGTGAACCGGACCGTCGAGCGGGCGATCGAGATAGTGAAAGAACACGAGGCGCTTGACTGGGTCTTTTTCAGCTCTTTCGATCGCTTCGCGCTCGACGAAGTGCGTTCGGTCGAACCGGAAGCACGACTTATGCTTATAGACTGGAACGAACCGTCGAGCTATAGCGGGCTCGACGTTGCGATTAACAATGACTACTTCGGCTGGACACCTTCGCGAGAATACGCTACGCAGGAGCGCATTGAACGCGCCGAGGAGGCCGGCCTCAGTGTCCATACCGGTGCGTCTCCGGGACGAGAACTGCACGATCTCGTTTCCTGGGGCATAGACGGGTTCAGCTCCGATGATCCGGAGGCCCTTGTTGACTTCCTTGAGCGACACGGCTATCGGGAAGGGGAAGCCGGTGGCAGATAAGCGATACATATTTGTGCAGGCTCATCGCGGCTTTTCTTCGGACTATCCCGAGCAGACGATCCCCGCCTTTCAGGCCGCGATAGACGCTGGGGCGGACCGGCTCGAAATGGATCTCTCGCTCACGCGCGATGGCGAGGTCGTTCTAATACACGACAGTACCGTTGACCGCACCACCGACGGCAGCGGTCCGGTGTCCCTGTTCAGGCTCGACCAACTGCGTCGGCTCGACGCGGGCTCGTGGAAATCGCAGGAATTCGCGGGAGCGCGCATTCCGACCCTTCGCGAGGTTATCCGCCTTGCCGATGCTTCGGTCACGCTCAACCTTGAGATAAAGGTGGTGAATGTCGCTGTTGAAGAAGTCCGAGAAACAATAGCGACAGCACTAGGCGTCGTAGACGAAGAAGAGGCGGGCGAACGCGTGGTGTTCTCCTCCTTTTCTATAGACGCGCTACGAGCCGTAAGGTCGGTCAATCCGTCGCGGCGTCTGCTTCTTATCGATTGGTCGGACCCCGCCGAGGTGGATGGCCTCGAGATTGCGATATCCGAGGGAATCTACGGTTGGACCACACGGTCCCGATTCGCGTACGAGGAGCGTATCCGGCGTGCCTCGGAGGCGGGACTTGTAACGCACATAGGCGGCGTAGCACCCGGGACCGATCTATGGCGCTACGTTGAGTGGGGTATCGGCGGATTCAGCGCCGATAACCCGGCCACGCTTATCCGTTTTCTCGCCGAACACGGGTACCGGTCCCGGCGGTAGGCGGATTCGCGCTTTGAAACCGCGGACCGGCATTCCCGGTTTAAGCTCGCGGTGAGCCGAGAGAAACTCCATCGAAGTGGTAGCGGCCAAGCCGAATCCCTGCGCACAGCGGCACCCGGCTTCCTTTACAAACCGCGACTGACGTTCGGTTTCGAACCCTTCGGCGATAAGGTTTACACAGGTTGCGTTTCCCATCGCGATGATACTCGATACAACAGCGCGCGCCCTGTCGAGGCGCTCCCGGAGGACACCGCGATTGGGGATGCCAGTCACCGGATCGTAGTGCGTGAGATCCCGTATACGCTCGATCATAACGTTGGAGCTTGGGCTGCCTGGCCCGATTTCGTCCTGGGTCTGGATGTCCGCGTAAGCGGTCAAGTCGCCCCCTCGCTACTCAAGCGAACTGCCGTTGGAGCAGTGTTACCGGCCCGGCAATGTTGCCTGCACCCACGGCCGCAAGCACTACGCTCACCTCGAGTACCCAGTCGCATTCGGTTGTCGCAGGATACCCGTATTTTCGCAGTCGCCCGGTGGGCGCCCCGCGAATCGTGCGCTGTATACTCGGTCTTCCGCTCGCTCTTACATCGTCGAGCAGCTGCCACCGTGTTGCAAGGCGGCTACTTACTTAGAACGATTCAAAATCATCGTCGGCATTGCCGTTGTCTGCAACCTTTGCATCGGCTAAGGCTATTCCGGTTTCGGGTGCATTGCGTCGCGGTTGCGGTTGCTCCGACGACGTAGGCCGCGCCTGCGGCTTCTGCTGTCGTCCCGCCTGCGCGCCCGTTGTCTCGATCCGTACGGGGCCGCTCGCGGCAGCGCCGACGCGGTGTCCCCCCGTCTGCTCGGGCAGCTGCCGGGCGGTCGCACCGTCGCTGAGTGCAAAGAAGCTCATCGTCGTACGAAGCTGTTCGGCCTGACTGCTGAGTTCCTCGGCCATGGAGGCCATCTCCTCGGAAGCCGAGGAATTCTGTTGAATGACCTGGTCGAGTTGTGAGATCGCCTGATTAATCTGCGAGGCCCCACTGTTCTGTTCGGCACTCGCCGCGCTTATTTCCTGCACGAGCTCGGAGGTTTTCTGAATGTCGGGTACGAGCTGCTGCAGCATCTCTCCCGCCTGTTCGGCTATACCCACGCTGCGCTCGGACACCTCCGAAATTTCGCCGGCCGCCTGCTGGCTTCGCTCGGCGAGCTTTCTGACTTCCGAGG